>CBDUOT010000071.1:0-18193 GCA_965368915.1 uncultured Rhodobacterales bacterium | reverse complement strand
GGGTTTTCACCAGCGAGATCCCGTCGATCCCCGGCAGCATCCTGTCGACCACCAGAACATCGTAGGTCGCGGCTGTCGCACGAATAAGTCCGTCGCGTCCGTCGGGCACCAGATCGACGACATGACCTTCCTCGCGCAGTCCCTCGGCTATGTAGGGACCGGTCGTCCTGTCGTCTTCGATCACCAGTATCTTCATATCTGCTCCGCGCGGAACCTGCCTCCAGGCCTTCGTTCGCAACCTGTCGACCGCGACCTCGTGCTCCGCTCTGTCGATCACGGATTAGGTATGCCCCGCCTCGACGTTGGCAAGGGACGCGAACCTGGCTTTCACTAACGTTTGTCGCTGAAAGGCTGAAAGCTCAATCACGGCTGCGTTACGTTACATATCTGTATAGCTCCGATCATCCCGTTGGCAGGCAGCACGTACACCTTCGCCACAATGGAAACCGTGATACGGAGCAGAATAATGGACACTATGACACGTCGCGCACCACGGGTGGCCGCAACGGCGCTGGCCGCGGCACTTGCCTCTACGAGTCTGGTGGCCGTGGCGCCAACAGCTGCCATGGCTGTGCCCGCGGGTGGCTATGGAGATCTTGTTGAGACGGTCTCTCCCGCGGTCGTCTTTGTCGAGGTGACGGCCAAGGTTGCCCCTGCGAACGCCCAAGGCGGCTTGCCAGAAGGCTTCCCCTACGAAGAATTTCAGAAACGCTTCGGGATGCCGTTCGGTATGATGCCGGGAATGCCCGGAATGCCTGATGGTCAGCAACGTCAGGGCGTCGGGTCCGGATTCGTCATCTCTGAAGACGGCCTCGTCGTGACCAATCAGCACGTGGTCGACAACGCCGAGACGGTCCGTATCAAGTTCGCCGACGGCACAGCGCTCGATGCGAAAGTTGTCGGCGCGGACCCGCTGACCGACATCGCACTTCTGAAAGTCGAAGCGGACAAGCCTCTGCCGACCGTCAAATTCGGAGATTCCGACGCGGTCCGCGTTGGTGACGAGGTTATCGCGATGGGCAATCCGTTCGGGCTGGGTGGCACAGTCACGTCGGGCATCGTCTCGGCCAAGGCGCGTGACATCCAGTCCGGGCCCTTCGACGATTACATCCAGACCGACGCGGCAATCAACAAGGGCAATTCGGGCGGGCCGCTCTTCAACGCTGATGGTGAGGTCATCGGCATGAACACCGCGATCTTCTCGCCGGACGGTGGGTCGGTCGGAATCGGCTTCGCTGTCCCGTCCGATATGGTGAAAACCATCGTCGAAGACATCAAGGACGATGGCAAGATCGATCGCGGCTGGCTGGGCGTTCAGATCAGGCCGATGTCAGAGGAAGTGGCGAACGTGCTTGGCTACGACGAGGCAAAGGGTGCGGTCGTTGAAAGCGTGATGCCGGATAGCCCTGCCGCGAAGGCAGGCCTGAAATCAGGTGACATCGTTCTGAGCTTTGCTGGCGAGTCCATCGCGGATGTCCGCGACCTGACCCGCGCCGTCGCGGGTGAGGCCCCGGACACTTCCGCGCAGATCGAAGTCCTGCGCCAGGGCGAGCGTCTGACTCTCGACGTCACGCTCGCGAACAGAACGGGCCACGACGCCTGATCCTGATCGCCGGTGGGTTGCCGTTGTCCCCCTTGTGCTTGGCCTCGCCGACGAGTCCCGCATCCGCGGGACGTTCATGCCCCGACCGATCGGTCGGGGCATGAAGCTTGGGACTGTTGAGTCGTTCATCAGTTCGACGGCGCGCGCCAAGTAATTTCGGCGAGGGGATCAAAGAACCGGAGCGCCGAGGCGGAAGACACTTTCAAGCACTCGGCGCGGCAAGTTCGCCTCGGGCGCCCCTTCAAGAGAGCGCTCGCATATCGCTTCGACCCATCGTTCCAGCATACCGACCGATTCCCTGTCATAAGCGAACATCGCGTATTCGAAGTTCAGCAGCATCGAGCGGACATCAAAGTTCGCCGAGCCGACCCAAGCCGTCTCGTCGATCACGCCGGCCTTGGCGTGCAACATGCCGCCCGGATAACGAAAGATCTGGCACCCCGCGTGCACGAGTTCACGCAGGTATGGGCCACGGGCAAGGTCGGCGCTCCACTTGTTCGACCGATCGGGGACCAGCAGTCGGACTTCCACCCCACGCCGGGCTGCGACGGCCAGCGCCGCACTAAGGGCCTCGGTCGGTATCAGGTAGGGGGTGGCGATCCACACGCGGTGCTTCGCGGAATGGATCGCATTGACGAGCCCGTCATGCAGGACGTCGCCCGGCTCATCCGGGCCGGATGGGATGAGCTGCAACATCGCGTCCTGTTCGGCAGCGGTGTACCGCGCAATTTGGGCGCGATGGGCATGCCCTCTCACATCCCAGTCCGAGGCGAAGACGTCGAGGTAGTGTTGCACCACCGGTCCCGTCACGGTGAAGCTGAGGTCGAGCCAGCGCCCCTCGGGCGGAGCGAGGTAAACGTCCCCGACATTGCGCCCGCCACCCCAGACAACGGTGTCATCCGCAATGACGAGCTTGCGATGATTGCGCAGATTCATATGACCGCTGTCGGGCGGATGGATGAACGGCGAGAAAAAGCGCAGCTCGCCGCCTGCCTTCGTCAGTTCGGCGAGTTCGCGACGCGGGCGGGTCAGTGTTCCCAGCCGGTCGAGCGTCACCCGAACCCTGACGCCCGCGCGCGCCTTTTCCGTCAGGCGCTTGACGAAGCGTCGGCCGGAGGCGTCGTGGTCAAGAATGTAGAGCTGCACATCGAGGTTTTTCTTCGCACCCGCAATGATGGCGTCGAGCTGAGCCTGCGCCTCTTTTGCGGTCTCGTGCAGATTAAACCCGTTTCCGGCGGATGCCGCCGGCGCGCCAAGTCGTTCGAAAGTCTCGGCTGTCGGGCAGTGGAAGGGCAACGGAAGCCTGGCTTCCGTGAAGCGGATCGCCGGGAAGCGCGACCCCTGTTTGCGAAAGCCCAGCATGAGGAAGATCGGAATGCCGATATACGGCACGAGGATGATGAAGAGAATCCACGCGGCTGCCGATTGTGGCGTCCGGCGCTGCTGCAGGACGAAGACAACCGCCAGCGCGGCGACGAGCAGGCCGGCGACGATCAGCACATGTTGGTTGAGAATGTACATCAGTCCGTCCGTTGCATCCCTTCGAAGCTTGAACGCGCAACTGTAGAAATCGTTGCAGGCTACACGAAGATCTAACCCGAAGCCGTCATCCGTTGTGTTGCAGCTTCGTCCGTCGCAACCGAAGCTTCGCCAGCGAAGCTCTGAGACCCGGCAGACTTACGAACGACCTCGGATATCTGCATGAGCTGCTTTGCAAGAGGGTTCGTCTTTCGCCAGATCATTCCGATCGTCCGCGATGGCTCGGGGCTTTTGAAATGCGCGATGGAAACCGAAGCGGAACGGGTTTCGACCGGTAAGGCCATTTCCGGGATCAACGTCACGCCAATTCCGGCACTGACCATCTGGACCAGCGTGGATAGCGAACTGCCGTCCAGAAGCTCACGCGGCAATGCGGAGTGCATGTTGCAGAAGGATAGGGCCTGATCGCGAAAGCAGTGCCCTTCCTCTAGAAGAAGCAGCCTCATTTCGCGCAGCATTTCGCGATTTGGAACCGGCTTACCTTCATCCTCGCTTGGCCGGACCAGAACGAAGTTCTCCTTGAAAAGCTCGACTTCCGTCAGCGAGGGTTCTGAAACCGGCAACGCGACGATCGCCGTGTCGAGCCGCCCCTCGGCCAGCTCCTGAAGCAGCTTTGGGGTCACCGTTTCACGAACGCGAATGTCGAGGCTCGGATCGATTTGCGTCAGGTTGCCGATGATCGCGGGCAGAAGATACGGCGCGATCGTCGGAATGACACCGATGCGCAGCCGACCCACGAACCGGTCGCGTGAGGCGCGCGCAAGATCTCCCAGTTCATCCACCGAGCGCAGGATGCCATGCACCCGCGATCGGAATTCCTCGCCGAAACCGGTGAGTCGAACCTGTCGTGCGCTTCGTTCGAATAGCGTCGTGCCGAGCGAATCCTCAAGTTCCTTGATCTGCATGGAGAGGGCAGGCTGAGAAATCGAACAGGCATCTGCAGCACGGCCGAAGTGACCATGCCGCGCCAAGGAGTCGAAGTAGCGCAGCTGCTTGAGCGTCAGATTGAGCATAAGGACATCTTATTCCTGCAATCAGAAAATTCAACTTATGCTAATCGGTTTGGTTTGATAGACATAGCGCGGATCACCTCGGGAGCAGCTAATGTCACAACCCCCACGCCTCATGGACGATGAAGGCGGGTGCGTAGGAGACAAGCTGACAACCTGGAATGCCAATGTTGGCGATTCGGGCCCGAACTCCGGAATCCGCATTCCGGCGAGATCCAAAACGGAGGGGATAGAATACTTGGCGAGAGCAACGCTGATGCGCTGCGCTTCGTCAACGGCGTGTTGCCCGGGCGGTTTATAATCCAGTCCGGAGTTCAGTTCACATAAAGTAGCCAATATCGGAGATATCGATGGACGGAAATGATGTCGCGAATGCGGGCAAATGCCCGGTGATGCATACAGCCTTCGGTGGGCGGTCAAACCGTGACTGGTGGCCTAACCAGCTCAACCTGAAAATCCTGCACCAGAACTCGCGCCTGTCCGACCCGATGGGCGAGGGCTTCAATTATGCCGAAGAGTTCAAGAAGCTCGACCTCAAGGCGCTCAAGAAGGACCTCTACGCGCTTATGACGGATTCGCAGGACTGGTGGCCTGCGGATTACGGCCACTACGGCGGACTTTTCATCCGGATGGCTTGGCACAGTGCGGGCACCTACCGCACGGGTGATGGTCGTGGTGGCGCAGGTTCGGGGTCGCAGCGCTTTGCGCCTCTTAACAGCTGGCCGGACAACGGCAACCTCGACAAGGCGCGCCGGTTGCTGTGGCCGATCAAGCGGAAGTACGGCAACCAGATCTCCTGGGCTGACTTGATGATCCTCGCGGGCAACTGCGCCATCGAGTCGATGGGCGGCAGGACCTTTGGCTTTGCGGGTGGCCGCGCGGACATTTGGGAGCCGGAAGAGGACATCTACTGGGGCGCCGAGGACGAGTGGCTCGCAAACTCGACCCACGAGCAGAGCCGGTATTCGGGCGACCGCGATCTGGAAAACCCGCTCGCCGCGGTGCAAATGGGTCTGATCTACGTCAATCCCGAGGGCCCGGACGGCAACCCCGACCCGCTCGCCTCGGCGCGCGACGTTCGCGAGACCTTCGCTCGCATGGCGATGAACGACTACGAAACCGTCGCGCTCGTGGCTGGTGGACACACGTTCGGCAAGATGCACGGCGCGGGCGATGTCGCCCATGTCGGGCCAGAGCCGGAAGCGGCCCCGATCGAAGCGATGGGGTTCGGCTGGCTGTCGACCTACAAGTCGGGCAAGGGCGGTGACACCATCACTTCGGGTCTCGAAGGGGCGTGGACGCCGAACCCGATCCAGTGGGACATGGGCTACTTCGACGTTCTCTATAAATACGAGTGGGAACTGGTGAAGAGCCCGGCCGGCGCCTGGGTCTGGACGCCGAAGAATCTTGAGGAAGCCGACAAGGCGCCTGACGCGGGCGATACGTCGAAGAAGGTTCCGATCTTCATGAACACTGCGGACATCGCGATGCGCATGGACCCTGAATACGACAAGATCTCGCGCCACTTCCACGCGAACCCGGAAGAGTTCGCAGACGCTTTCGCTCGCGCTTGGTTCAAGCTGACGCACCGGGACATGGGGCCGAAATCCTTGTATCTGGGCGAGGAAGTCCCGTCCGAGGATCTGATCTGGCAGGACCCGATCCCCGCGGTGGATCATCCGCTGATCAATGCGACGGACATCGCAGACCTGAAGGCAAAGATCCTCGCAACGGGTCTGTCGGTCTCGCGCCTCGCCAAGACGGCGTGGGCATCGGCCTCGACGTTCCGCGGCTCTGACAAGCGGGGCGGGGCCAACGGCTCGCGCATCCGCCTCGCTCCGCAGAAGGGGTGGGAGGTCAACGAGCCGGCCGAACTCGCCAAGGTTCTCGGCGCGCTCGAGCAAATCCGGAAGGACTTCAACGCGGCTCAGTCGGGCGGCAAGAAGGTCTCTCTCGCCGACCTTATCGTTCTGGGTGGCTGCGCGGCGGTCGAAAAGGCGGCGAAGGCAGCGGGACACGACATCGAAGTCCCGTTCACTCCCGGCCGCATGGATGCTTCGGAAAAGCAGACGGACGTGGAAGCGTTCGATGTTCTCGAACCGATTGCTGACGGTTTCCGTAACTACTCCGCCCGCACGTTCTCAGTTTCGGCCGAGGAACTGCTGGTGGATAGGGCGCAACTCCTGACGCTGACCGCGCCCGAGATGACGGTGCTTGTCGGCGGCATGCGGGCGCTGGGCGCGAACTACGGCGACACGAAGCACGGCATCTTCACCGACCGTCCGGAAACGCTCACGACCGACTTCTTCGTCAACCTGCTCGATATGGGTACGGAGTGGAAGGCGACTGCGGCGGACCAGAGTGTCTTTGAAGGGCGCGACAGCGCGACCGGCAAAGTGAGATGGACTGGCACCCGCGTGGATCTTGTCTTCGGGTCGAACTCGCAGCTCAGGGCGCTTGCGGAGGTCTATGCACAAGACGACTCTCAGAAGAAGTTCGTGCGTGATTTCGTGGCCGCATGGAACAAGGTGATGAACGCCGATCGGTTCGACATCGCCTGAGCCGTTACAATCCTGTTCGGACGCAGCCATACGTGAGCTGCGTCCGAGCTATCTGCCATCGATGTATTGGCGCCTTGCGCACCGACTCGATTAAGTCCTTCTCGTAACGATAATCGCGATAGGCGAAGCTTGGCGGCTATCAGCCGTGATGCGCCGCTACGGTCTTCAGCTTCGTGAAGCCGTAGAGTGCTTCGAAACCCTTTTCACGACCGTGGCCCGATTTTCCGACACCGCCAAAAGGCAGCTCGACACCGCCGCCTGCGCCGTAGTTGTTCAGGAACACTTGTCCGGCCCGAATGTCGCGCGCCATTCGCATCGCGCGGCTGCCATCGTGCGTCCAGACACCCGCCACCAGCCCGTACTCCGTGCCGTTCGCGATCGCGACAGCCTCTTCTTCGTCATCGAAGGGAATCACGACCTGAACCGGGCCGAAGATCTCGTCTTGCGCCAACTTGTGGTCGCCTCGCACATTCGCCAGCAGCACCGGCGCGACATAGAAGCCACCCTCCGGCGCACCGTCGACGATTCTTCCCCTCGCGACGGTCGTGAGATCCCCCGACTGCTCCAACATCATTTCGATACGCGATTTCTGTCGTGCCGAGATGATCGGGCCAACGTCGAGGTCATCCAGTGCCGGTCCGACCTTGAGGCCCGCGTAGCGCTGCGCCATCAGGTCAACGACCTCGTCATACCGCGACCGCTCGACAAGAATGCGCGATCCGGCCGAACAAGTCTGGCCTGCGTTCTGAATTCCCGCATTGACCAGAAACGGAAGTGCGCGATCCAGATCGGCATCAGCAAAGACGACCTGCGGAGACTTGCCGCCGAGTTCGAGCGTCACCGGCGCGATGTTCTTCGCCGCAGCCTCCTGCACTAAGCTGCCCACGGGCACAGACCCGGTGAACGAGAGATGATCGATGCCTGGATGTGCGCTGAGCGCCGCGCCCGCTTCGGCGCCGATCCCTGTCACGATGTTGATCGCGCCGTCCGGAAAGCCCGCTTCGGCGGCGAGATGCGCGAAAGCAAGGGCGGTCAGGCAGGCATCCTCCGCGGGTTTCACGACACAGGCATTTCCGGCGGCAAGCGCGGCACCGACAGAGCGTCCGATGATCTGCATCGGATAATTCCAGGGAACGATGTGACCCGTCACGCCATGTGGTTCCCGCAGCGTGTAGACGGTGTAGCCGTCCAAATAGGGGATCGTCTCTCCCATGAGCTTGTCCGCGGCGCCGCCGTAAAACTCCATGTACCGCGCCAAAGCGAAGGCGTCCGCCCGTGCCTGCTTGAGTGGCTTGCCGACGTCGATTGCCTCCATCCTCGCAAGATCGTCGGCGCGCGTTCTGATGATTTCGCTGAGCTTCAGCATCAGCCTTCCGCGCTCCGCCGCCGTGAGCTTTCCCCAGCTTCCCGTGAAGGCGTTGCGTGCGGCGATGACGGCGTCATCGATATCCGAATCCCCGCCGCGCGCAATCCGGCCGATCACCGTCCCGGTCGACGGGTCTGTCACGTCAAGCGTCGCGCCGCCATCCGGGGCACGCCATTCCCCGCCTATCAGGACTTTGTCGGTGTCGAACCATGCGCAGTCAGGCCGCATATCCGTTCCTTTACTGATTGTCGTTGAAAGTAAGATCACGAAGTCCGGTCAATGTCCAAAGCGACCTCTGTCCAAAGGTTTCCCTCCTGCATCTTCGACGCGGCGATGGACTTTGATCCGCGGGCAGTGATGGTATGGCAAGGACGCCAGAGCGGCTCCCGTGGCGGCTATTCGATCAGGAGGACATCATGTCACGCAAGAAACGCATTCGTCTTGGAATGGTCGGGGGCGGCGAGGGATCGTTCATCGGCGCGGTGCATCGCATGGCCGCCCGGCTGGACGACGAGTATGAACTCGTGGCGGGCGCACTGTCATCGCACGCTGACGTCGCGCTCAGGTCGGCAGAGGCAATCGGCATTGCGAAGGATCGCGCCTACGAGGACTTCGAAGCGATGGCGAGGGCCGAAGCCTCCCGTCCCGACGGAATCGATGCTGTCGCGATCGCGACGCCGAACCATTTGCATTTCGCCCCCGCCAAGGCATTCCTCGAAGCTGGCATTCATGTGATCTGCGACAAGCCCTTGACCTCCACCCTTGAAGACGCGCGCGCGCTTGCTGCCGTGAAGCCCCGGAACGGCGCCAAGTTCCTGCTTACGCACAATTACACCGGCTATCCGATGATCCGTGTTGCGCGATCGATGGTTGCGGAAGACCGGATCGGCCAACTCCGTGTCGTGCAAGTCGAATACGCTCAGGATTGGCTGACCGAGAATATCAGCAATAAACAAGCGGACTGGCGCACCGATCCGGCTCAGGCAGGGGCGGGCGGCAGCATCGGCGATATCGGCACGCATGCCTACAACCTCCTGCGTTTTGTTTCGGGCCTCGAGCTTGAGGCGCTGAGCGCGGACCTGCACACATTCGTCCCCGGCCGGCGAGTCGATGACAACGTACACATGATGCTTCGCTTCCATGGAGGCGCGCGGGGCATGCTCTGGGCATGTCAGGTCGCGCCGGGCAACGAAAACGGACTCTCCCTGCGCCTCTATGGCGACAAGGGAGGCTTGGAGTGGACGCAGGCCGATACCAACACACTTTGGTACACAGAGTACGGCCAGCCCACCCAGCGGATCACGAAGGCCAGCGGGGTGGCCGATTTTCCGTTGGCGGGCCACCGGGTTCCACCCGGCCATCCCGAAGGCTACGTGGAAGCATTCGCAGCGCTTTATCGTGATTTCGCGAACGCCATTCGAGGCGAGGCTCAGGATCACCTTCCGAACCTGCTCGATGGGCTGGAGGGTATTCGGTTCGTCAACGCCGCGATCACGTCGAGCGCAGCAAACGCCGCGTGGACCGGACTCGACGCAATGTGAGCCGATCACCGCGCTCGAGCGGGGTGCGGGTCACCGGAACGCGCGACTGAGGTTCTTCGCCTTCGCCAGTTCCACGTCGTCCAGACCTTGAAGATCGATCAGCTGCGTCGAAGTGACGTCGGCGTTCATGAACCGAACACCCTCGACGATTGCCCCGGTCAGATTGGCGCCGCCCAGCGTCGCCATGGAAAGATCGGCGCCGCTTAGATCCGCTCCGGACAGGTTGGCATACTCCAGATCGGCACGCATCATGTTCGCGCCTGCGAACGTCGCGCCCTCTGCACTCGCTTGCCTCAGGACACCGCGCATCAGACCCATCGACTGGTTCTTCATGTCTGCCGACAGGTCGGCGCCGGAAAAGTCGGCCCCTGTCAGGTCCGCCCTGGTGAAGTTGGCAGCGGCCCGGGAGTTGGTGAGGTTGGCATGCGCAAGGTTCGCGCCGATGAGCTGTGTCTGGAAAAGGCTTGCGCCGCTTAAGTCCGCGCCGGACAGATCGGAGTCGAGAAGCCACGCCTGATCCAGAACCGCGCCACTCAGGTTGGCCCCGGCAAGGTTAGCCTTGTTCATCGACGCCGCGCGAAAGACGACGCCGGACATATCGAGCCCCGAAAGATCGAGACCGTTCAGCAGGCGTCCGGTCAAATCGACGCGGCCGCCACCCGTGACCATGCCGACGATATCGTCACGCGACAGTTCGGCTGAGGTCATTTTTGGGGATTCGAGATCAACGCCGGCCAGTTCGGACTGAGCCAGCGCAAGCAGAGGGACGGATGCCAGCGCAACTGCGATGCCGATGGCTTTGAACGTCATGGCCCATTCCCCTCCTGAGGATTGGCGAATTGCCGGGAAGCGTTGCTCCCGCGCTGCAAATCGCCTTTGCGCAAAGTGTCAGGCGATCACGGCCTTCGATCAACCGAGACAATCATCGCTCTGACGGCAATGTGAACGCCGTCGATCTGCCAAGTCGGCGCGATTTTGCGATCTTTCGCAAATAGCGAGTCGTTTTCCTTGTATGGTAAGTCTCCGCATGCGAATGTTTTTTCCGTGGATGACGAGGAGGCGTTGTCTGCTTTTCGTGTTGCCGCGCTTCTTTTTTAGGGGCGGTTCCGCGCGACGATCGGATTTCGAAACCGATTTGTGACCGCAGGCAACCGTGGGAGGAAAGGAATGAATCGCACTGGGGTTGCCGCGCATGCGGCGCCACTTCGCTCGGCATTGGTGATCGACGATCACCCGCTTTACTGCGATGCGCTCGCATCCATGATGGAGTCCGTCTTCTCGATGCGGCGCGTGCGCAAGGCCGCCTCGCTCGACGAAGCGATGAAGATTCTTCGCGATCGTTTTGCCCCCGATCTCGTGATGCTCGACCTCAAGCTGCCCGATGTGTCGGATCTCAGCGGATTCATGAAGATCAAGGGAAAGGCGCCTGACGTGCCGGTTGTCGTGATCTCGGCCATCACGTCAGATGAAGTCGTGCAATCGGTGATGGAGGCGGGTGCTGCGGGGTTCATTCCCAAGGACAGCGCCCGCGAAACTCTGCGCGAAGCGATCCTGGATATCTGGGATGGAAAGACCTACCTGCCGCCGGGATACGAGGTTGCCTCCAAGCGAAGCAGCGCGGATCCGAACATCGCAGAGATTTCACGGAAGATAGCGGCCCTTTCGCAGCAGCAATCCCGCATCCTGTCGTTGATCTGCAAGGGCAAGCCCAACAAGCTGATCGCTTATGAGATGCACCTGGCGGAAGCGACGGTAAAGGCGCACATCACGGCCCTTCTACGCAGGCTTGGTGTCCAGAACCGCACCCAGGCCGCACTGATGGTTCGTGAGGCATCTATTCGGCATCATTTGCAATAATGGGGTCAAGCGCCCGCGCGCGGGCGGGCGCATCTAGGGGAGGGATGCGCAAGAATGGATGGTGGTCGCAATCTCGATGCGCGCCCGGCCGAGGCCGTGGCCGTCGCAGTTTCGCATGCTCGTGATGCCGCGGCTGCAGTCGCCGAGATTACCGAAAAGCTTCGCGATAGGGATCCCAGCTTCATCTTGTACTTCGTTCCGCACGGGATGGACCGAGCGGAGCTTTCTTCTGCGCTGTCCGACTCGTCGTCGCCTGCGGTTTTCGGTTGCACGACGGCGGGCCAGATCACACCGCATGGGTATGACAATGACGCGATGGTGGCGCTCGCCTTCAATCGCAAGCACTTTCGTGTCGCCTCGGCGCTGATCAAGCCGGTCACGGCCGTCGACATCGCCGAAGTCGTGCGCCGGTCCGAGCAGTTGGCTGCCCGATTCCCGGCCATGCCAGGCCGCCGCCGGCTGGCGCTTTTCTTTGCCGACGGGCTGTCCAAGCAGGAAGACGTTCTCGTGGCGGCGCTGGAAGCGGGCCTGAAGGATATTCCAGTGTTCGGGGGCTCGGCGGGCGACGGGCTTGCCTTCAACGAAACCTTTGTGCTGCACGAAGGTGCCTTCCACAGCGAGGCGGCGCTTTTGCTTCTGCTCGAGACCGACCTGTCGTTCCGCGGCCTCGGATTCGACCATTTCCAGCCGACCGGCAAGCGCATGGTCGTGACGCGCGCGGTCCCGGAAGAGCGATTGGTCCTCGAGATCAATGGCTCACCCGCAGCGCAGGAATACGCACGCCTCGTCGGTATCCCCGTGGACGAGCTGTCGCCCATCGTTTTTGCCGAAAACCCGGTGCTTGTGCGGAACGGCAACATCTATCACGTGCGGGCAATCCAGAAGAAGGACGACAACGGCGCGCTTACTTTCTTCTCGGCCATCGATAACGGTTTGTTGCTTACACTGGGTCATGGAATGGAGATCATACAAACGCTCGATTCCGGGCTTTCGGTCTGCGACGAAACAGGCGAAGCGCCCGACATCATCCTCGGCTTCGACTGCTACCTGCGAAAGCTCGAGATCGCCCATAAGGGGTTGGAGGAGTCAGCGTCCGAGAGGTTCCGCGCTCATCGGGTCGTGGGTTTCAATACTTACGGCGAACAGCATCTGGGGGTGCATGTGAACCAGACCTTTGTCGGCATCGCGTTCTTCCGTCCCAAAACCGGAGCGCCGCTGTGATTGATCCGACCGAGCCATTGGAGGTCCAGGTCGCCAAGCAGGCGAAGATCATCGAGGCGCTGATCTCGCGCAGTGAACGCGGGCACGAGGTCGGAGGTTCGGCTTACTCGCTCTTCCAGTCCGCGATCGCGCTGCAAGCTGCCGTTTGGGAAAAAACCAAAGATCTCGAGATAGCCCTCGACACGCTCGGGCGGGCAAGCTCCGAACTGGAACTCGCTCAGCGTTCCCAGGAGCGCATGCAGAAGACGCTCGCCGACGCGATGATCGCGATGGAGGGCGGATTTGCGCTGTTTTCCGAAGAGCATCTGCAGGTCTGCAACGATCTCTTCCGGCACCTTCTACCGGACGTCGAGCCGATCGTTGAACCCGGTCTTTCATTCGACGACTACGTGCGCGCGGTTGCGTCCAGCAAGTATCTCAGCCCGCGCGACAAGAAACGTGCCGCGAGCGTCAGCAGCGGGAAGAAAGGACCCAATGACCGGCGCTTTGCCAACCAGGTGGTGGCGCTGAAAAACGACCGGTGGTTCCAAATTTCCTATCGGCAGACCACATCCGGAAACATCGTCGTCCTGCAGACGGAGATCACCGATATAGTGCGGCAGAATCGGCGCGAGAAAGATCGCCTGATCGACCAGCACGCCCAGTTTCTTCAAGCAGCTTTCGACCATATGTCGCTGGGTGTTTGCACCTTTTCGGCTGCGGGAGATCTGCTCGTCCACAACGAAAGGTTTGGCGAGTTGCTCGGTGTGCCGCTATCGCTCCTCGAAAAGGGGACTGCCTTCCGCCGGATCGCTGAGTTTGTCGAGCGTTTCGAAGTGCTCCAGCCGCAGGGCGCGGGCAGGGATAAAAAGCTTGGAGATCGGGTCAAGCAACTTCGGCGCAAGGGAGTGGTGCACGAACGGTTCCGCAGACCTGATGGCGTCGCGCTCGACCTGCAGATTCACACCTTGCCCGACTCCGGCCTAATCGTGTCGATCATGGACGTCACGGTCGAGACCGAAGCCGCAGAGGCGCGCCAGAGGATCAACGAAACCCTCGAGCGACGCGTTGACGAGCGCACGGCCGAACTGACAGAAGCGAACCGGCTGCTTCGTGTCCGAACGCAAGAACAGGCACGCACCGAAGAAGCATTGCGTCTGGCCAAGGAGGCGGCAGAAGCGGCGCACTTGTCGAAGACCCGGTTCCTCGCAGCGGCGAGCCATGATCTTCTCCAACCGATCAACGCTGCGAAGCTCTACATCTCGACCCTCAAGGAAAAGGTCACTCAGCCAGGGCCTGCAGATACCGTGGAAAGGCTTGGGCGCTCGTTCGCCTCAATGGAATCGCTACTTCATGCGCTTCTGGACATTTCCCGGCTCGACAGCCCCGGGGCCGAGTTCAATGTAACGTCATTCTGTCTCGAAGGGCCTATGCGATCACTGGAAGCGGATCTGCTGCCTTTGGCCGTTGAGAAGGGGGTCGGCTTGAACGTTCTGCCTTCCACACGCTGGGTGACTTCGGATCAGAGATACCTGATGCGCTGCCTGCAGAACCTGACGGTGAACGCAATTCAGTACACCGACACCGGACGCGTTCTTGTCGGGTGCCGGACCCGAGGGAAATCGCTGCGATTTGAAGTCTGGGATACCGGCATCGGAATTTCCAAGGCCGATCAGAAGCGTATTTTCAATGAGTTCACCCGCGTCAAAGAAACCCGTTCTGCTTCCGGTGTGGGGCTTGGCCTTTCCATCGTGGATCGCGCTTGCAGGCATCTCGGGCATACCGTGCAGGTTCAGTCGACGCCCGGAAAGGGATCGGTCTTTTCCATCGAAGTCCCTCGCGCCGAACCGAGTGTCCGTGGACTGCGCGAGGTCGCTTCGGTCGACGCAGAGCCGCGCGGCGCGCTCGACCTGATTGTCATGATCGTCGAAAATGACGCCGATGTCTTGCACGCGACGACACAGAAACTCGACAGTTGGGGCGCGGGTGTTCTTGGCGCTGCCTCCACGAAAGAGGCGCTGGAGACGATGGCCTCGATCGGCACGCCACCGGACATCATCCTCGCCGACTATCAGTTGGACGACGGTGATACCGGAGTTGAGACGATCCGCGCCCTCAGACAGGCGGCTGGCGCCGAAATCCCGGCGATTCTGATCACGGCGAACCGATCCCGATCGCTTCATGATCTCGGGACGCAGATGTCGTTTTCGGTTCTGACGAAACCGGTGCAGCTTTCCCGCTTGCGGGCCCTGATCGATTGGAAGACCCGAAGCAACGCGGCATGAACGTCTGCCCACCGACCTAGGTCGCTGATGACAGGCGCTTCGGCGTGGCTAGGCTGGTGAAATCGAAAGGAGCGATGCCATGTGGCGGCTGGCCCGAATCCTTGTGTTCGTCTCTTTGCCTCTCCTGCCCAACGCAGTCGTTGCGCAGGACATGGCGGAGCGGCTCAACGACTATCCGACAGAGGCGCGCGCCGACTACGTCTTCGGTTGTATGGCCGCAAACCGGCAGGACCGCCTGACCCTCCAGAAATGCTCATGCTCGATCGACGTGATCGCCTCGATCCTGCCCTACGACGCGTATGTGGAGGCGGAAACTGTCCTTTCCCTCCAACTCGGCACGGGAGAGCAGCTTTCGATTTTCAGAACCATGCATGATGCCACCGAAGCGGTAGCAACACTTCGCCGCGCACAGGCCGAGGCGGAGATGGTCTGCTTCTAGGCCTTACGCTGGCGGCACCTTCGGCAGAACCGTATCGAATGTGTTTCCTTCGGTGTCCACAGCGTGAACCTTGAGTTCCGGCGCCCCGTTGTCTGTGTAGTCGAAGCGGAAGACAGGGTTCTCGGAAATCGAGATACCGCCTTCGAGCGAGAACAGAAGTTCGTCACCTTGGTAGACCTCGAGTTCATGGATGAAGTGGGCCGGGATGAAAAGCTGCGTGATCTGGTCACGCTGCAAGCCGGAATAATTCGGATGCCGGATCATGATCTGAGCTTCGCGGCGTACGGTGGATTGCTGCGGCACTGCCGGGTCGAATAGCCTCAAGCGCATTTCGCCGATTCCAGCCAGAGCGGCGGCGGGGTCCTTTGTCGCTGGTGCGGAACACCCGCCGGAGGCCTTTACGAAGCGCCCGGACATGAAGCTGCCCTGCTCGGTCTCGGCGATCGCGCGCAGGTTTGAATATTGATTGACCCGCACGCGCGTCTCGAACTTCAACGGATGCATAGCGGGACCGAACTTGAACTCACCAGCGAGTGGTGCGGGATTCTCGTCGATGACCAGCTTCAGCGCTTCGATGATCTGCTCCGGATCAGTCTGTTCGATCACCACGGGTACGGTAGCCGCATCTTCAGCGCGGTACGGGGCGTCCAGTCGGAACGGGGCGGCGCCGCTCTGCAGAACAACCTCCCCAACGATGTCGCCTGAAATCGCATCCCAGGTCGGGCTTTCGACCATCGGGTTCTCCGCCGCTTGGGCAGAAACGAACGTAGCGAGTGCCAAGCACACCCCCGCGATCAGATGTTTCATTTCGCGTGCTCCGTATTGTCGGACGGCCAAAGTCTACCACAAAGGCCCCAAACCCGAAATCAAGCCTTTCGGAGGTGTGGCGCCGGGGCGCTTCGACACTCAAAGTATTCTTGCCTCAGACGGAGAGGGAAATGTTCGAGGCGATCTTATCGATCTGTGTTGAAGCGGCCGGGGACACCTTGTGCCGCGACGCTCTGCTGCCGGGTTTTGCGGCCGGGACCAAGGCCGCATGTCTCGCAGCCTTGGCACAGGGGAAGGTGACGCTTCCCGGGCGCGCTGACGCGCCGACATGTGTGCCGCGACGTGCCTCGCACTTGGCGTTCACGGAAGTCGCAAAGGGAGTCTTCGTGCATCGAGGGGGAATCGAGGAACCGGGGCCGGACAATCTCGGCGACGTATCCAACATGGGCTTCGTGATCGGAGAGCACTCCATCGCCGTGATCGACGCAGGCGGGTCGCGGGCCGTGGGCGAAGAGCTGTATCTTGCGATACGGGAGCGGTCCGAACTTCCGATTTCCGTGGTCGTCCTGAGCCACATGCATCCCGATCACGTGTTCGGCGCCAGCCCACTGGCCGAGGCGGGCGCTGAAGTCGTTGGCCATGCGGGCCTTGGCCGAGCGCTGGCCGAGCGGGCCGAGAACTATACAGAGAGCTTTGGAAGGCTCATCGGCCCCAGGGGCTTTCTTGGATCCAGCATCGTCACGCCGGATCGAGAGATCGAGAACCAGGAGACACTTGACCTCGGCGGACATTCTCTCCGCCTCGTCGCGCGGCCCACGGCTCATACCGCGACAGACCTGACCGTGACGGACGTTTCCACGGGCGTCATGTTCGCGGGGGATCTGGTTTTTGCCGAGCATGCCCCCGCGCTTGACGGATCGCTGAAGGGTTGGCGCGCCACGCTCTCAGCAATGCGCGAGGAACCCGCAAGTCTTCTGGTGCCGGGCCATGGCGGCCCCGTTCTGCCGTGGCCCAAGGGCGGCGATGCGCTCGAACGCTATCTCTCGACGCTCGATAAGGACACGAGGGGTGCAATCGATGCAGGTGTCCCGCTCAGTGCCGCCACGGCCGATATCGGGACGTCGGAGGCGGAGAACTGGGCGCTGTTCGACCTTTACAATGCCCGGAACGCGACTGTGGCTTACACCGAGATCGAATGGGAATAAGCCGTCACTCCGGCATATGCTTCAGAAGTATCTGCGCGATTGCATAGGCACGTTTCTCAAGAATGACCGGCGTTTCGCAGACATAGGTAAGCGCACGCTCCCGGTCGCGGTATATCCTTTCGTCCCAGTCGATCTCAGCTTCGAGTTCGTCCATTCGGTCGAAGTCAGGCGGATCGGCCGCCTCAAGCGCGCTCATCTCCGCATGCTTCTTGTCGATCTGCTCGGCCAGTGCGATCTGGCTGCGCGCGTATCGGACGATCCCGGAAAGGATCCGCTGTCGGTCACGGTCGATGCGTTCGAAGGCGGCAAGAAAGATCGCGCCCAGATCGTCCGCTGACAGGTCGGGGTGCGCGGCGGCATAGTCGCCGACGCTTGCCTCGGCTTCCTCGAGACTGACCCTCCGCAGCGCGAGCGCGGCGGCGAGATCGGCTGCATCTCCTCTGACTTCAGGGTCGGCCGGAGGCGAAGGCCACATCACGCCCGGCGAAAGCGCCCCTGTCCTACGCTGGATGCAGGGCCAGTCGGGGTCCTCCGACGCAGCGTGAGCCGTACCGGCCAGTGCCTGCGTGAAGCAGACCAAGAAGGCGAGCGTTCGCATGCGTGCTCCTCTGTCATGCACCGGCTGAAGTATACGCACTGCCCGGCTCCGATCCAAAGGGGCGATGCACAAACTAAGGTCTCAATTGTCGGTAGTGCCGCCGGGCCTATACTTCGAAATGAAGCCCCGCAGAGGGTGGAATTCTCTGGGAGGTCCGACCATGCTCACACGCGCTGCTGTAGCTGTATCTGCTGGCAAGCCATTGGAGATCATGGAGGTGA
>CBDUOT010000070.1:0-18223 GCA_965368915.1 uncultured Rhodobacterales bacterium | reverse complement strand
TTCCCGGCCTGCACCGCGAGATAACGTTGGCGCAGCAATGCTAACATCCCTTTCTTCGACTCTTCAAAGACCTTCCAAAGCCGGCTCGGGTCATGGCCCCACCCTCGTCACGCACCGAGCGGTCTGAGCATCTCGCGGCTGATAATGTGGCGCTGAATCTCAGACGTGCCTTCCCAGATGCGCTCCACACGGGCGTCACGCCAGATCCGTTCCAGGGGAAGCTCGTCCATCAGTCCCATGCCGCCATGAATCTGGATCGCCTCGTCCGCGATAAATGCGAGAACCTCGGTTGCCTTCAGCTTCGCCATCGACATGTCGGATTCCGTCACGGTCCCCTGATCGAATTTCCAGGCAGCCTCCCGCGTAAGCAGTTCCGCCGCTTTAAGTTCCATCGCCATGTCAGCAAGCTTGAAGGAAATTCCCTGAAACTTGCCGATTTTCTGGCCGAACTGTTCGCGCTCTGCCGCGTAGCTGACAGCGTGCTCCAACGCCCGCTCGGCCCGGCCAAGCGACGTCGAGGCTACCTGCAGCCGGGTGGCACCGAGCCATGTGTTGGCAACATCGAAGCCCTTATGCACCTCGCCAAGGACAGCCGATTTCGGCAGACGGCAGTCGTCAAACTCAAGCACCGAGTTGGTGTAGCCCCGGTGCGAAACGTTGCGATAGCCGTCACGCACCGAAAATCCCGGCGTGTCCTTGTCGACGAAAAACGCAGTGATCTTCTTCTTGGGGCCGCGAGGGGTTTGCTCTTCTCCGGTGGCCATGAAAACGATCGCGAAATCAGCAATATCGGCATGGGAAATGAAGTGCTTGGTGCCGTTCAGAACGAAATCACCCCCATCTTCGCGCGCCGTCGCCTTCATGCCGCGAAGATCCGACCCCGCAGCTGGCTCCGTCATTGCCAGACAGTCCCACTTTTCACCGCGAATACAGGGGTATAGATACCGTTCCTTCTGCTCATCCGTGCCAGCGAGAAGGATGTTCGAGGGCCGAGCGACACAGGTCCAGTGAAGCGCGTAGTTGGCCTTTCCCAGCTCCTTTTCGTAGAGAAGCCAAGTCAGGGTATCGAGCCCTGCTCCACCGACCTCTTCGGGCATGTTGGCCGCATAAAGCCCTGCTTCGATTGCCTTGGCCTGAAGTTCTTTTATCAGGTCCATCCGCAGATGGCCTGTGCGCTCAACCTCGGCCTCGTGCGGGTAGAGCTCGTTCTCCACAAAAGCCCGCGTTGTGTCGACGATCATCCGCTGTTCTTCGGTCAATCCGAAATCCATTGTCTCACACCTTCGGGTCAGGGTTGATGGTGAAGCCGTCCACCGTGAGCACCTGTCCGGACAGCATGCGGGCGCCGTCGGAAGCCAGGAAAACGGCCATATTGGCGATGTCTTCGGGGTCTGAAAGGCGGCCGAGCGCGGTACCTGCCGCATAACCGTCGCGGACCTGATCGTAAGTCATGCCCTTGGCCTGGGCCTCGGCCTCGAACACGCGATCAATACGCGGACCGTTTACAGAGCCGGGGCAGATGGCATTGGCCCGAATGCCATGCGGGCCGAGTTCCATTGCCACCGTCTTCATCAATCCGATCACAGCCCATTTCGCAGCGGCGTAGGGCGCGCGGTACGGAAAACCGTACAGACCGGCGGTGGATGACGTGAAGGTCATGACACCCGATTTCTGGGCCTTCATGATAGGGGTCGCATACTTCGCCGAGAGCATTGCACCGTCTAGGTTCACCGCAAGGCAGGCGCGCCATTCATCGAGCGGCATCTCCTCAACCGAAGCCGTGGGGCCCTTGATGCCCGCATTGGCGCACAGAACATCAAGGCCGCCCCATACATCGCTCACTTCATTGAAAAATGAAGACATGGCGTCTTCGCCGACCACATCGACCCGTGAGGCCCGGATTGTTTTCGGAACTGTCGCCAGGGCGGCCTCATCTACGTCTGTCACCCAGACATCGGCGCCGGTGGCGGCGAAGGCCTCCGCCATCGCCCGACCGATGCCGGCGGCACCGGCAGTTATGACCACGCGTGTCATGACCGTCGCTGCCCAACGTAACGGCCAGCAGCGTCAGGGCGTGGAAGGCTCTTGTGCGCCTCCGCGATTGGCGTCAGGCGGGACAGCACTTCGGGGGCCGCCGGGCAGGTCTTGCCGGCCTTCATATCGACGTGAAGCAGCATCTGTTCGAGGCTGGCGACAACTTCGTCTCCGCGTTGAATGCGAATGAAGACGTGCAGGCGCTTTTCGTCCGCATGGAGGACCTGCAATGAGCCGGTCAGGCGGTCGCCCAGCTTTGCCTCGCCCAGATGCATGATGTGTGTTTCGGCGGTGTAGTAGCTGTGCCCGCCCGCAACATAGTCCATGTCAGCGCCGATGAGCCTCAGGAACGCATCGGATGTTTCTGAACTTGCGAACAAATATCTGCTTTCAGTCATGTGACCGTTGTAATCGATCCAGCCGGGAAGAACCTGCATGTGGGCCATGACCATCGGCGCGCCTTCACCTGTCCGGCCCTCTTGGTGGAAAGAGTCGCGGCGGCGCTCGTCATGCTCGCGCAGGACCTTGCCCGCGCCCCAGTTGCGTTCCTTCAATGCGCGCAGGAAACCGATCAGGTTGCCATCCCGGATGCGTTCGAGCTCACGGATCGAATACTGGCCCGACTGCGCGTCCGATTGGCCAGCGATCAGATCGACCAATTCCTCTGTAAATTCGGGGACATCCATGAGTTTTGTCCAAGGCCACTGCAGCGCTGGGCCGAACTGAGCCATGAAGTGCTTCATGCCCGCTTCGCCGCCCGCCACACGGTAGGTCTCGAACAGGCCCATCTGGCCCCACCGCAGGCCGAAACCCATGCGGATCGCCTCGTCGATCTCCTCGGTCGTTGCGACGCCGTCTTTCACCAGCCAGAGCGCCTCGCGCCAGACGGCTTCGAGGAACCGGTCGGCGATATGGGCGTCGATCTCCTTGCGGACATGCAGCGGGAACATACCCACATCGCGAAGGATTTCTTTCGCGTTTTCAATTAGTTTTACGTCACTCTTTGGGCTAGGCACTATCTCGACAAGTGGCAGGAGGTAGACCGGATTGAACGGATGAGCGACGAAGATCGTTGCAGGGTCCGCGGCACTTTCCTGCAGTTCCGACGGCTTGAAGCCCGATGTGGAAGAACCGACGGGAACGCCTTTCGATGCCTTCTGGATTTCGGCAAAGACGCGATGCTTGAGGTCGAGACGTTCAGAGACGGATTCCTTAATGTATTCAGATCCTTCAACAGCTTCAGAGATGCTTTTTGCGAAGCTCAACTTGCCCTCGGCAGGCATCGGGATGTCAGAAAGTGCTGGCAGGCTCGCGCGTGCGTTGGCCAGCACTTCACCGATCTTGCGCTCGGCCTCCGGGTCGGGGTCAAAGACCGAAACGTCCCAGCCGTTGAGAAGGAACCGCGCGGCCCAACCGCCGCCGATCACGCCTCCGCCGATGATGGTTGCCTTGCGCGTCATGCGCCCTTCCTTTCCGAAATCTGCCCGTCAAATGGGCGTCTGTTCTCCGTATGGCTTGCGTATGGCATCCGTCCCGACACCGTCCCGACAGCCTCAGCGTGCTTTCGGCGCGCGTTTCGTCAGCCCAAGCTTCGTCCGAACCTCATCGGGTCCGATCACGCGCGCACCCATGTTCTCGATGATCGTCACCGCGCGCTCGACGAGTTGGGCA
This sequence comes from uncultured Rhodobacterales bacterium, assembly GCA_965368915.1. GTDB lineage: Bacteria > Pseudomonadota > Alphaproteobacteria > Rhodobacterales > Rhodobacteraceae > Albidovulum. The sequence goes on along the minus strand of CBDUOT010000070.1, from coordinate 14,518 downwards.
TTCGTCGCCAACTGGCCCTTGCCGAGCCAGAGATTGTCCTCGAGCCCCACCCGGACGTTGCCACCCGCCAGCACGGCGGCAGCGACATAGGCCATCTGGTTGCGGCCGAGCGCGAAGGCCGAGAACGTCCAGTCGTCGGGAACGTTGTTCACCATCGCCATGAAGGTGTTCAGGTCGTCCGGCGCGCCCCAGGGCACACCCATGCAAAGCTGGACAAGCGCGGGGTTCTTCAGAACGCCCTCTTTCACCAGTTCCTTGGCGAACCAGAGATGTCCGGTGTCGAAGGCTTCGATCTCGGGCATCACGCCGAGATCGGTCATCATCTGCCCCATCGCACGAAGCATGCCGGGCGTGTTCGTCATCACGTAGTCGGCCTCGGCGAAATTCATCGTGCCGCAATCGAGCGTGCAGATCTCGGGCAGGCAATCGGCCACGTGGGCCACGCGTTCAGTCGCGCCAACCATGTCGGTGGCCTTCTCGTTGACCGGCAACGGCGCCTCGGTCGGGCCGAAGACGATGTCGCCCCCCATGCCCGCTGTCAGGTTCAGCACCACGTCGGTCCCCGCGTCGCGGATACGCTCGGTCACCTCGCGGAAAAGTTTCGGGTCGCGGCTCGGTACCCCGGTCTCGGGGTCGCGCACGTGGCAATGGACGATCGCCGCACCGGCCTTGGCCGCGTCGATGGCGGAGGCCGCGATCTGTTCAGGCGAGCGCGGCACGTGCGGGCTCCGGTCCTGGGTGCCGCCCGAACCGGTGACAGCGCAAGTGATGAAGACTTCCTTGTTCATGGCGAGCGGCATGTCGGTTCTCCCTTTTGATTGATCGACTATAGCCGCCATTTCGCGGCAAGCTTTCCGTAAAGCGAAGCGAATTTAGCACTATTCGCAATTGGCTTGGCGGCACCCTACCCGACCATGCCTGCGCGTTGTTTCCCCCAACCGAACAATCCACCAAACCGCGCCCTGACTTTCAGCGCCACAGAACCGTGCCGGTCCGACACCGATTTTTTTCCGCGTTTCCAGCATTGTTGCGCTACACTTCCACTGCTTCGAGTCGCATTCGGACGCTTCGTTGGCGGGGATCGCGCGCCCCCTTTTCCGCGCGAAACAGGGATATTGGATAAGCATGAAGAAGATTTCCGTCGTCTCCCCCTGCTACAATGAGGAAGACAACGTCGAAGCCTGCTACGAGACGGTGAAGGCCATCTTCGACCGTGAATTGCCGGGCTATGAGCGAGAGCACATTTTCGTCGACAACGCATCGTCCGACCGAACGGTGGAGATTCTGCGCGAGATCGCCGCGAAGGACCCCTCGGTGAAGGTTGTCGTGAACGCGCGCAACTTCGGCGTCTACAAATCCACGTTCAACGGGCTGCGGCATGCCACGGGCGACGCGACGCTTTGCATGCTTCCCGTCGATCTTCAGGACCCGCCCGAGCACCTTCCGGAATTCGTGAAACTTTGGGAAAGCGGCTACGACGTCGTCGCGGGTGCCCGGTCGACGCGCGAAGAAGGCTTCATGCTGCGGTCATCGCGCAAGATGTTTTACCGGATCGTCAATGCGCTTTCGGATTTCGAACTGTCCCCCGATGTGGGTGAGTTCCAGCTTATCGACCGCAAGGTGCTGAAAGCCGTGCTCGCCCACAATGATCACTATCCCTACATCCGCGGCATCATCGCCTCGGTCGGGTTCAAGAAGGTCATCATCCCGTATACGTGGAAGGCGCGGAAACGCGGCGTGAGCAAGCACAACCTAATGATGCTGATCGATCAGGCGTTGAACGCCATCTTCGCGTTCACCAAAGCGCCGATGCGGTTCTGCACCTTCGCGGGCATCGGTATCGCGGTATGCTGCATTCTCTTCGCGATCCTCGCCGTTGTCCTTTTCCTGCTGGGGGTCGGCGATCCACCGCGCGGTACAACCACGATCATCTTCGCGCTTTTCTTCCTGTCGGGCATCCAGCTTTTGTTCATCGGAATGCTCGGCGAATACATAACCGCGATCCACAATCAGGTTCGGGGCGGACCCACGGTGATTGAAAGCGAGCTGATAAATATCGACACCGACGGTGCGCAAGGCGGTACTGGCGCCAGCATCACGCAGATCAGTCCGCGCAAAGCATGAACGGAGAAAGTTCCGCGGTCGCACGGCTTTGCGGGCCGATCGCAGCGCTCGTCGCTGTCGCTGCACTCGTTTTCGCCTTCTGGGCGCCTTCCTTCTTTTATGACGCCGGTGGGATCTCGCTGATTGCGTCGATCGATCGCTGGATGCTCTGCGTTCTGGCTCTCTCGCTAGGCGTCCTGGCCTTTTCGCTCCAGCGCGGCGCGACGAAGTTCGGCGTCCTGGCTTTCGTCTTCCTGCTTGGCGGCGCGGCCCAGCTGTACATGACCGAGCCGCTTTGGTTCCCGTCCCTCAAGCTGCGGCCAACGGATTGGCGCGGCTGGCTGATGGTCTTCATCATGGCGGTCGAAGCGCTGACGGCTTTCTGGGCGTTGCGGCAGATCGATGCGCCGACGCTCAGGGCGGAAGCGGCCAAACGGCTGGGCGCGCGGCGGATTGGCGTGTTTATTCTGCTGACCTTTGCCTTCTCCGTTCCGATTCTGAACTATATCGCACGCGGAGCTTTTGCGGCCTATGTCGCGCATCTTGCGGCGGCGGCGGTATTAATCTCGGTTCACCTCGTGCTGCTCGTCGCAATGAGTCAGGTGAAAAGCCCGGTGAGCGGAGTGCATCGCGTTGCGCCGATCATGCCCGCGATGTTCGCGGTCGGCGCGAGCTTGGCGCTTGCGATGTTCGCGTTCGAACGAATACCCCATGTCGAGGACGAGGTCGCCTACATGGTTCAGGCGAATACCTTCGCGGGCGGTGCCTTGACTCTCCCCGCCCCGCCAGAAGCGGCGCAGCCTGGTCTTGAATACTACCTTCTCGAAGTGAAAGACGGTCGCTGGTATTCCACTTCGGTACCTGGATGGCCGGCAGTTCTGGCCATCGGTATCGCGCTTGGCGTGCCTTGGCTCGTCAATCCGCTCCTTGCAGGGGTCTCGGTGCTACTCGCATACGATATCACGCGCCGTAAGGCTGGCCGCGACGAGGCGGACGTCGTGGCCCTTATGACGGCATCTTCGCCATGGATCCTTGCCGCAGCGGCGTCTCTCATGCCGCACATGCTGACGCTGACGCTCGTCCTCACCGCGTGGTGGTTAATCCTGCGCGCGCCCACAGGCGGCGCCAATAGCGGCAGGCGGCTGTTCGCGGCGGGGCTCGCCATGGGCTGGATATTCGTGACGCGGCCGCTTGACGGAGTGGTTGTCGGCGGAATGACGGGCTTGTGGCTTCTGCTGGGCGCCGGACAAGGGCGACGAGTTCCGCGCGTTGGGCTGTATGCGGCGGGCGCCGTTGCGTCCGGCATCTTTCTCTTCCTGCACAATTGGTCCATCACGGGTTCCCCTCTGACGATGCCGCTTTCAGCCTATCTGGAGCGTCACTGGTCGCCCGGCGCCAATGCCTACGGCTTCGGACCCGACATAGGTCCGCCGGGCGGCTGGCAGTGGCTAGACCTCTGGGTTGGGCACACGCCGTTCGAGGCGCTGCTTAACACGATCAACCTGACCACAAGCCTCCAGCTTGAACTTCTGGGTTGGTCGGTCGGTTCTCTTGCCCTGTTCTATGCCTATTTCCTCTGGCGGCGCGAAAAGCAGGTGTTCGACAGAGCAATGGTTTTCGCGATCATCGCCGTCGTGTTCGCGATGGCGCTTTATTGGTTTGCGGACAGCTATTATTTCGGACCGCGCTACTGGTTCGCCGCGGCCTTTCCTTTTCTCTACCTGTCGGCCCGCGGCTATGGTGCGCTGAGGCGCATCTTTTCCGGCGCGGACGAAGACGGCAACGTCAGGATCGACACGATCCTAGGGCTGTGCTGCCTGTTCGGTCTGTTGGTGTTCACCCCTTGGCGTGGAGTCGTGAAGTACAATGCGTATGGCGACTTCCATGCCACCTACCGCGACGAACTTCGCGCGGGAACCTTCGGTAATGCCGTCGTCATCATTGAGGAGCCTGGAAACGAGGGCTCCGCTTTGTTCCTAAATGACCCCTGGCTTGCCAACCCTGAAAATCCCATCTTCCTGAACGATACCGGAGAACTGGACGAGGACGCTCTCCGCGCTGCGTTCCCGGGCCGGGAAGTCATTCGCTATCGGCCGAATTGGGAGCGCCCTTCCTGAGAAGAACTAGAAGTGACCTGCCAATAACTGCGGCGGCGAACGTCAGGCTAAGACTCAGCAGCCCCATCAGAATAGGTCAACACGTTGGTGTATGGCTTGGCTTGCGTCTTTATGGTTGGCCTGAAGCCCGAAGCCCTCGCAAGGAACCGTCACTTCGAAGGCCGTCTCAGATCGTTCAATCCTGATCTTCTTCAGCCTTGAACCCGAAAGGCAGCGTACTCGTCAGCGCCAGAGAGACCAGCACGAAGGCTACCATCGCCATCGGGAAAACAAGCAGACCCTGCGCCCAGAGCTCGGATACACCTGTGCCGATTAGAATGTGAAGAACCCACTTGTTCAGTAAGAAGATGCTTACATAGGCAAGGACATAGGCCGGCAGGCGGCCGAAGCCATGCGTGCCGAAGACTATCCGTCCGTGGCTAAAGAAGTTCCAGAGAACACCCAGAACGTAGGACACCGCCAACGCGAACTGCCACGGCAACCCAATGAGCTTCAAGAACACCGCGTATGCCGTGAAGCCAAAGGCGGTGTTGAGAACACCAACGAGGAGGAACTTAACGAAACGCCACAGCTTAGGTCGCGCGCGCAGTGCAACGATCATGCAAATGCCCCCTCTGTCTGGAGCACTGCACGGATGCCGCTTTCCATGGTGTATTTGGAGTGGAACCCCACCTCGCGAGTGAGCCGCGTCGCATCGGCTTCGATCCGCGGCGGGTCGCCTGCGGGGCGCGCGCGCGCGCCGAACCGGATCAGATCCTCGCGGCCCATTACGCGGGCGAGCGTCGTGATCATATCCTTGACCGCCACAGCGTGGCCCGAACCGATGTTAACCGGCCCCTCGACAGGGCTCTGCAACAGGGCCGCAAGCGCGCGTCCAACATCCTCGGTATGCAGGAAGTCCCGCTTCTGAAGACCATCGGTGCAGTCGACTTCCTTGCCTGCCATAAGGCCGTGGATGACATCACCGAAGAGCCGCCCCTGCGGCTCTCCGGGTCCGTAGCAGAAGAAGGGACGCGCCCAGGCAAGCGACAAACCAAGTGCATTCGCCCCTGCCATCGCCGCCATGCCGGTCGCGGCCTTTGCCGCGCCGTAGAGTGTTGCTGGCGCAATCGGGGCGTTTTCGGTCAAACGGCCCTCGCCCGTCCAATCGTATTCCGCGCAGCTTCCCACGAGCACGGCGCGCCTCCCCCCTGCCCTTGAGAAGGCACGCAGGAGCCTGAGGCTGGCCCCGACCCAGTCGAGGTTTTCCGGTCCGCGCCAGCGGTCGGGACCATCGTGCCAAGCCAGATGGATCAGGTGATCCGCCTGTGCCCGTTCAACAATACCCTCGGGATCAGTCAGAATATCGCCCACGAGCGCGCCTTCCCGACGCGAGAGGGTCACGACCTCGTAGCCGAGCGCCCTGAGCGGCTCCGCAACGTGCCGGCCGATCAGCCCACTCGAACCGGTCAGAAGAACGCGGCCCGAAGCGATATCCGGGCCTGAGTTCATGCCGTGACCTTGATCGCCGGAACGGCGGTGACGAAACGCGTGCCGCCCTCGCGCAGATCGGACAATTGCCCTATGATCTCGGACCTCAGGTTCCAAGGCAGGATCAGCACGAAGTCGGGCTGGCGCTTTCGAAGCTCATCCACATCAAAGACCGGTATCCGGCTGCCGGGCAGCAGCGTGTTCTGCTTGGCAGGGTTTCTATCCACGCAGTAGGCCACGAGGTCGGGACCTATGTCGCAGTAGTTCAGCAGTGTATTGCCCTTGGCTGCGGCGCCGTAGGAGGCCACGAGCTTGCCCTGCGCCTTGGCGCGATCGAGGAATTCCAAAAGCCCGGTCCGAACGGCCTTCACACGATCCGCGAACCCTTCGTAGCCTTCTCGGCTATCGAGCTTGGCGGCCTTTTCATCGGCACGCACTTTCGAAAGGCCCGGCGCTTCCGCATGGCCCGCCCCTTCGAGGCATGCGTAGACGCGCAGCGAACCGCCGTGCGTGGGTAGCTCCTCGACGTCGAACACCCGCAAGCCCTTGGACGCGAACACCTTTTCGACCGCCAGAAGCGAGAGATAAGAATAGTGTTCGTGATAGATCGTGTCGAACTGGACCTCTTCGATGAGCCTGAGAAGGTGCGGGAACTCGACAGTGTATACCGCGTCCCCCGTCAGGAGGGTCGCGATCCCCGCGACGAAATCGTTGATATCGGGAACGTGGGCGAGCACGTTGGCCGAACAGATGAGGTCGGGGCGCTTGCCGTCTGCAAACAGCCGCTTCGCGAGCTTTTCACCGAAGAATTCGACCATCGTCGGGACGCCCGCCTTTTCAGCAGCAGCGGCGACCGAACCCGACGGTTCGATCCCAAGAACAGGAATGCCCGAGGCGACGAAGTTCTTCAGAAGATAGCCATCGTTAGAGGCAATTTCGACGACGAAGCTATCGGACCCGAGACCGAAGCGCTTCGTGACCATGTCGGCATAGGTCCGCATGTGTGCCAGCCAGCTATCCGAGAACGACGAAAAATAGGCATAGTCGCCGGTGAAGATCTTTTCCGGGGGCACATCCTCATCGACCTGTACGAGCCAGCAGTTCTCACACACGCGGGTATGGAGCGTGTATTTCGGCTCCGGCTCGTCGACCTTGTCCATCGGGACATAGGAATTCGCCACCGCCGAGAGACCGAGATCGACAAAGGTCAACGGCATTTCAGAACCGCAGTGGCGGCACTTGGGACTACTCTTCACTCGAAACTCTCCTGCGGAACGGGCCGCACCGGGCCTTACCAGATCTTCCATGGTGCCTTCCCCGTTTCCCAATGCGCCTCAAGTTCCTGGCGTTCGCGGATCGTATCCATCGGCTGCCAGAACCCTTTGTGCTCATAGGCCATCAGTTCACCCTCGGAAGCAAGTGAGGCGAGCGGCCCGCGTTCCCAGATTGTCGCGTCATCGACCAGATATTTCGCAACTTTCGGCGACAGAACGAAATAGCCGCCGTTGATAACGCCTCCGTCGCCCGCAGGCTTTTCGGAGAATTCCGTCACCTGCCCCTTCGTGACGTCGAGCCGCCCAAAGCGGGCGGCGGGCGGCACGGCGGTCACGGTCGCCATCTTGCCGTGCTGTTTGTGGAACGCAATCAGCTTTGTCACATCGACATCACCAAGGCCATCCCCGTAGGTCATGCAGAACGCCTCTTCTCCTTCGAGAAGTGGCATCACGCGGCGCAGTCGCCCGCCCGTCATGCTGTCCTGCCCGGTATCTATCAGGGTCACCCGCCAGGGTTCGCTGTGGTTGCTGATGATCTCGGTCTCGCCTTTCCTGAGGTCGAAGGTCACGTCCGAACCGTGCAGGTAGTAGTTGGCGAAATATTCCTTGATGGCGTAACCCTTGTATCCGCAGCAAACGACAAAGTCCGTAACGCCGTGCGCGGCATAGATCTTCATGATGTGCCACAGGATCGGGCGGCCGCCGATCTCAACCATTGGCTTGGGGATGCGCACCGTTTCTTCGGCAAGCCGGGTGCCTAGGCCACCAGCCAGTATGACGCATTTCATGTCGAGATCTCCTTCCCACAACGATCGGCCGGCATGCCAATAGACCTTGCCCTGCGACCGTAACCGACCTGTCGGGCGGACCACTGCTCGGCCCGCCTTCCCACTCTCACCCCTATTGTTCGGGGTAGCACAATGGGCCTCATTTCGCTACAGATATGGCGTTCGGAAAAGACACCGCCCGAAGCTGTTAAGACCCGAATTTTAGAAGGAACATTTGACATATGGACATCCTGATCATCGGCCATCGCGGCTATATCGGACCGGTCGTCGCGCGCCATCTGAGCCGCGCACTTCCGGGGGCGAAGATCCATGGCATCGATGCCAACTGGTTCAACGGATCCGAAATCGCGGCCTTCCCCGACGACGCCTTCGCAAGCCAGCGGAAGGCAGATGTGCGCGACCTGACGGCGGCTGACATGAAGGGCATGGACGCGGTCATCGCGCTTGCTGCTGTGTCGAACGATCCGATCGGCAAGGAGTTTGAAGACGCCACCGCCGATATCAACTCTGCCGCCGTCCTGTCCGCCGCACGTGCCGCGCGCGAAGCCGGCGTACGCCGCTTTGTCTTTGCAAGCTCGTGTTCCATGTACGGCGCGGGGTCCGACAGTTTCCGGAAAGAAACCGATACGCTGAACCCGCTGACCGCCTACGCGCGCTCGAAGGTCGCGACCGAGGAAGGGCTTCGCGCGCTTCCCACGGATGATTTCATGATCACGTCCTTGCGCTTTGCGACCGCCTGCGGGGCAAGCCCGATGCTTCGCCTCGACCTCGTGCTGAACGATTTCGTCGCGACCGCCTTGCGGACGGGCCGGATCGAGGTGCTCTCTGACGGCTCGCCCTGGCGCCCGCTGATCCATGTCGAAGACATGGCCCGCGCGATCGAATGGGCGGTGACACGTGACGGCGACAGCTCGGTCGAGGTCAATGTGGGATCGCAGGAATGGACGTGGCAGATCGGCCAACTCGCCAAGGACGTCGCGGCCGAACTTGGCGGGGTTGAGGTCGACATCAACACCGATGCCGCGCCGGACAACCGGTCCTATCGCGTTGATTTCTCGCGCTTCGCCGCGCTCGCGCCGAACCATCAGCCCCAAAAGGACTTCGCCGAGGCCGTTGCCGATCTGGCACGGCAACTCGAAGGTGTCGACTTTCGCGGCGCACCGGTGCGGGGATCGCGCTTCATCAGGCTGAACATACTGCGCGACCATGTCCGAGAAGGCAGACTCGACGGAGAACTCCGCTGGCGCGAAACCTGATCCAATCCGTTCAGGCGACTTTTCTGGATGTGGAACCTGGGCTTCGGCCCAGGCAACCCGCACAATCCGTTTCATACTAAAATATCCCTTTGCCGCATATAGCGGCCGAGAGCTCAGCTTTAAATTTCGCCAGGTTGCGACCTTTACCCAGTCTACACGCCCGGCACGAATCGTAGTCTGCCCCTAGTCCGGGTTTTATCACAAGCCCGCATTTCCTGCCCCTAAACCAGCTATGGCGCCTCTGAATTCGGTGTTATTGTCAGCGGGTTGGCTAAAATCTGCATTCAATGGGTGGTTTGATGCTGAGAATGCTGTCTTCAAAAATCGATTTGCGCGTTGCTTTGCTATTGTTCTTTATCTTCGGGGCGATTGGGGCTGTCGCGTTCGGCGCGGCGGTGCTGGACGGAGAGCGTGAGACCCGGCGGTTCGGCCCCCTCGGTCCGGCGGCCGTGACCATAGCCGAAATCCCGGACACCATGCGAGATCTGATGCACGAAGACACCGCGATGCGGGCCTTCGCGGCAAACCGGTTCGCCGACAGACCCGCCGGTTGGACGTTCGCGCCCGGGGCGGCGCTTGAGGGATACGTTCTCTTGTCGCGCCATGACGGCGACGCCAAATCCCACGTCGTAGAACTTGTTGACCTGTCTGATGGCAGCGTGAAACACGAATGGCGACCCAACGCTGAAGCACTCCTAGCGAATGCTCCGCGCGAATCACGGATCGCCGAATTCACCAACTGGACCAACGAGCACTATCGCATTATTCACCCCTATCTCACGGATAATGCGAGATTGATCGTAAAGGATCACCAATCGTTCCTTTACGCGCTTGATGCGTGCTCGAACGCGATCTGGTCTCAGGAGAATGTCTTGATGCATCACTCGACCGAGCCCGACGGAGAAGGCGGGTACTGGGTGCCGGGCTATATCGAGCCGAACGACATATACCGGGTAGATGATGATTTCGTCGAGGATTCGATGACGCACATTGGCGCCGATGGCGATGTGATCGAAAACATTGCGGCTGCACGCATCTTTCTCCGCCACGGTATGGAGTACTCACTGTTCACTGCTGGCAGATATCAGCCCGATCCGCTGCACCTGAACGACATTCAACCGGTTCTGTCCGATGGACCCTACTGGAAGAAGGGCGATCTGTTTCTGTCGTTTCGCCACCAGTCGATGATCATGCTTTATCGCCCCGCCAGCGACGAAATAATCTGGAAGCGTCAGGGTCCCTGGCTCGCTCAGCACGACGTCGACATCCTCGACGACCACCGAATTGCCGTCTTCAACAATCGAGCCTACGACAAGGGCACCGGCGCGCGGGTGCACAATACAAACCAGATCACCGTTTACGATTTCGCAACTGGCGAAGTTGGAAATCCTTGGGCGCTGGCCACCGAGACCCCAGAAATCAAGACTTTGTTCGAAGGGTTGTTCGATACGCTTCCCGAGGATGCCCTTCTGATCGAAGAAGAAAACTCCGGTCGACTTGTCATCGTCAACAAGCGCGGGGACACCATCGCCGAATTCATCAACAAGGGCGCCGACGGGAACGTCTATCGTCTCGGATGGAGTCGCTTCATGCCGAAGCATCAAGGCGACACCGCACTTGAGGCTCTCGTTAGCACTGCAGACTGCGGCTAGATCCGCGTAGCCCAGACGCGAGAGCGAGGCGCCGGCAACGATCCGGTACGCGTGGGGTGACAGTTTGTCAGTTGATCGAAACAGTCATTTTCGTAGAGTGATGGCAGCTATTTTCGGAGGTTTCTTATTGTGTCGCGCATTTGGAGCCGTGCGATAAGTGCGCACTGGCTACATTCTTTTTTCGGTCTGACCCTGTCCCTGTTTCTTGGCTTTCTGTTCCTGACGGGGACACTTCTTGTTTTCGCGCCCGAACTCGATTGGCTGCGCTACCGCGAGATACGCGTCGCGCCGCAGGCGGAAGAAAAAGTGAGCTGGGGCACAATCTACGATTCCGCCAAAGCAGAAAGACCGGACTGGAACGTCGTAAGAATGGTCCGGAGCGAGAGCCCTCGCTTCGCCGACAACGTCGTGATGCTGAGGCCCGGCGAACAGACGGACCGCTTCATCTGGGCTGATCCGTTCACCGCCGAGATCCGGGGTGAAACGTCCACTTACAACTTCCAGAATACCCTTCTTCTCTTGCATGAGAGCCTGTTCATCAAGGGCCGCAAGGGCAAGCTGATCGTCACTATCTTTGCCATTCCGCTGGCTGTGACAGTCATCGCGGGACTTTTCCTCTACCGGCGGTTCTGGACCGGCTTCTTCCGACGACCGCGCCTGACCGGGCGGGGACGCGCCGTTTTGAGCGACCTGCACCGCCTTGTTGCGGTCTGGTCGCTGATCTTCTTCATTCCCTTGATCGCGACGTCGATCTGGTACTTCGTCGAGCACATCGGACTGGATGCGCCCCCAGTGCCCATTGAAAAAATCGAGGCACAGGAGACGTTTCTGCCTGGGGATTTTGACGGCAAGCGGCTGGACGAAGCCGTTCGCCTCGCCGAAGACGCCCTGCCCGGCTATCACATCACGTCTATCATTCTGCCACGCCAGAAAACGCAAGCGATCGTGTTCAACGGAGAGCACGAAGCCATGCTGGTTCGGGAACGGGCGAACGCGGTTGTGGTCGACCCCTTTACGCTCGACGTACTTGGCGTGCACCGCGGCAAAGACATGTCCGTCCACCAAAGAATCTCAGAGGCGGCGGACCCGATCCACTTTGGGACGTGGGGCGGTCTGGCGTCTCGCATCGCCTGGGCGGTATTCGGGCTCGGCCTGACCGCACTCGTGGGCATGGGTATCGCCATATACGCCCTGCGCATCGGCGCGATGGAAGCGCGGAAACCAACGGGCCCGCCCAGATCCGGCTTGGTACGCGCCTGGCGGGGAATGGGACCTTTCGGGCTGGGCGCATGGCTGTCGCTCGCGCTGATCGGCTTTGGTCTTGCGCAGGTGGTGTACGGATTCCTGTCGTGAAGCGCCTGTTGGTTGCTGCGCCACAATGATGGGGCTCAGCCCAATAGCGCGAGCGAGGGGAACGTTTCGAGAAGCCAGTAAGAGAACTGGCTGAAGCCACCGGTCAGCATCATCAGACCGATCGTCCACAAAAGCAGACCCATGATGCGCTCGATCCGCTCCATATGGCGCTTGAGGAAGGCCATGAGCCCGGTAAGACGCGGAAAGAATGCCGCGACCAGCAGGAACGGCAGGCCAAGCCCCACGGCATAGATCGCGAGCAGCCCCGTCCCGCGCGCAATCGTGCCGCCATCGGCGGCGAGCGCGAGGATCATGCCCAGCTGAGGGCCGATGCAAGGCGTCCATCCGAAGGCAAAGGCGAGGCCCAGAAGATAGGCGCCGAAGGCCGATCCACCCTTGTCACCCGCGTCGATCCGCGCCTCGCGGTCGAGGAAGGGAATGCGGAACACCCCAAGGAAGTGCGCGCCGAAAATCATCACGATGACGCCCGCGCCCGCAGAGAACCAGCTTTGGTTCTGCAGAAAGAATTGGCCGAACACTGACGCGGTGAAGCCAAGGAACAGAAAGACCGTAGACAGGCCGAGCACAAAAAAAGCGGCAGCGGTGAGCGTGCGACGACGCTGGGACGCATCCCCCATCTCGCCCATGCTGATCCCGCCCATATAGGCGAGATAGGGTGGCACGATCGGGAGGACGCAGGGGCTCAGAAAAGACAGGACGCCCGCGAAAAGCGCGATCAGCGCGGCGAGCGCAAAGCCCGCGTCCATGATGCCGGTTTCCAACATGAGCACAGCCTTATCGCAAGCTTTCGGCGGCGTCACGCGGGCTTTGTGTCACGCTGCCTCACAAGGACGTGGCCTGTCGCGCCCATCCGAAGCGCCACCGGAAACGGAAAGGGCCGACCCGATTGGGCCGGCCCTTCCTCTTTAGATCAACGGGGCCTTAGCGGCCGAGCGACCACCAGCCACGCCGTTTAGGCTTGGTATCGGCTTCGCTGACATCCTCGGTGGGCGTCTCCGGATCGGCTTGAAGCGCCGAGGTCGCGGCGGCGGGCACCGGTTCGGGCATCGGCACCGGAGCGCTTTCAGCCATCGCGGGCTCGGCTTCCGACGCAGCCTCTACCGGTGCAGCGGCGACCGGTTCTTTATCAGGCGCGGGTTCGGCCTTCTTGCGCGAGCGCGTCCGCTTAGGCGCCGGCTTTTCCGCCGCCTCGGCCGGAGCTTCCGCTTCGGCGCCCTCTACAGGCTCTGCCTTGGGTTTGCGCCGGGAGGTCGTGCTGCGCTTGCGCTTCGGTGCCGGCTCTTCGGCTTCGGCGGCTTCAACGACAGGCGCAGCCTCCTCAGGCTCTGCAGCTTCCGGCGCGGCCTCGGTTGCGACATCCTCTTTCTTGCCACGAGAACGGCTGCGGCTGCGGCGCTTCTTGGGCTTCGATTCAGATTCCGCGCCTTCTTCGCCGCCTTCGGTCGAGGCGGCATCGGACTCGGCCGCAGCCTCGCCTTCAGGCGCGGCTTCGGAAGCCTCCTGACCAGCATCGGTCGCCTGCTGCTCTCCGTTGCCGCCCGACTTGCGGCGACGGCGACGACGGCGCTTGCGCTTCTTGGGTTCAGCGTCTGCTTCGGCGACGGCTTCTTCCGCCTCCTCGGCCTCATCGACGATGACGTCCTCTTCTTCCTCTTCGTCAGCGATCCGAAGTGCGTCGACCGAAACCACCGGTGTTGTCACCTCGGGCACGACACGCGTTGCCGTCTTGAACTTCTCGATGGTGAAGTCGGGGCTGACCATCGCAGGATCCGCCTCGATCCGGACCGACATGCCGTAGCGCGCCTCGATCTGGGCGATGTGTTCGCGCTTCTGGTTCATGAGGAAGTTCACAACCGCGACCGGCGCCTTCAGCAGCGCTTCGCGCGACCGCTTGCGCGTCCCCTCTTCTTCCAGCTGGCGGATAATACTCAGCGCGAGGTTCTCGTCAGACCGGATGATGCCGGTGCCGTGGCAATGCGGACACGGCGCGGTCGTCGCCTCGATCATGCCGGGGCGCAGGCGCTGGCGGCTCATCTCGAGGAGACCGAAGCCCGAGATCCGGCCCACCTGAATACGGGCGCGGTCGGTCTTGAGCTTTTCCTTCAAGCGCTTCTCAACGGCGGCGTTGTTCTTCCGCTCTTCCATGTCGATGAAGTCGATGACGATAAGGCCAGCGAGGTCGCGCAGCCGCAGCTGGCGCGCGATTTCCTCGGAAGCTTCAAGGTTGGTCTTGAGCGCGGTGTCCTCGATCGAGCCTTCTTTGGTCGACCGGCCCGAGTTCACGTCGATCGCGACAAGAGCCTCGGTCACGCCAATGACGATGTAACCGCCCGACTTGAGCTGAACGGTCGGGTTGAACATGCCAGCCAGGTAACTTTCGACCTGGAAGCGGGCGAAGAGCGGCAGCGCCTCGTGGTAGTGCTTCACGTTCTTGGCGTGGGACGGCATGATCATCTTCATGAAGTCCTTGGCCGCGCGGTAGCC
>CBDUOT010000069.1:0-18235 GCA_965368915.1 uncultured Rhodobacterales bacterium | reverse complement strand
GTCCATACCTCCTGCGAGGACAGCCACGAGGCCATTCGCCGGGCGCGGATGCAGGGCAAGAGGGTCTGGGGCGAGCCGCTGATCCAGCACCTGACGCTGGATGAGAGCGAGTATTTCAACAAGGACTGGGACCATGCCGCCCGCCGGGTCATGTCACCGCCGTTCCGCAACAAGCAGCATCAGGACTCGCTCTGGGCCGGGTTGCAGTCTGGGTCGCTGTCGGTCGTCGCGACCGACCACTGCGCCTTCACGACCGAGCAGAAGCGCACAGGCGTCGGCGATTTCACCAAGATCCCGAACGGCACCGGGGGCCTTGAGGACCGGATGCCGATGCTCTGGACGCATGGTGTGAATACCGGGCGGTTGACGCCCAACGAATTCGTGGCTGTCACATCAACAAACATCGCCAAGATATTGAACTGCTACCCGAAAAAGGGTGCGATCCTGGTGGGCGCGGACGCCGACATCGTGGTCTGGGACCCCGAGCGGGAAAAGACGATCACGGCCAAGACCCAGCAATCGGCTATCGACTACAACGTCTTCGAGGGCAAGAAGGTCAAGGGGCTGCCGCGCTACACGCTGACGCGCGGGATGGTTGCGGTGAACGATGGCAAGGTCGAGACGCAGGAGGGTCATGGCGAGTTCGTGCGGCGTGAGGCAAACAACCCGGTCAACAAGGCTCTGTCCTCTTGGAAAGAACTGACCAGCCCGCGTCCGGTCACGCGGACGGGCATCCCGGCAAGCGGGGTCTGAATGAAGGATACCACGGGGGCTGCCGCGCCGGTGATCGAGGCGAAGGGGCTGGGTCTGACGTTCCAGACGGCGGATGGCCCCGTCCATGCGCTGAAGGACGTGAACCTGACTGTCGAGAAGGGCGATTTCGTTTCGTTCATCGGTCCGTCGGGCTGCGGCAAGACCACCTTTCTGCGCACCATCGCGGCTTTGGAGCATCCGACGGAGGGAACCCTGACCGTAAACGGGATGAGCCCGGACGCGGCGCGTCAGGCGCGGACCTATGGCTATGTCTTCCAGGCGGCCGGGCTTTATCCGTGGCGAACGATCGCGGGAAACATCAGGCTTCCTCTTGAAATCATGGGATTTTCCAAGGCGGAGCAGGCAGAGAGAGTTGCCAAGGTGCTTGCGCTCGTCGATCTCGAAGGCTTCGGCAAGAAGTTCCCGTGGCAGCTTTCCGGTGGCATGCAGCAGAGGGCTTCGATTGCCCGCGCGCTGTCGTTCGACGCGGATATCCTTTTGATGGACGAGCCGTTCGGCGCGCTCGACGAGATCGTCCGGGACCATCTCAACGAGGAGCTTCTGAAGCTCTGGGCTCGGACGCAAAAGACCATCGGTTTCGTCACCCATTCGATCCCCGAGGCGGTGTATCTTTCGACCAAGATCGTGGTCATGTCGCCCCGTCCGGGGCGGATATCGGACGTTATCGAAAGCACTTTGCCGAAGGAACGACCGCTCGATATCCGCGACACGCCGGAATTCATCGCCATCGCGCACCGGGTGCGCGAGGGGCTGAGGGCGGGGCATGGCGATGAGGTCTGATATCCGTCCTGTCGATGTCGGGTTTCCGTCGGGCATCTGTCCCGACACTGTCGGGACAGCTCCGAACGGTCGTGCAAGGATCGGGCAAGGACTTGTCGGTTGGCTTTCGGCGCGCCTCTGCCTGAGCCTTTCGGGGCCTCCTCTCGCGGATATCCGAAATCAGGTGAAGGGCAGGGCGACATGAGATCGGTCCTGCCCATCCTCACGGTTCTCGCCGCGATCATCGCGATCTGGTACGTGGCGGCGGTCCGGATGAACAGCCAGTGGACCTACGACCAGGCGGCCCGCGCCGGAGCGGAGGTGACCTTCACGGAAGTGGTCAGCGACACTCTGAACCAGGACCGCCCCGTCCTGCCCGCGCCGCATCAGGTGGCCGAGGGGCTTTGGCAGGGTGTGGCGGGCCAGAAGGTGACGTCGAAACGGTCGCTCGTCTATCACGGGTGGATCACGTTCCGGGCGACGCTGCTGGGCTTCGCCATAGGGACCGGGCTTGGTATTCTGCTGGCGGTGGGGATCGTGCATGACCGCGCGATGGACATGTCGGTGATGCCGTGGGCCATCGCCTCGCAGACGGTGCCGATCCTCGCGATTGCGCCGATGGTGATCGTGGTTCTGGGTGGTCCGCCGCTGAACCTTCCACCGCTGATCGCAAAGGCGGTGATTGCGGCTTATCTTACCTTCTTTCCGGTCGTGGTCGGCATGGTGAAGGGACTGAGAAGTCCCGATGGAATGCAGCTTGACCTTCTCAAGACCTACAGCGCCTCGCAATCGCAGACCTTCTGGAAGCTTCGGCTTCCGGCGTCGATGCCCTATCTCTTCGCCTCTCTGAAGGTGGCAGTCGCGGCGGCGGTCGTGGGGACCATCGTGGCCGAGTTGCCTTCGGGTGCGGTCGCGGGTCTTGGCGCGCGGCTTCTGCAAGGCAGCTACTATGGACAGACGGTGCAGATCTGGGCGGCCCTGTTCGCCGCAGCGACGCTCGCCGCCGGGCTGGTCGTTGTGATCGGGATGATCGAACGCGCCACGCTTGCCCGGATGGGGATGGCGCGATGAACTGGTTCTGGGGAGCGGTAATATTCTGGCTTGCCGCCTGGGCGTTCAATGTCTGGCTCGCGCGGCAGCCTGTCGCGAAAACGCGGGCCGTTCAGCTGTTCGTGCCGGCGCTCTTTGGCGTGACGCTTCTGATCCTTTGGGAAGGCCTCGTGCGGGGGCTGAACGTTCCCGGAGTGATCCTGCCCGCGCCCTCGGCGATCTGGGGAACGATCACGGAGTCGGTGCCGGTTCTATGGATCGACTTCGTGCAAACGATCCTGAAAGGCGCACTGTCGGGCTATGTGATCGGCTGCGGAGCGGCTGTCGCGACCGCCATTGTCATCGACCGCTCGCCGTTCTTGCAGCGGGGGCTTCTTCCGGTGGGCAATTTCGTGGCGGCCTTGCCCGTCGTCGGCATCGCGCCGATCCTCGTGATGTGGTTCGGGTTCGACTGGCATTCGAAAGCGGCAGTGGTCGTCGTCATGGTCTTCTTCCCCGTGCTCGTGAATGCGGTGGCGGGGCTTGGCGCGACGGACAGAATGCAGCGTGACCTGATGGCAACCTATTCGGCAAGCTACTGGCAGACGCTCTTGAAACTGCGTTTGCCGGCCGCGATGCCGTTCATTTTCAACGGGCTCAAGATCGCGACGACTTTGGCGCTGATCGGGGCTATCGTGGCGGAATTCTTCGGTTCGCCGACGCGCGGCATGGGTTTTCGGATATCGACAGCGGTCGGGCAATTGTCGCTCGACCTGGTCTGGGCCGAGATTGCGGTGGCGGCAGTCGCCGGGTCGGCTTTTTACGGGTTTGTGGCGCTGATCGAAAAGGGCGTTACTTTCTGGCACCCCTCGCAAAGAGGACGGGCATAACAACAAGGAGGTTGTATCAATGAAGAAACTGATGGGAACAGTGCTGGCCGCGGGGCTTCTGGCCACCGCTGCGCAGGCTGCCGACGATGTGAATCTGCAGTTGAAATGGGTCACGCAGGCTCAGTTCGCGGGTTACTTCGTCGCGAAGGATCAGGGCTTTTACGAGGAAGAGGATCTGAACGTCACGATCCTGCCGGGCGGGCCGGATATCGCGCCGCCGCAGGTGATGGCGGGCGGCGGGGCCGACGTGATGGTCGACTGGCTGCCCTCGGCGCTGGCGGCGCGGGAAAAGGGCCTGCCCATCGTCAACATCGCGCAGCCCTTCAAGTCCTCTGGCATGATGCTGACCTGCCTGAAGGAAAGCGGTGTGGCCTCGCCCGAAGACTTCAAGGGCAAGACGCTTGGCGTCTGGTTCGGAGGCAACGAATATCCGTTCCTGAGCTGGATGGCGACGCTTGGCATCCCGACGACGGGTGGCGACGATGGCGTCGAGGTTCTGAAGCAGGGCTTCAACGTCGACCCGCTGCTGCAAAAGCAGGCGGCCTGCATTTCCACGATGACCTACAACGAATACTGGCAGGTGATCGATGCAGGGATTGCGCCCGAAGACCTCGTGACCTTCAAGTATGAGGAAGAAGGCGTGGCGACGCTGGAGGACGGGCTTTACGTGCTTGAGGAGAACCTCAAGGACCCGGCCTTCGAGGACAAGATGGTGCGGTTCATCCGTGCGTCGATGAAGGGCTGGAAGTGGGCCGAGGAAAACCCGGACGAAGCCGCCATGATCGTTCTCGAAAACGACGAGACGGGCGCGCAGACGGAAAATCACCAGAAGCGCATGATGGGTGAAATCGCGAAGCTGACCGCGGGTTCGAACGGGGCGCTTGATCCGGCGGACTTCGACCGGACGGTGAAGATCCTGCTGGCTGGCGGATCGGACCCGGTGATCTCGAAGGAGCCGGAGGGCGCCTGGACGCACCAGATCACGGACAAGGCGCTGCAGTAACAGCGTGCAACAAAGCCGCGCGGGACCGGTAAGGTCTCGCGCGTTTTCTCTTGCCCTCGGGCGCGGTTCGCGGTCTATCTCGGGCAGGAACGGGGGGTAGCGATGACCTTTGCAGGCGGATCGGTTCGGTTGAAAATGTTGGTGGCGATCGCGGCGCTTGCGATGGCGTCGGGATGTGATCGCGACCGCCCGAAACTGACCGAATGCATCGATGGCCGTCCTGCGGTTGAGCGCATCTACGACGTGGCGCCGCCGAATTGCTGAGACCGCCGCGCGGCGTGTGAAGCCTTTTCATGCGACTTGTAAAGCTGTAAACATCCAACTCGACCAACGGGGTGGAGGGTTTCGGCATGCGTTCGGCGCTGACAGGGACGCGGGTACGCGAGAGGCGGCTGCTCATCGGGATGAAGCAGGCCGATCTTGCGCGTAGTTCGGGGATATCGCCGGCCTATCTGAACCTTATTGAACATAACCGCCGCCGCGTGGGCGCGGAACTGCTCGAGCGGCTGGCGGATGAGCTTGGCGTTGAAGGCGCGGCACTCGCCGAAGGTGCGGAAAGCGCGCTCTTCGAAGGGTTGCGCGAGGCCGCATCGGGCAACGCCACCGCGGAAACGCCCCCGGAAATCGCCCGCATCGAGGAATTCGTGGGCCGCTTTCCCGGCTGGGCGGGCTTGCTCGCCGCGGTGCAGGGGCGTGTCGTCGGATTGGAGCGAACGGTCGAGACGCTGCACGAACGCATGGCGCATGATCCCTATCTTTCCGCCTCGCTGCACGAGGTCGTCTCGGCGGTGACTTCGCTACGGTCCACGGCCGCGATCCTGGCCGAGACGGAGGAAATCGATCCCGAATGGCGCGCGCGCTTTCATGCCAACATTTTCGACGATTCGACCCGGCTAAGCGGCGCGGCCGCTGCGCTGGTCGCCTATCTCGACGCGATGAAGGAAAACGAGACGGGCCTGTCGTCGCCGCAGGAACAGGTCGAGGCCTGGCTTGAGCGGTCCAATTACCATCTTGCGCCTCTGGAGCGGCCCAGCCCGCCTGCGGCGGAAAGCCTGATCGCGGGTGTGCCGGAACTCGCGAGCGGCGCGGCGCGGCAGTTGGCGCTGGCCCATATTGCGCGTTACCGGGCGGATGCGCAGGCGCTGCCGCTCGACGCATTCGTGCAAGCGCTGGAGGAAGAGGGGCCGGAGCCCGCCGCGCTGGCCCGCCGGATGGGAACCGGGTTGTCAGCGGTGCTGCGGCGGCTTGCGACGCTGCCCGAAGGGATGGGGCCGCCTGTGGGACTTGTCGCGTGCGACGGGTCGGGCACGCTGACCTTCCGCCGTCCGGCACCGGGGTTTTCGCTGCCGCGTCACGGGGCGGCTTGCCCGCTCTGGCCGCTTTACGAGGCGCTGCTGCGGCCAAGCGTTCCGGTCCGCGCCGAGGTGGAACTGGCCGGGCGTGTTCCGCAGCGCTTCCTGACCCACGCTTTTGGCGAGACGAGCCATCCCGGAGGGTATGACGGGCCACAGGTGATCGAGGCCTATATGCTGATCCTTCCCCCCGCCGGACCGCGCGAGCCGGGCGAACGCCTGATCGGGCCGTCCTGCCGGATCTGCCCGCGTTCCGATTGCGTCGCGCGACGCGAGCCGTCGATCCTCGCGGGCGATAGCTAAGGGCGGGCTTTCAGGTCATGCCGCGTGAAGCCAGCCAGATCAGGCTGACGAGCACGGGCTGATGGATCAGGTAGATCGGCAGGCTGTGCTTGCCGGGCCAAGCGAGAATATTGGCAAGATGCGCGGGCAGGGCACGTTCCGCCTGCCTCATCCTGTCCCAGAGGCCCGCATGCGAGGCAAACCGCGCGACTGCGATCCCCGCGAGACAGGGCGCGAGCCAGGGAAAGGGTGGCACGAAGTCGATCGAACTGGGAGGGTTCGCGGCCAGCCCGGTCCAGGCGAGCCAAGGCGCGTCGAACGCGGTGGTCTGGCCGTACGTCCTGAGCGCGAGGACGCCAGCCGCCACAGCGAGCGTCAGCACGGCGGGAAGTCGCAGGAAGGCGAGGCCCACGACGCTCGCGAAGGCAATGGAATGGAGGATGCCGAAAAAGACGAAGCGGTCGGGCATCGCGAACCACGTCGCGACGGTGATGAGCATCGCCGCCGCCGCGATCACGCCAAGGCGTCGCCAGAACGATGGCCAGCGAATGCCGCGCGCATGGGCGAGCCAGAGGCTGACACCCGTGAGGAACAGGAAGCTGCCCGCGACCGCCCGTGCGAAGATCGCCCAGCCGCCGGTCGTCGCGGTGTAGGGCGCGATCAGCCCGAAGGACTGAAGGTCGTAGGTGAAGTGGTAGACCACCATGCCGACAAGCGCCGCCGTACGGGCAATATCGATCGTCACGATCCGCCCGCCGCCGTCCGCCCGATCCGTCGCCGCGTTCATTCCCGCCTCCGCAGGTCGTGCCGTTCCGTGCGGGAAGCCCGCGCGGCCTTAGCCGAGCACCACCAGCGCATGCCGCTTCTTGCCGACGGTCAGCTTCAGCGGCTCGGCCAGTTCGCCGGCACCGATCATCTTGCCCGCATCCATCGCGGGTTCGTCGTTGACCCTCGCACCGCCCTCGGCAATCAGCCTCTTGGCGTCCTTGCCGGATTTGGCGAGCCCTGAGCGCACGAAAAGCTGCGCAAGGCTGATGCCGTCGGCCACGTCGCTCGGCCCCAAATGCAGGGTCGGAAGGTCGTCACCGACGCCACCGCGCTCGAACACCTCACGCGCTGTCGTTTCGGCGGCAAGTGCGGCATCCGCGCCGTGCGCCAGTGTCGTGACCTCGTTGGCGAGGATGATCTTGGCCTCGTTGATCTCGGACCCCGCCAGTGCGCCCAGCCGGTCGCATTCCTCGACCGGAAGCTCGGTGTAGAGCTTCAGGAACCGGCCGACATCGGCGTCGGTCGTGTTGCGCCAGAACTGCCAGAACTCGTAGGGCGACAGCATTTCGGGGTTCAGCCAGACCGCGCCCGACTGGCTTTTGCCCATCTTGCGCCCGTCCGACGTTGTCAGAAGCGGGGTCGTCAGGCCGAAGATCTCTTGATCGAGAACGCGGCGCGTCAGGTCGATGCCGTTGACGATGTTGCCCCACTGGTCCGAGCCGCCCATCTGCAGCAGACAGCCGTAGCGCCGGTGCAGTTCGAGGAAATCGTAGGCCTGCAGGATCATGTAGTTGAATTCGAGAAACGACAGCGACTGTTCCCGGTCGAGCCGCGATTTCACGCTTTCGAACGACAGCATCCGGTTCACCGAGAAGTGCCGCCCGATGTCGCGCAGGAAATCGAGGTAGTTCAGACCGTCGAGCCATTCCGCGTTGTTCAGCATCAGCGCGCCGTTGCCCGCTTCGCCGTAGTCGAGGTAGCGCGCGAAGACCTGCTTCATGCTGGCGATGTTGGTGTCGATCGCGTCCGGCGTCAGCAGGGGGCGTTCCTCGGACCGGAAGGACGGGTCGCCGACCTTGGTCGTGCCGCCGCCCATCAGCGTGATCGGCTTGTGGCCGGTCTTCTGGAACCAGCGCAGCAGCATGACGTTCAGCAGATGCCCGACATGAAGCGAAGCCGCCGTCGCGTCATAGCCGATATAGGCCGGCACGATGCCCTTCACCAAAGCCTCGTCGAGCCCCTGATAATCGGTGCAGTCGGCGAGGAAACCGCGCTCCATGATGACGCGCATGAAATCGGATTTCGGGTGGTAGGTCATCGAAGTCTCGTCCATTCTGGGGCTGCGTCCGCGTATAACTGCGGGCGGGGACGAGGGGAAGGGCATGTTGAAATCCGGGCCGGTCTGGGCGCTTGGCGCGATGTCGGGCACGTCGCTCGATGGCGTCGATGCAGCGCTTCTGAAAACGGATGGCCATGCGATCCTCAAATTCGGCCGCACGGGCTATCGACCCTATGACGACGCGGAACGTGCTGTCCTGCATGCCGCGCGCGGGCGCTGGCCGGGCGAGGAGGGGGTGGAGGAGGCCGCCGAGGTGGTCGAGACCGCCCATGCCGCGCTCATGTCCTCGCTTTCGGAGGATGCCGACCTTGCGGGGTTCCACGGTCAGACGCTGGCCCACGATCCGGGCGGGCGCGGCACGCATCAGGCAGGGTCTGGCGCGATCCTTGCCGAGGTGCTGGGCATTCCGGTCGTGTGGGATTTCCGCTCATCCGATATTCGCCTTGGCGGGCAGGGCGCGCCTCTCGCTCCGTTCTTCCACTTTGCCTGCGCGAAGTGGATCGGCGCGGAAGACCCCCTCGCGTTCCTGAACCTAGGCGGCGTCGGCAACCTGACCTGGGTCGACCCGAGCCAGCCTGCGCCTGATGCGCCCGGGGCCTGCCTCGCCTTCGACACAGGCCCCGCGAATGCGCCGATCAACGATCTGATGCGCGAACGGCGCGGCGAGAACCGGGATGAGGGCGGGGCGCTGGCTGCGGAAGGCGACGTTGCCGAAAAGGTCATCAAGGAATTCCTCAAGCACCCCTACTTCTTCCGCATCCCGCCCAAATCGCTGGACCGCGACGGGTTTCCAGAGCTGATCAAGGCGGTTGCGAAACTGTCCGACGCCGATGCCGCCGCGACGCTGACCGCCGCCGCCGCCGCTGCCGTCGCAAAGGGCGCGGAGCATTTCCCTTCCCCCGCGTCGCGCGTGCTCGTGACCGGCGGAGGACGGCACAATCCGGTGATGATGGCGATGCTGGCCGAGCTTCTCGACTGCCCGGTCGAGCCGGTCGAGAAGGTCGGGCTGAACGGCGACATGCTGGAGGCGCAGGCCTTCGCTTATCTTGCCGTGCGGGTGGCGCGCGGGCTCGCCACGAGTTGTTCCTCGACCACCGGCGTGTCGGCCGCGATCGGGGGCGGACAGATCAGCCGGCCCCGGTGACGGGGCGGCGCGGCTTTCGAGTCTGCCGGATCAAGGCGATCGAATAGAGCACGAGCGCTGCCCAGATCAGCGGGAAGGCAATCGCGCGCGCGGCCCCGAAGGGCTCTCCGAAGACGAAAACGGCGGTCAGGAAGATCATCGTCGGTGCGATGTATTGCATGATCGCGATGGTGGAGAGCCGAAGCCGCTTCGCGCCGTTGGCATACAACATGAGCGGACCTGCCGTGACGACACCGCAGCCAAGAAGAAGCCAGGTATCGATCCTCACACCCTCGAAGAAATGGCTTTGTCCCGTTTTGGTCAGCCAGATCGCGTAGCCCAACGCAAAGGGCGCAAGCAGCAGCACTTCAAGAAGGAACCCCTGGTTCGGCCCTACCGGCAGCCACTTTTTGAGGAAGGCGTAGCACCCCCATGTGAGGGTTAGCCCCAGGGCCACGACGGGAAGCCGCCCGACTTCGATCGTCAGGATCGCGACCGCGAGCGCGGCGAGCGCGATGGCGATCCACTGCGTGGGGGTCAGGCGTTCGCCCAGCAGAACCCTCCCGAGGAAGATCGAGAAAAGCGGGTTGATGTAGTAGCCGAGCGCCGCTTCAAGCGCCTGGTTGTTGGCGATGGACCAGACGTAGATGCCCCAGTTGATCGAGACGAGCGCGGCGGTGACGGCAGCCATCGCGATCGTGCGCGGGCTTTTGAGTGCGGCCGTCAGATCGGCGGTGCGGCCAAGGACGATCAGGACCGCGCCCGCCACGGGAATCGACCAGATCACCCTGTGCGCGATCACTTCGACGGTGGGGATATGCGCAAGCGCCTTCATGTAAAGCGGCAGGAAGCCCCAGAGCACATAGGCCGAGAGGGCAAAGAGGAAGCCGGGAAGCGTATCGTCGTTCCGCGTCGTGGGAGGTTGGGCCATCGTCGCGTTCCTGCATCAAATCGCCCGAGTGACTAGCCCAATGCGCGGACCCGCGCCACTGGCGGATTGTGCCCCGTACATTCGCCGTCGTCAGAGCCGGCGGGCGAGGTAGTCGCGCGTGAAGGCGGAGTAGCCGTCCGCGGTGACCTTCAGCGCGTCGCGCATCTTCAGATGCAGGTCGGGCAGGCGATGGAAGGGAACGGCGGGGAAGACGTGATGCTCAACGTGATACGGCATGTTCCACGCAAGGAAGCGGACGATCCGGTTGGTGAAGGTCGTGCGGGTGTTTTCGAACATGTTGGCGACGAAGGGGCAGTCGCCGTGTTCGGCCAGCAGATAGAGCCTGAGCGCGGGTTGCCCGAGCAGAACGGGTACGATCCATGTCCAGAGCAGAAGCGGGGAGATCAGAAGCGAGCAAAGCGCGAGGGCGTAAATCACGACCATGATGCGCGCTTCGCGTTCCATCCGGGGCAGGGCGCGTTCGGGCAGGTAAGGCGCCCTCAGCCGTCCAGCCGCCAGCGCGGCCAGCACCGAGATGTTGCTGCGCCAAGTGGGCAGGCCCGAGACATGGACGATCCACTCGCGCAGCGTCCGGGGTTTTTCGCCTTCGAGTTCGGGGTCTTGATCGGGAAGGTTCGTGTAGCGGTGATGGGCGAGGTGGAAGTAACGGAACCATTCGAACGGATTGAGAATCAGGAATCCCGCGATCCGGCCGACCCAGTCGTTCAGCCGCTCTGACCGGAAGGGGGTACGGTGCGTGCATTCGTGTTCGAGCGTGAAGAGAAAGATGATCAGAACGCCCTGAAGGGGCAGCAGAAGCGGCCAGAACGGCACCTTCAGCGCAATCAGGGCGCCAGTCAGAAGGATCAGCCCGAAGTGGCCCGCAAGATGCCTCAGCCCCGCGCGGTCGGAGGTCTCGGTAAGCTTCGCCTTGTCGTCGGGCGACAGCGCGGCAAGGAAGGATTTGTGGTCTGCCATGGCGCGCATGATCGACTTGGCGCGTCCGGCCCGCAAGCCCGTTTGCGACCGCTCAGGTCGCGGGATCGCTTGCTGCCGGTATGTCGAAACCGGGTGGCGCGAGGTCGAACCGGTCGAACAGGAAGCCGGGCGAAACGGTGCACCCGACCAGCGTGAACGCCCCCGTCGTGCGCGCCGCCTGCCAATGATCCGGCGGAACGAGGATCTGGGGCCGTTCACCGGATGCAAGATCGGGGCCGAGCCGGTGTTCCTTCGCCGGGCCTTCCGTGTTCTCCGCAATCGAGAGCACAAGCGGCGACCCGGCGTAGAAATGCCAGATCTCGGCAGCGTCGACCTTGTGCCAGTGGCTCTGCTCGCCCGCTTTCAGAAGGAAGTAGATCGACGTGCCCGCGGGCCGCCCCGGACCCTCGGCGGCCCAGGTCTGGCGGTACCAGCCGCCCTCGGGATGGGGCGCGAGATCGAGCAGGGCAATGATTTCGTCGGCGGTCATGGCGCGAAGATTGGCCGAAAACTCAAAGCCGGGCAACGGCGCAGGGCTTGAGATGAGTCAAGGCACGGGGGCGAGCCGTGTGCCACACTTGAGGCTGTCGGACCCAGCGAAAGGAGAGGGACGATGCCTGTTTCCGCCGATCAGTCGCGGCTTGTTCGGGAAAGCTTCGCGAAGCTGCGCGAGCGCCTCGAACCGGCCTCGGTCTTTTTCTACGAAGCACTGTTCCGCCGCGCGCCGGGACTTCGCGAGATGTTCCGCGACGATCTGACGGGGCAGGGGATGAAGTTCATGAGCACGCTCAGCATCATCGTCGACAACATCGACAAGCCAGACGCGGTGGGCGAGCATTTCGCCGAGCTTGGCCACTTTCATTCGGTCATCGGTGTGAAGGCCGCACATTTCGAGCCGATGGGCGAGGCGCTGATCGACACGCTGCGCGAGGAGCTGGGGGCCGAGTTCGATGCCGAAACGGAAGCCGCCTGGCGCGCGGCTTATGCCGAACTGGCCGATCGCATCATCCGCAGGGGTGAAATAACCTGAGCATGCGTTCAGGCGCGCGCGTCGGCGTCGCAAAAGAAAACCCGCCGGGGCGGGTTTGCCTCCGGCGGGTGGATTTTGGCAATGCAGAGGTCAGCCGCGCAGGATTGAGGCCCCGGCATATTCCGCGGTCTCGCCCAGCATCTCTTCGATACGAATAAGTTGGTTGTACTTGGCAAGCCGGTCCGAGCGGGCGAGCGAGCCGGTCTTGATCTGACCGCAATTCGTGGCCACCGCGAGATCGGCAATGGTCGCGTCCTCGGTCTCGCCCGAGCGGTGCGACATGACGTTCGTGTAGCGGGCGCGGTGGGCCATGTCGACGGCCTGCAAGGTCTCGGTCAGCGTGCCGATCTGGTTGACCTTGACGAGCATGGAGTTCGCGCAACCCTTGGCAATGCCATCCGCGAGGCGGGCAGGGTTGGTGACGAAAAGGTCGTCGCCGACGAGCTGGCACTTTGCGCCCAGAACGTCCGTCAGGTGCTTCCAGCCGTCCCAGTCATCCTCGGCGCAGCCGTCCTCGATCGAGATGATCGGGTAATCCTTCACCAGCGCTTCGAGATAGCTGACGTTCTCTTCCGACGACAGAGTTTTTCCTTCTCCGGAAAGCACATACTTGCCGTTCTTGAAGTATTCCGTCGAGGCGCAGTCGAGCGCGAGGTAGATGTCCTCGCCCGGTTTGTAGCCGGCTTTCTCGATGGATTTCAGGATGAAATCGAGTGCGTCGCGGGTCGAGGACAGGTTCGGCGCGAAGCCGCCCTCGTCGCCGATGCCTGTCGAAAGGCCCGCCGCCGAAAGCTCTTTCTTCAGCGTGTGGAAAACTTCGGACCCCATCTGGACCGCGCCGCGGATATCCGGGGCGGCGACCGGCATGATCATGAATTCCTGGATGTCGATCGGGTTGTCGGCATGTTCGCCGCCATTGATGATGTTCATCATCGGAACCGGCAGAATGTGCGCCGAGGTGCCGCCGACATAGCGGTAGAGCGGCTGGGCGGTGAATTCCGCCGCCGCCTTTGCGACCGCCAACGACACGCCGAGGATGGCGTTGGCACCGAGGCGGCCCTTGTTCGGGGTGCCGTCGAGTTCGATCATCAGCCGGTCGATGGCAACCTGTTCGGTGGCATCCTCGCCCACAAGGTTTTCAGCGAGTTCGCCGTTCACTGCGGCAACCGCCTCAAGCACGCCCTTGCCAAGGTAGCGGTTCTTGTCGCCGTCGCGCTTTTCGACTGCCTCGTGCGCGCCGGTCGATGCGCCCGAGGGCACCGCGGCGCGGCCCATCGAGCCGTCTTCCAGGGTCACGTCGACCTCGACCGTCGGATTGCCGCGACTGTCGAGGATTTCACGGGCGTGGATGTCGATGATCGTGCTCATGGAATGGGGTCCTCCCGGCGGAAATGGCTGTTCCCAAGGTCTTTACGCGGTCGCACCCAAAAGGGGAAGACCGTTCAGGCGGGGGTCGCTGTTAGCGCTATCTTCCGCTCTCTCAGATAGGTGTAGAACGCGGCCCCAACGATCAGTGCTGCCCCTGCGAGCGTCATTCCATCGGGGCGCTCGGAAAAGACCGCAACCCCGATCAGAAGCGAGAAGACCAGCCGAGCATATCGGAACGGCATCAGCGCCGAGGCGTCGGCGCCGCGCATCGCCGCCACGATCGCGTAGTAGCCCGTCGTGCCGCAGAGAACCGAACAAGCGATCCAGAGGTTCGCGGATGCCGTGGGCATTTGGGGCGCGGCACCGGTCAGCATCAGTATCGCGCCCGCCACGACAAGCGCGAAGAATCCGTAGAACGACACCGCCATGGAGGGCACATGCGCGGGCACGCGGCGCGTCACGAGATCGCGCAGCGCGATAGCCGCGACAGTGATCAGGACCAGCGTCGCTTCGGGGCGGAACCCTTCAAGGCCGGGTCGGATGATCATCAGGACCCCGACAAAACCAAGGCCGACCGCACTCCATCGCCGCCAGCCGACCTGTTCGCCGAAAAAGAGTGCAGCCCCCATCGTCACGGCGAGGGGCGTCGCCTGAAAGACCGCCGCGACCGTCGAGAGCGGGATGAGCGAGAGCGCGGTGACGAAACTGACGGCAGCCACGGCTTCGGCCACGGTGCGGACGAGGACCGGGCGCGAGGACAGGGCGGAGACCAGACGCGCGCGGCCCGCGTCGCCTGAGGCCACGAAAAAGACCAGTGCGCCGCCAAGGCCGAGCGAAAACAGGATCTGGCCGATGGGCAGGTCCGCCGTCAGCGTTTTGATCAGTGCGTCCTCGATCGAAAAGGCGGCCATCGAGAAGAGCACGAGCAGGATGCCGCGCAGGTTTTGCATGAGATCAGTCCGAGCGGCCGCGCTTCAGCGGCATTCCGAACAGCTCCAACCGGTGGCCGGTCAGCCGGTAGCCAAGCTTTTGCGCAATGCGCTCTTGCAGGGCCTCGATTTCCTTGTCGACGAATTCGATGACCTCGCCGGTCGTCAGGTCGATCAGGTGGTCGTGGTGGGCGCGCTCTGCGTCCTCGTAGCGCGCGCGGCCGTCGCCGAATTCCAGCTTGTCGAGAATCCCCGCCTCTTCGAAGAGCTTCACCGTGCGGTAGACGGTCGCGAGCGATATCTTCGGATCGGCCTCGCAGGCGCGGGCATAAAGGACCTCGGCATCGGGGTGATCGTCAGACGCTTCGATCACCTGAGCGATGACCTTGCGTTGCTCGGTCATCCTGAGGCCCTTGGCCTCGCAGCGTTCGATGATCGACTGGGACATGCCCGCCTCTGCCTTGCGTGGTTCAGGCGGTTTAAGGGAAATTCCCGGACGCGGAAAGATCGAAATCCGCTTGCCGGGAAATGCGGTGTGGCAGGGTGACCCGGAAAGGGGCTGGACGCGACCGGCCAAACGCGCAGAAATGGCAACAAACACAACGGGGAGAAAATCATGTTCTTGAAACGCACACTCTTGGCCGGGGTCGCTTCGCTGGCCTTCGCGGCCGGAATGGCTTCTGCCGAAGGCGTGAAGGTCGGGATGATCACCACGCTATCGGGTGGCGGCGCTGGTCTTGGCATCGACGTGCGCGACGGTTTTCAGCTTGCCTTGAAGATGGCGGGCGAGGCGGCTGCGGGGGTCGAACTGATCGTCGAGGACGACCAGCGCAAGCCGGACGTGGCCGTGCAGCTTGCGGACAAGATGATCCAGTCCGATCAGGTCGACGTGCTGACCGGGATCATCTGGTCGAACCTCGCGATGGCCGTGGTGCCCGCGACGGTGGCGCAGGGCAAGTTCTACCTCTCGCCGAACGCGGGACCCTCGGCCTTGGCCGGGGCGGGCTGCGACAAGAACTATTTCAACGTCGCCTGGCAGAACGACAATCTGCACGAAGCGGCCGGGGCTTACGCGAATTCAGCGGGTTACAAGAACTCATTCATGCTGGCGCCGAACTATCCGGCAGGTACGGACGCAATCTCGGGTTACAAGCGGTTCTACGAGGGTGAAGCGGCGGGTGAGGTCTATTCCCAGCTTGGCCAGACCGACTACGCCGCCGAGATTGCGCAGATCCGCAATTCGGGCGCGGATTCGGTATTCTTCTTCCTGCCGGGGGGCATGGGCATCGCCTTCATGAAGCAATACGCCGAATCCGGCGTAGACATCCCGCTTGTCGGGCCCGCCTTCTCGTTCGATCAGGGTATCCTTCAAGCCGTGGGTGATGCCGCGCTCGGGGTGAAGAATACCTCGCAGTGGAACAAGGACCTCGACAACGAGGCCAACAAGGCGTTCGTCGAGGCGTTCCAGGCCGAGTTCGGCCGGTTGCCGTCGCTTTACGCGAGCCAGGGTTTCGACACGGCGAACCTGCTGCTGTCGGCGATGGCCAAGGCGGATGTCGCCGATCAGGACGCCTTCCGCGCCGCGCTGGAGGCGGCCGACTTCGCGTCCACCCGGGGGGACTTCAAGTTCGGGCCGAACCATCACCCGATCCAGGACATCTATGTCCGCGAGGTCGTGAAAGAGGGCGACGTCTACACCAACAAGATCATCGGGGTCGCGCTCGAGGATCGCGGAGACGCATACGCCGAAGAGTGCAAGATGTGATCGGGCGGGGCCGGGGTTCGCCCCCGGCCCGCCACACGGGGAAATCCTGACGTGATGCTTCTGGCCGAGCAGGTCCTGAACGGCCTGCAATACGGGATGATGCTGTTTCTCATGGCCGCCGGGCTGACGCTGGTGTTCGGGGTCATGGGGCTTATCAACCTCGCGCACGGGTCGCTTTACATGGCGGGGGCCTTCGCCTGCGCGGCCGTGGCTGCCGCGACGGGATCGTTCTGGCTGGGTCTCGCCGCGAGTCTCGCCGCCGCCGCGGCGCTTGGGGCGCTTGTCGAAATCGTCGTCATCCGGCGGCTTTATGCGCGCGATCACCTCGACCAGGTGCTGGCGACCTTTGCGCTGATCCTCGTGTTTTCCGAAGGCACGCGGTGGCTCTTTGGGTCCTTCCCGCTCTATCTCTCGCTTCCGCCCGCGCTTTCCGGCGCGGTCACGCTTCCGGGCGGTCTAGTCTACCCGGCCTTCCGGCTGGCGATCATCGTGATCGGCGCGGCAGTGGCCTTGGGTCTTTTCTGGCTGATCGGGCGAACGCGGCTTGGCATTCGCATCCGCGCGGGCGAGGCGGACCGCGAGATGATCGCGGCGCTGGGCGTGGACATCGCGAAGCTCTACACGATGGTCTTTGCCCTCGGCGCGGGACTCGCGGGGCTTGCAGGCGCGCTGATGGGATCGGTGCAGTCCGTGCAAGTCGGGATGGGGGAGCCGGTGCTGATTCTCGCCTTCGTCGTCGTCGTCATCGGGGGCATCGGCTCGATCAAGGGCGCGCTGATCGGCGCGCTTCTTGTCGGCATGACGGATACGCTCGGCAAGGCGATGCTGCCCGCGTTCTTCGCCCGGTTCATGGACGCCGCGGGCGCGACCTCGGTCGGCTCTGCGCTGGCGTCCATGCTGATCTATGTGCTGATGGCGATCGTCCTCGTCTGGCGGCCGACCGGGCTTTACGGGGCGCGGGCATGAAGCTTGCGGGGGCGCTTCCGAACGCGCTGGTCCTGGCGGTTCTGGTTGCGGTGGCGGTGATCGCGGATGCGACCGGCAATCCCTACATCGTCACGCTGGCGACGAAAGTCGCCATCCTCGGGCTTGCGGGTGTCGGGCTGAACCTCGCGCTTGGCTATGGCGGGCTGGTTTCCTTCGGCCACGCTGCGTTCTTTGGCCTCGGCGGCTATGTGACCGCCATCCTCGCGAGCCATGCGGCCAGCGGTGTGCCCGTCGCGACCTTTCCGGTCACGCTGACGGGCACGAACGAGATGCTGGCGATCTGGCCCTTCGCGGTTCTCGTCTCTGGCTTTGCCGCGCTTGTCATAGGCGCGCTTTCGCTGCGCACGACGGGGGTCTACTTCATCATGGTCACGCTGGCCTTCGCGCAGATGCTTTATTACTTCGCCGTCTCCTGGCCCGCCTATGGGGGCGAGGACGGGCTGTCGTTCTACGTGCGCAACACCTTTCCGGGCGCCAACACGTTCGCGCCGATGCAGTTCTTCGCGATCTGCGCGGCATTGCTGGGCGCGGCGATGATCCTTGTGGCGCTTCTGACCCAATCGCGCTTCGGCCTTGCGCTGCGCGCGGTGAAGCAGAACGAGACCCGCGTGATTGCTTCGGGCATTCGGCCCTTCAAGGTGCGCCTGATGGCCTTTGTGATCTCTGGCATGATCGCCGGGCTGGCGGGGGCGTTGTTCGCCGATCTCAACCGGTTTGTGAGCCCCGCGATGCTAAGCTGGCACATGTCGGGTGAGATCATGGTCTTCGTGATCCTCGGCGGTGTCGGTCGCCTGGCGGGGCCGATTGCCGGTGCGGCGGTGTTCATCGCGCTGGAATATCTGCTTGGGCCGGTCAGCGATCATTGGCAGGCGTTGCTGGGTTTGTTGCTGATCCTCATCGTTCTTTTCGCGCCGAAGGGCCTGATGGG
>CBDUOT010000068.1:0-18857 GCA_965368915.1 uncultured Rhodobacterales bacterium | reverse complement strand
CGCCGCCGGTGCATTCGGTCACGTCCTTGCCGGTCATCTCGAAATGCACGCCGCCTGGGATCGTCCCTTCCGCCTTGTGGACGGCAAAGAACTCCTTCACCTCCCGCAGCACGCTGTCGAAAGGCCGGGTCTTGTAGCCGGACGCAGACTTGATCGTGTTGCCGTGCATCGGGTCGCAGGACCAGACGACCTTGGCGCCTTCTTCCTCGACCGCCCGGATTAGGCGCGGCAGGTTGTCGCCGACCTTGCCTGCCCCGAAGCGCGCGATCAGCGTCAGCCGACCAGCCTCGTTTTCCGGATTGAGCCGTTCAAGAAGCACCTTCAGATCATCCGAGGTCAGCGACGGCCCGCACTTCAGCCCGACGGGATTTTGAACGCCCCGCGCGAATTCCACGTGCGCGCCATCCGGCTGCCGTGTGCGGTCACCGATCCAGATCATGTGGCCCGAACCCGCAACCGGCAGGCCAGAGGTCGAATCCACCCGGCAGAGCGCCTCTTCGTATTCCAGAAGCAGCGCCTCGTGGCTGGTGTAGAAGTCCACCGACGACATCGCGTGGACCGTCTCGGACGTGACGCCAGCGGCGGTCATGAAGTCCATCGCGTCCTGAATGCGGCCCGCGATCTCGCGGTAACGCTTGGCGTCCGCTTCATCGGTGAAACCCGCAATCCAGCTTTGGACGCGGTGCATGTCGGCGAAACCGCCGGTGGAGAACGCGCGCAGCAGGTTCAGCGAAGCGGCGGCCTGCGTGTAGGCCTGCAGCATCCGCGAGGGATCGGGCACCCTTGCGTCGGACGTGAAGTCGAACCCGTTGATGATATCGCCGCGGTACGACGGAAGCTCGACCCCGTCGAAGGTTTCGGTCGGAGCGGAACGCGGCTTGGCGAACTGGCCGGCCACGCGGCCGATCTTGACCACGGGCAGCTTCGCGCCCCAGGTCAGCACGATCGCCATCTGCAACAGAACCTTGAACGTGTCGCGGATGTTGTCGGCGGAAAACTCCGAAAAGCTCTCGGCGCAGTCGCCCCCCTGAAGAAGGAACGCACGCCCCTCGGCCACTTCGCCGAGCGTACGCTTTAGCTTGCGCACTTCGCCCGCGAACACGAGAGGCGGCATCTTCGCAAGCTGCGCCTCGACCGATTCCAGAGCGGCGCCGTTAGGATAATCGGGCATCTGTACCCGGGGCTTCTTGCGCCAGTCGGACTTGGTCCAGCCTTTTGTCATCTGTTCTCTCCTGAAGGCCTTCGCGACAACAGGCGGCTTATAGGCCACGACGGCCTCGCGTTGCAAACCGATTTGCCCCGAAATCGCGCTTGCGGCGCTTCGAAAAAAAGTGCTTGTCTCACTAATCTAATCGCAAAACGACGGGATTTGGTCGCGAAATGGCTATCGCACCTGGCAAGCGAACGAAGGAAGCCGAGGGCGCGCCGCGTCAGCGCCGCTTCGTTTTTCTCCTTCTGAACAAGTTCACAATGTTGTCTTTCGCTGGTGCAATCGAACCGCTGCGTATCGCGAACCGGGTGATCGGCCGACCGGTCTACAGCTGGATTCTGGCCGGGGAAAACGGCACCGAAGTAACCTGCTCGAATGGCGCATCGTTCAAACTCGACATCGGCCTCAACGAGATCGAGCGCGAGGATACCGTTCTCGTCTGCGGCGGGATCGAAGTGCAGGCGGCGACGACGCGGCCGATTCTCAACTGGCTGCGGCGTGAGGCGCGTCGCGGCGTGGCAATCGGCGGGCTATGCACCGGTGCCTACACCGTCGCGAAGGCGGGCCTACTGGACGGCAAGCGGGCGACGATCCATTGGGAAAACCAGGACAGCTTCCTCGAGGAATTCGAGGACGTGAAGCTGACCAAGTCGGTCTTCGTGGTCGACGGCAATCGCATGTCGACCGCGGGCGGCACGGCTTCGATCGACATGATGCTGAAGATCATCGCGCAGGATCACGGCGAAGAGGTAGCGAATACGGTGGCCGACCAGCTGATCTACTCGGCGATCCGTACCGATCAGGATACGCAAAGGCTATCGATCCCGACCCGGATCGGAGTGCGCCATCCCAAGCTCTCTCAGGTCATCCAGATGATGGAGCAGAACATCGAGGACCCGATCAGCCCGGCCGATCTCGCCACGGATGTCGGCATGTCCACCCGCCAGCTCGAACGGCTGTTCCGACGCTACCTCAACCGCTCGCCCAAACGCTATTACATGGAGCTCAGGCTCCAGAAGGCGCGCAACCTTCTCATGCAGACCGACATGAGCGTGATCAACGTGGCGCTCGCCTGCGGTTTCGCGAGCCCATCGCATTTCTCGAAATGCTACCGGGCGCATTACAAGACGACGCCCTACCGCGAACGCGGCAGCCATGGCGCCGCCGCGATACAAGCGCCGCGTCTGTCGATCTGACGCGGCGGTCTACTGCGGCCGTATCCGGAACACGGCCCCCTTGATCACGGACAGGAACCAGATGCTCCCATCTGGCGCTTCGCGGATGTCGCGGACGCGCCCGGTTTCCGCGGATTGCAGCTTTTCTTCGGCCCAGTCGGCGTTCGGGTCGAGCCGCGCGATGTAGTTGAACTTCAGGCTGCCGACGAAATGGTCGCCCGACCATGCGGGCCACAGCTTGCCGGAATATATCATGTGACCGGAAGGCGCGATCGACGGATCCCAATAGTGGACGGGCTGCTCCATGTTCGGCGCCTCTGTCCCGACGCCGATCTTGCGCCCGTTGTAGTGCCGTCCGTAAGAGATCACGGGCCAGCCGTAGTTGGCGCCTTTGCGGATGAGGTTGATCTCGTCCCCACCCTTCGCGCCATGTTCGGATTCCCACAACCGCCCCTCGCTGTCGAAGGCGAGGCCCTGCGGATTGCGGTGCCCATAGCTCCAGATCTCACCGCCCGCCCGGTCCGGGAACGGGTTGCCCGGCGCAGCCTTTCCGTCGCGCGTCAGCCGCACGATCTTACCGTGTAGCATGTCCAAGTCCTGCGCCGGGTCGAACGCGCCCCGTTCGCCGAGGGTCAAGAAAATTGCCCCGTCCGGCGCTTCGACCAAACGCCCGCCGAAATGCCGCCCGCCCGACGATCCCTTGGGCATCTGCCAGATCACCTTCACATCGCTAAGCGTCGCGCCGTCGAGCCGCCCCTTTGCCAGCGCTGTGCCAGAGCCCAACCGCTGCTGAAGCGCGAAGCTGAAAAAGACCTCGCCAGTTTCGGCGAAGTCTCGCGGCACGAGGATATCGAACAGCCCGCCCTGCCCCCCCGTCCGCACCTCGGGCATTCCGGAAACGCTTTCGACGCCCCCGTCGGCGCTGAATCGAAGGAGACGACCATTGCGTTCGGTCACCAGGAACCCGCCATCGGGCAAGAAGGCCAGCGACCATGGCTCGGTCAGTCCGTCTGCGATCTTCTCGATCCGGACGAGGCCTGCCTCGGTTCGAAGCGTTTCAGCGGCAGCCGGCCCGATCAGGCACAGCAAAAGCGTGAGGATTGGCGCGTAGAGCCGCATGATTTCGCCTTTCAAGAGAGATCACCCACCATAGACTCGCCTGCCCTTAGGTCCAGTCACCTTCGTGGGAGCGCCTCCGGCCCGCTCACGCAGTCAATGTCTTTCCTTTTGTTCTGAGCCGCTCTAGGTTTCCGCGCAGGACAACGTTCCAACTAGGGAGTAACATGATGAAACGACTTCTTACTGCGACCGCAGCCGCCGCGCTTTTCGCAGGCGCCGCCGGTGCGGAAGACATCAATATTGGTGTGATTCTGGGCTTCACCGGCCCATTGGAATCGATCACCCCGGCGATGGGCGCGGGCGCCGAGCTCGCGATGGCCGAAGTCACCGAATCCGGTAAGCTTCTGGACGGCTCGACCGTGACTTCGGTGCGTGGCGACTCCACCTGTGTTGACGCCGCTGCCGCGACCGCCGCCGCCGAGCGCCTCGTCACCACCGACAAGGTCAGCGCCATCATGGGCGCAGACTGCTCGGGCGTCACCGGTGCGATCCTCGCAAACGTGGCCGTTCCGAACGGCGTCGTCATGGTGTCCCCGTCGGCGACCTCTCCGGCGCTGTCGACTGCCGAAGACAACGGCCTGTTCTTCCGCACCGCTCCGTCGGACGCGCGTCAGGGTGAAATCGTCACTGCGATCCTGAACGAACGCGGCGTGACCTCCGTGGCGCTGACCTACACGAACAATGACTACGGCAAGGGTCTGGCGGAAGCGATCCAGAAGAACTTCGAAGCGTCTGGCGGCACCGTCACGATCTCGGCCGCGCATGAAGACGGCAAGGCTGACTACTCGGCCGAAGTCGGCGCGCTTGCCTCGGCTGGTGGCGACGCACTCGTTGTCGCGGGCTATGTCGATCAGGGCGGATCGGGCATCGTTCGCGCCGCGCTCGATACCGGTGCATTCTCGACCTTCTACTTCCCCGACGGCATGATCGGCGAGAAGCTGAACGAGAACTTCGGTGCCGAGATCAATGGCTCCTACGGCGCCCTGCCCGGCACCGACAGCCCCGGTGCTGCGAAGTTCCAGGAAATGGCAGCGGCCGCTGGCTTTGACGGCACTGGTGCCTTCGCGCCCGAAAGCTACGATGCCGCAGCCCTGATCATGCTGGCGATGCAGGCCGCGGGTTCGTCCGCCTCTGCAGATTTCGCCGGCAAGGTCATGGACGTCGCCAACGCCCCCGGCACCGAAATCCTCCCGGGTGAGCTTGGCAAGGCGCTTGAACTCATCGCGGCGGGCGAGGATATCGACTATGTCGGCGCCTCGGCTGTGGAGCTGATCGGACCGGGTGAATCGGCCGGCAACTACCGCGAGATCGAATTCGTGGACGGCAAGTACGAAACGGTCAAGTTCCGCTAAGCGGAGTGATCTGAAGGGCAGCCCGGCAAGTCCGGGCTGCTTTTCGATATAATAA
The DNA here is from genome assembly GCA_965368915.1 of uncultured Rhodobacterales bacterium. Taxonomy (GTDB): domain Bacteria; phylum Pseudomonadota; class Alphaproteobacteria; order Rhodobacterales; family Rhodobacteraceae; genus Albidovulum. The sequence goes on along the minus strand of CBDUOT010000068.1, from coordinate 13,946 downwards.
CAATAGCTTCTGCGGCGTAGTTTGCGTCGGAACTGAAGCAAGGGGGATGCATGATCATCGTTGAGGATCTGCACAAGCATTTCGGCGGATTCCGTGCGGTCGACGGCGCATCTCTTGAGATCGCCACGGGGTCGATCACCGGACTGATCGGGCCGAACGGCGCGGGCAAGTCGACGCTCTTCAATGTCATAGCCGGGGTCTACCAGCCCACATCCGGCCGCGTGCTGATGGATGGCGAGGACATTACGGGCCTGCCGCCGCATGACCTCTTTCACAAGGGGCTGCTGCGCACTTTCCAGATCGCGCACGAATTCTCGTCCATGACGGTGCGCGAAAACCTGATGATGGTCCCCTCGGGCCAGTCGGGCGAAACACTGTGGAACGCCTGGTTCCATCGTGGCCGTATCCGGGAAGAGGAGCGAGAGCTTGCGAAGAAGGCCGACGAAGTCCTTGACTTCCTGACGATTTCTCATCTTGCCGACGAACGCGCCGGAAACCTCTCGGGCGGGCAGAAAAAGCTTCTGGAGCTTGGCCGAACGATGATGGTCGACGCCAAGGTTGTCTTCCTCGACGAAGTTGGCGCGGGCGTGAACCGCACCCTGCTGAACACGATCGGCGACGCGATCCTCCGGCTCAACAAGGAACGCGGCTATACTTTCTGCGTGATCGAGCACGACATGGATTTCATCGGCAAGCTCTGCGATCCGGTGGTCGTGATGGCCGAAGGCAAAGTGCTGGCCCAGGGATCCGCCGAGCACATCATGGAGAACGAGGCGGTGATCGAAGCCTATCTGGGGCGCGGCCTGAAGAACAAGATCAAGGCGGAGGCCGGGGCATGACCAAGTCGCCAAATCCGTATCACGACGACCGGGGCAACAAGGACCGGTCGATCACCAAGGCTGGCGGCGGCGAACTGGACCTTCCGAAATCACGTGGCGGCGCCCGCCCGTCCCCCGGCGCTCCGTTCCTCGCGGCGCGGAACATGACTGGCGGCTATGGTGGCGCGGACATCCTGCTCGACTGCACGCTGACGGTCGACAAGGGCAAGATCGCGGTTATCGTCGGCCCGAATGGTGCTGGCAAGTCCACCGCCATGAAGGCGGTCTTCGGGATGCTCAACCTGCGCGAGGGAAGCGTCGTACTCGACGGCGAGGATATCTCCGACCTCTCTCCGCAGGACCGCGTCGGCAAGGGAATGGGCTTTGTCCCGCAGGTCGCGAACGTTTTCCCCTCGATGACAGTCGCTGAGAACCTCGAGATGGGCGCCTTTATCCGTCAGGACGACTTCAAGGGCACTATGGAGCAGGTCTACGACCTGTTCCCCATCCTCAAGGAAAAGCGCCGCCAGCCCGCCGGTGAACTGTCGGGCGGTCAGCGCCAGCAGGTGGCCGTGGGCCGGGCGCTGATGACCCAGCCGAAGCTCCTGATGCTGGACGAACCCACCGCCGGCGTCTCGCCCATCGTCATGGACGAGCTTTTCGACCGTATCATCGAGGTCGCCCGCACCGGCATCTCGATCCTCATGGTCGAGCAGAACGCGCGCCAGGCGCTGGAAATCGCCGATATGGGCTACGTCCTCGTGCAGGGCGCCAACAAATACACGGATACCGGAGAGGCGCTGCTTGCCGACCCGGAAGTCCGCCGTACCTTCCTTGGGGGCTGAGATGATCAAAACTTCACTTCGCGCCCTGTTCGTCGTCTTGGCAGCCGTGTTCCCCAGCTTCGCGTGGGCCGAGACACAGGCCATCACTTGCACCTTCACCCTCGAATGCATCGACGGCGAAGACTGCAACGAAACCAGCTATGACCTTGGCGTCTCGTACGAGGTTCCAGATGAAGGTGCCGCCGATCTGGCTCCGGTCCAAGTCACCGACATTAGCGGCGACTTCAACGCGTCGGCACTGACCGAAGACGGCACGAGTTCCGGCGATCTGATGGGTTTCGCAGGCATGAACGGCGACAGTCCCCAGCGCCTGCTGACGGTGTCGGAAGGTGTCGGCCGCTACTCTGTTCACATGTTCGAAGAGGGGCTGGCCATCTACTACCAGGGCACCTGTGAAAGGGAGGCGTCCTGATGGACTTCCTCAACGCGATCGTCGCGCTCCTGAATTTTGTCATCATCCCTGCCACCTCTTACGGCGCGCAGCTTGCGCTCGGAGCTCTTGGCGTGACGCTGATCTACGGCATCCTCAGGTTCTCCAACTTCGCCCATGGCGACACGATGGCCTTGGGCACCGCGATGGTGATCCTGTTTACATGGCTCTTCCAGGGCATGGGGATCAGCTTCGGCCCCCTGCCCACCGCTCTGCTTGCCCTGCCCTTCGGGATCGCGGTCACCGCGGCGTTGGTCCTCGCGACCGACAAGGCGGTCTACAAGTTTTACCGAAAACAAAGGGCAGCGCCCGTGATCCTCGTAATCGTGTCGATGGGTGTGATGTTCATCACCAACGGCGTCACCCGCTTCATCATCGGCGTGGACGAGATCCGTTTCGCCGATGGTGCGCGTTTCCTGATAAATGCGGGGGACTTCAAGAAGGCGACCGGCCTTGCCGAGGGCCTGGCCTTCCGCTCGACGCAGGCGCTGACCATCGTCACCGCGATCATCGTCGTGGCGGTGCTGTTCTGGTTCCTGAACAAGACTCGTACCGGCAAGTCGATGCGCGCTTATTCCGACAACGAGGATCTGGCGCTTCTCTCGGGCATCAATCCCGAACGCGTCGTCGCGGTCACATGGATCATCGCGGCGGGCCTCGCCACCATCGCAGGCACGCTCTACGGGCTCGACAAAAGCTTCAAGGCGTTCAACTACTTCCAACTGCTCTTGCCGATCTTCGCCTCCGCCATCGTCGGAGGGCTCGGCAGTCCGCTGGGCGCGATCGCGGGCGGCTTCCTGATAGCCTTTTCCGAGGTCGGCCTGACTTATGCGTGGAAGAAGGTCGCCAACTACGTTCTGCCGGAAAGCCTGGCACCCGACGGGCTCGCTCAGCTTCTGTCCACCGACTACAAGTTCGCGGTGTCGTTCGCGATCCTGATCGTGGTCCTGCTCTTCAAGCCCACGGGCCTCTTCAAGGGGAAAGCGGTATGAACATGCGCAACCTCCTTCTGTTCGGTTTCGTCGCGGCCCTCATCATCGGCGAGGGCATGACCGCAAGCTGGAATACCGCGCTCGGCATCCTCAACATGGGGCTCATCTCTGCGATCCTCGCGCTTGGTGTGAACATGCAGTGGGGCTATGCGGGGCTTTTCAACGTCGGGATCGTCGGCTTCGTGGCGCTAGGCGGTCTGGCCCCCGTTCTGATCGCGACCCCACCCGTCACCGAGGTCTGGACTGCGAATGGCGGGTTCCGTCTGCTTCTAGGGCTCATCCTCGGCGCGGCGGTGATCGCACTTGCCATCGCGCTCAATCACCGCTTGTCGGGACGCAACCGGGCGGTGGCGCTGCTCGTCGTTCTGATTGGCGGCTTCTTCCTGTTCCGCGCAGTCTTTGACCCCGCGGTCGACGTCGTGGAATCGTTCCAGCCTGCAACCTACTCCAACATCGGAGGGCTCGGCTTGCCGGTTCTTCTGGCCTGGCCGGTTGGCGGAGTGCTGGCTGCCGGCGCAGCTTGGATCATCGGCAAGACGGCGCTCGGGCTGCGGTCCGACTATCTCGCTATCGCGACGCTCGGGATCGGGGAAATCATCATCTCGGTGATGAAGAACGAAGACTGGCTGGCGCGCGGCGTGAAGAACGTGATCTCGATCCCTCGTCCCGTTCCGTACGAAGTCGACCTTCAGAACAGGTCCGGGTTCGTCGAATGGGCGGCCAGCTTCGGGGCCGATCCGGTGACCGCGTCGACGGTCGTGGTCAAGCTGCTCTACGCCGCGCTTTTCGTCGTCATCCTGCTTGCGCTCATCTGGGCGTCGGAAAAGGCTCTGAACTCGCCTTGGGGCCGCATGATGCGCGCGATCCGTGACAATGAAACGGCGGCCGAGGCGATGGGCAAGGACGTCACCCGCCGACACCTCCAGATCTTCATCCTCGGCTCGGCGATCTGCGGGCTTGCGGGCGCCATGATCGTAACGCTCGACAGCCAGCTGACGCCCGGGACTTATAACCCCCTCCGCTTCACCTTCCTCATCTGGGTCATGGTGATCGTCGGCGGCTCGGGCAACAACTGGGGTTCGGTGCTCGGCGCGTTCCTGATCTGGTTCCTCTGGATCAAGGTGGAGCCTTGGGGCAACGCGCTGATGGGCCTCATCACCTCGGGCATGACCGACGGCGTGCTGAAGACACACCTGCAGGACAGCGCGGCGCATATGCGGCTTCTGACCATGGGGGTCGTGCTTTTGCTGGTTCTCAGGTTTAGCCCTCGCGGCCTGATCCCCGAGCGCTAGGCGCGTCTTCCCTACCCAAACATGAGCTGAAGCCGGGGTTTCCCCGGCTTCTTTCGTTTTCCGCCTTCTCCAAACGACATCTTTTGTCGCTGCTCGACATGCCGGGCGCGCTGTTCCTTCGTTGATTGAGCGCAAATTCCACAGGAGACGGACATGAAGACCCAGGCACAGGTCGTAGTCATCGGCGGCGGCGTCGTAGGATGCTCGGTGCTTTATCACCTGACGAAGTACGGCTGGAAGGACGTGATGCTGATCGAGCGGTCGACGCTTACGTCAGGCTCGACCTGGCATGCGGCGGGCGGCTTCCACACGCTGAACGGCGACACCAACATGGCGGCGCTGCAGGGCTACACCATCGGTCTCTACAAGGAACTGGAAGAGATCACAGGCATGTCCTGCGGTCTGCACCACGTGGGTGGCATCACGCTGGCAGACAACCAGGAACGCTTCGACATGCTGAAGGCCGAGCGGGCCAAGCACCGCTACATGGGCCTCCATACCGAAGTCCTCGGCCCCGAAGAGATCGAGAAGTTCACCGACGGGCTGGTGAACACGAAAGGCATCATCGGCGCGCTATATGATCCGCTCGACGGCCACCTCGACCCGTCCGGCACGACACACGCCTATGCCCGCGCGGCCAAGATGGGCGGTGCCGAGATCGTCGAGCACAACCGCGTGCTGGAAACCAATCCGCGCCCGGACGGCTCGTGGGACGTTGTCACCGAACAAGGCACGATCCACGCCGAGCACATCGTCAACGCTGGCGGCCTCTGGGCGCGCGAAGTGGGCGCGATGGCGGGCGTTTACCTGCCGCTTCTGCCGATGGCACACCAGTATCTGGTAACCGACGAGATCCCCGAAATCGTTGAAATCCTGAACTCCGGCCGCGAATTCCCGCACGTCATGGACCCGGGCGGCGAAAGCTACCTCCGGCAGGAAGGCCGTGGCCTGTGTATCGGATTTTACGAAAAGCCCTGCGAGGGCTGGTCGCTCGACGGCACACCCTGGACCTTCGGGCATGAGCTTCTGCCCGACAATCTCGACAAGATCGAGGACAGCATCGCTTTCGCCTACAGCCGCTTCCCGGTTCTCGAAACCGCCGGTGTGAAAAGCGTGATCCACGGTCCCTTCACCTTCGCCCCTGATGGCAACCCGCTGATCGGTCCCGTCCCGGGCCTGCGCAACTACTGGTCCGCCTGCGCGGTCATGGCGGGTTTCAGCCAAGGCGGCGGCATGGGCAAGTCGCTTGCTGAATGGATGATCCACGGCGAAACCGAGGTCGACCCCCGCGGCTTCGACGTGGCCCGCTTCGGCAAGTGGACGACGCCGGGCTACACCGTCCCGAAAGTGATCGAGAACTACCAGATGCGCTTCTCGGTTTCCTATCCGAACGAGGAACGCCCCGCCGCCCGGCCCTTCCGCACAACGCCTATGTACGACATCTTCGACGGTATGGGCGCGGTCTGGGGCCAGCAATACGGTCTGGAGGTCGTCAACTACTTCGCTCTGCCTAGAGAGCCGCGCTACGAGACGCCCAGCTTCAAGCGTTCCAACGCCTGGGAAGCCACGAAGGCCGAGGTCATGGCGGTCCGCGAAGGCGTCGGCATCAACGAGGTTCAGAACTTCGGCAAGTTCCGCGTAACCGGTCCGAATGCGCGCAAGTGGCTCGACCGGATCATGGCCGGCCTGATCCCGAAGCCGGGGCGGCTGTCGCTGACTCCGATGCTCTCGCCCAAGGGCAAGGTCATCGGCGACTTCACCGTCACCTGTCTGTCCGACACCGAATTCCGCATCACGGGAAGCTACGGCGCTCAGGATCAGCATCTCCGCTGGTTCGAAGCGAACCTCGAAGACGGTGTGGCAATCGAAAACATCTCGGACCGCGTGACCGGTTTCCAGATCGCCGGCCCGAAGGCTCGCGACCTCTTGGCGCGCGTGACCCGAAGCGATGTATCGGGCGACGCGTTCCGGTTCATGGACGCCAAGCGCATGACGATCGGCATGGCCGACTGCCTCGTCCAGCGGGTCAGCTATACGGGCGATCTGGGCTATGAGATTTTCACCGATTTCATGAGCCAGCGGACGCTCTGGCACACCCTCTGGGAGGCCGGCAAGGACCTTGGTCTGCGGCCCTTCGGTATGCGCGCGATGATGAGCCTGCGGCTCGACAAGCTCTTCGGGTCATGGGCGCGGGAATTCTCGCCCGACTACTTCCCCGGCGAAACCGGCATCGACCGCTTCATTCGCTGGAACAAGGAAGCGGACTGGATCGGCAAGGCGCCCGCGATGGCCGAAAAGGCGGCCGGACCCAAGCGCAAGCTCTGTGCCTTCATCGTCGATGCAAAGGATGCGGACGTGGTGGCTTACGAGCCGATCTGGGTCGGAGCCGATGTCGTGGGCTTCTGCTCCTCCGGTGGCTATTCGCACTGGACCAAGCAATCCGTCGCCATGGGCTTCGTACCCACCGAGCTGATCCAGCCCGGCCTTGAGGTCGAGATCGAGATCCTCGGCGAAAGGTGCAAGGCGCGGATGGTCGACGGCCCGCTGTGGGACGCGGACAGCGCGCGGATGCGGGGCTGAGGGCAGCCAAGGCGATCCCGCCTTGCGTCGGCGCCGTGGCGCGTCGATACTTGACGCTAAGGCAATCAGCGGCGCGCGACCAAGCGCGCCGCCCATCCTGCGGAGGCGATGAATGAGCGAAATCGCCATACTTGTTCCAGCCGCTGGCGCCTCGCGCCGGATGCAGGGGACGGACAAGCTGCTCATGGACGTCGATGGCGAACCGATGCTGCGGCGAACGGCCGCGATGGCGCGCCGTACCGGCGCCGAGGTGATCGTGACGCTGCCGGCGACCGGCCCGATGTTACCCGCCCGGCGCAACGCGCTGATTGGGCTCCAGGTCCGTGTGGTCGAAGTTCGCGACTACCATGATGGCATGGCTGCGAGCCTTCGCGCCGGTGCACACGCTGCCGGTCCGGTCGAAGGGCTCATGGTCCTCTTGCCCGACATGCCGGACGTCACAGTCGATGATCTGCGCACGCTGATTGCGGTCTTTTCCGAAGATACTACACGGCCCATCCGGGCCGCCGCCGAGGATGGGACAGAGGGGCATCCCGTGATCTTCCCGCGACGCCTGTTTCAGGAAATGACGGTGCTTACCGGGGATCGCGGCGGTCGGGTCATTCTTGAAGAAGAAAACGTTCGCCTTTGTCCCCTACCCGGCAGACATGCCGTGACGGACCTTGATACGCCGGAAGACTGGCGCGCCTGGCGCGAAAGCCGGTAGCCGTTTAGGCGGCCCGGACTTCAGGCGTTGCGACGGGTTCAGCGGCAGGGATGTGCCGCGCGGGCGCGAAGGCGGCGACGCCTTCAGCAAGCCGAAGCTCAGGGAAGATCGTCAGGATCTCGGCGCGCTGCGCTGAATGCAGCCCGTCAAGCGCAGCCGCTTCCGGCAGGAAGCTTTCGCTCCAAGCGCCATCCGCAAGCACGATTTCATGTGCGTCGAAAAGCATGTGGTAGTAGTTCACCGACTGCCCCTTGGCCGGCTCGGCGCAGGCCAGATCGGTTGCCGCGACCAGAACCTCGGTCTCTTCGCAGTCCCGATCATGCGCGGTCACGAGCATCCGGTGCTGAGGGCTGACCGTCAGGTCGCGTGCGGGGATATTGGGGCCAAGCGCGCCCGTACGGATCGTCAGTGGGCGAAGCTCGGGGAAGTCGTTCAACTGATGTTCGTCGAAGTGCCGCGCACCGATCCAGCGGATCGGACGATAACCGGAGTCGCGCGTCAGGACGACGTCACCCACGCGCAGGTCCTCGATCCGGACCGGACCGCGATCGGTAGCGATTTCGGTGCCCTCGGTAAAGCACGGTGTTCGCGGAGCTTGGGACGGTCTGGGTGTCGATGGACCCACCGACGCGTCAGACTGACCTGACACCAGCGTTCTGACCGAACTGGCTTCGTACTCACTACACACGAGTGGTTTCTCCTTGAACCAAACAACAAGCTCACTTGTACACACACGGATTTTCTAATCATCTATTTCGACCGGATTAAGGCCCCACATAGACGTATACGCCAAAATTACGTAGCGTAAAACACTCTGGGTTTTCTTGAATTTGACGTGCCTCAACCAGTGATTGTAAACGCGTCAAGTTTTAGGCGTATGCAGGTTCTTCCGAGGGCGCAGATGCGTCGCGAACTTCAGATCAAACGGACTGAGTCGACCTCCGACATTCTGCTGATTCTGCCGAGAACGTGTGTCGCGTGGAACGCACAGGCTTTTCAGGCGCTTAGGGCAGAGGACAAGCTATGACTGTCCGTCCCCGCCGGCGCCATCCAACCCTCAGAATGGGATGCTTAAAATACCCTGGAAGGCTGTACGCCTATCGCTCATGCCCCGTGTTCGTCAGGACGGCGCTCCTTGTTCAGAACACGCCGGCCTTGTCGCCGTGTTCTGAACGAAGGTAGCGCCGCCCTTGCCCGTGGCGTTCCGTGTCCGGCGACGCGTTTCCGCTCCGCCATCCATCAGGAAGCCTTCGGGTTTGCTGATCTCGTGATCTGCCGTGGGATTTGCCGCCAGACCAACCCCACTGGCTAAGAACATGTCGGACGGCATCCGATGCGAAGTTCGCGAATGCTTGTCGTCGGAAATATGAAACGCGTCACTTGTCATCTACCGTAACCCTCGCCGCCCCTGCGTCGCGGGCGGATCGTGATGAAATCGCGGTTGCGCCGCACTATGCGGCCGAATGTAATTTCTCTATTGGAAACAATACGTTTCCAACTCTATGCGGGCGGAACAAAGTCCCGCTCATCTGAAGATTGGCAGGAGCCTCCACCGACCGCAGTCCCTACAACGCGACCAGCGGAGGTTCCGTCACCCAAGCCACCACTGCGCCCTCATCGGGCTATTCAGATCTACTCCCCAGCCGAGCGTCCGAGAAGGAAAAAGTGTTCGAAACTTGGCGTCTCTCGCGACGACATTGTTGCGTGAATGGCAGCAGAGCGAATTCCACTGCGAATCGATATGACGCGATTGTTTCCGGCCGCATTGACCGCTCATCCCGTATTGCGACGCCTTCTCAAGCACTTTCGTGAAACACCGGGTCGCCGTGTAGGCACCGGTTGCGGCCAAATCTGCCCGAATCAACGGATGAGCGTTTCCGGACGGGAAACGCTTCGGCAGACCCTGTCTGCCGTGCACCCGCAAATGTGGCGACAATGTGGCGATCGCGGCGGGTATCCGCAGCGTGATCAAAGGCGATACATATTACCGATTGTTCAGATCAGTGCATCGACGCGCCCGAAGCGGAGCGACCACGAATCGCGCCCAAACATCACCCTGATCGAAGAAACCGTGGTGCCCGAGGTGGGACTCGAACCCACACACCTTGCGGCGGGGGATTTTGAATCCCCTGCGTCTACCATTCCGCCACTCGGGCCACGTTTCGTCGGTCTACCCTCACCGCGCGAGACTGACAAGCGTCTGAAGATCAGAGTTCGCGCGCCGCGAACGTGTCACACGATCCGATCGAGCCGGACTTGAAACCTTCCGCGAACCAGCGCTGTCGTTGCTCCGATGTTCCGTGCGTGAAGGTATGCGGCATCGGGCGCTGTCCGGCGTTCCGCTGGATCGTGTCGTCGCCGATCTGCTTTGCCGCGTTCATCGCCTCGGCCACGTCGCCGGGTTCGAGCGACCCGAACCGCGCCTCTGCATGGCGTGCCCAGACGCCAGAGAAGCAGTCCGCCTGCAATTCGACCCGAACAGAGATCGCGTTCGACTGCGCCTGGTTCGATTGCTGCCGGACCTTCGTGGTCTGTTCAAGAATGCCAAGCTCGTTCTGAACATGATGCGCGATCTCATGCGCGACGACATAAGCGGCGGCAAAATCGCCACCCGCGCCCATTCGCTGCGCGAGCGTCACGAAGAAATCCGTATCGAGATAGGCCTTCCGATCGAGCGGACAGTAAAACGGGCCAGATGCACCAGAGGCATTGCCGCAGGGCGACTGTGTGACCTGTTTGAACAGCACCAGCGTCGCGGGTTCGTAGGTCTGGCCCAGCTCGCGCTCGAAGATGTCTGACCAGATCTCCTCGGTATCCGCCAGCGTGACCGACACGAACTCGCCTGCGTGCATGTCCGCTTCGGTAAGTTCGGTGCCCTGAATGCTCGTGCCTTGCGGCGCGCCGCTCAGGAAGGGCGTCACGTCGATGCCGAGGAAGTAGCCCGCCGCCAGCACCAGCACCATGCCGCCCAGTCCGATTCCGCCAGCACGGCCCACGCCCGCGCGTCTGCGGTCCTCGATATTGCGGCTACCGCGCCGCCCGCGCCATTTCATGACCACTCCCTCCCCATGCCGGGATTACACACATTCCGGCAACGATACCCTGCCCCATCTGCGGGGCAAACCCCTCTCGCGCTTGACGCCGCGTGCCTGCCATGGCCTATGGGCGCGAAGCAATTCGGGCAGGTTGGAATGATCCGCGGACTGTACAACTGGACGATGCGGCTGGCGGACCACCCGCGCTCTCTCAACGCGCTTGGCGTCGTATCGTTCGTCGAAAGCTCTTTCTTTCCGATCCCGCCGGACGTCCTGATGATCCCGATGATCATCGCCCGGCCCTCGCGCGCCTGGCTGATCGCCACTGTCGCGCTCGTCACTTCGGTAATCGGCGGGCTTTTCGGCTATTTCATCGGCGCTGTCCTTTGGGACACCGTTGGCCAACCCATCCTTGAATTCTACGGCAAGACCCATGCCGCGGAAGATTTCGCGGCACGGTTCAACGAATACGGCGCATGGGCTGTGCTCTTCGCGGGCGTCACGCCCTTCCCGTTCAAGGTCATCACGATCATGTCGGGCTGGACCGGGCTTTCGTTGCCGGTGTTCATTGCGTCCGCCATCGTGGCACGGGGCCTGCGCTTCTTCGTGGTCGCGGGGCTCTTGTGGAAGTTCGGCGCACCGATCCGTGATTTCATCGAGCAGCGACTGGGTCTTATGTTCACGCTGTTCATGATTCTGTTGATCGGCGGCTTTGCCCTTGTGAAGTATCTATGACCTCAAGACAGCTGATCTTCCTCGCCGGCGCCGGTTCGGCGGCGCTGCTGCTGGGTGCGTTCATCTTCCAGGCGCTCGGTTACGCGCCCTGCAAGCTTTGCGTCTGGCAGCGCTGGCCGCATGGCGCGGCGATCGTAATCGCGGCCGTCGCGCTTCTGGCAGGCTTGCCCCGTCTTGCCTGGGCCGGAGCGGCCGCGGCTGCGGTGACGGGCTTGATCGGCATCTACCATACAGGCGTCGAGCGGCTGTGGTGGCCCGGACCTGACACCTGCACCTCCGGTGGCAACCTTGAAGGCTCGGCCGAGGATCTGCTGAACAAGATCATGGAAGCCCCGCTGGTGCGCTGTGATGAGGTCGCATGGGCATTCGCCGGCCTTTCCATGGCAACCTGGAACGCCATCCTCTCTTTCGCGCTCGTCGCATTCTGGATCGCGGCGGCGCGCCGCGCCTGATCAGCGCCGCCCGGCCCTGCGGGTCGACAGCATAAGGCTCGTTTCGCTTCCCGTCACGCTGTCGAGCTTTCGGATTCGCGCCAGAACCTCGTCGAACTCCTCCAGCGTTCGGGTGCCGATCTCGGCGATCAGGTCCCATCGGCCATTCGTTGAATGCACCGCCTGAACCTCGGCGAAACCGGCCAGCCGGTCGCGCACACGTTCCGCGCCGCGTCCCTCGATGGCGATCATCATCAGCCCTCGGACTGGCATCTGAGTGATGTCGCCGCGCGTAACGACGGTGAAGCCCTGAATCTCGCCCCGCGCCTGCAACCGCTCCATCCGCGACCGCACCGTCGCCCGGGATACTTTCAAATGCCCGGCGAGGTCGGAAAGCGAGGCGCGGCCATCCCGCCTGAGTGCCGCGATCAGTGCGTGATCGGTGTCGTCCAATTCGCTCATATCTTCCGCCGTTTTGCGCAATCACTTGCCCAATCTGATAATACGGTTACTTTTTCTCAACGCAATCCGTCAGCAAACTGCCGACCGAATCCCGCGCCAACCCGGAGAGACGAATGAAATCCACCTGCATCCTGATTGGAGCGCCCATCGATACCGGGCAGAAGCGTGAAGGCTGCCTTATGGGCCCGGCCGCCTATCGGGTCGCGGGCCTTGGCAAAAGCCTCAAAGATCTCGGCCACCCGGTCATCGACCGCGGTGACGTGGCGATATCGGATCTCGATCAGCTCGACTGCCCTAATCCCGCCGTCCACCACCTTGCCGAAACCGTCGCCTGGACGAAGGCCTTGGCAAAGGCCGGGGCGGCCGCGATGGCCGAAGGCGTTCCGATTTTCCTTGGCGGCGATCACTCATTGTCGCTCGGCTCGGTCGCGGGTGTGGCTGACTACGCTGCCGGTAAGGGCCGGCCGCTTTTTATCCTCTGGCTCGACGCCCATTCCGACTATCACACGCCGCTGACGACCCAGTCGGGCAACCTGCACGGCACTCCGGTCGCCTATATCGCGGGCCGCGCGGGCTTTGACGCGTTTCCACCCTTCCCCGCCCCGGTTCCTGCCGAGCGCATCTGTCTTTTCGGCATTCGTTCAGTCGATACCGCAGAACATGCGGGGCTGCTTGAGACCGACATGACGATCTGCGACATGCGCGTCCTCGACGAACGCGGCATCGTCGCCCCGTTGCGCGAGTTCCTCGACAAGGTGCGGGCTGAAAACGGGATGCTTCACGTCTCGCTCGACGTGGATTTCCTCGACCCCGGCATTGCGCCCGCAGTCGGCACGACCGTTCCCGGCGGCACGACCTTCCGAGAGGCGCATCTGGTGATGGAGCATCTGCACGAATCCGGCCTTGTCACATCGCTCGATCTCGTGGAGCTCAATCCGATCCTCGACGAACGTGGGCGAACCGCTCGGCTGATGGTGGAACTCGTCGGTTCGCTTATGGGGCGCAAGGTCTTCGACCGCCCGACGCGGAGTTTCGGATGATGTCTACCGACATGACCAACCTGAACGTTGTTCCTTTTGTCAGCGTTGACAACATGATGAAGCTTGTTCTTCATCTCGGACCCGAACGCGTGATGACCGATATCGCTGCTTATATCGAAGCTGATTTCCGACGTTGGGAAAGCTTCGACAAGACACCGCGCGTGGCCTCCCACTCGGATGTCGGCGTGATCGAACTGATGCCCACCTCGGACGGCGAGATGTATGGGTTCAAATACGTGAACGGCCATCCGAAGAATACCAAGGAAGGTCTGCAGACCGTGACGGCCTTCGGACTTCTGGCCGAGGTCGACACCGGCTACCCGATCCTCCTGACCGAGATGACGATCCTGACGGCGCTTCGCACGGCGGCAATGTCGGCGCTTACGGCCAAACACCTCGCGCCCAAGGGCGCGACGACGATGGCGATGATCGGAAACGGCGCGCAGGCTGAATTTCAGGCCCTGGCCTTCAGGGCGATCTGCGGGATCAGCGAGGTTCGGCTTTATGACGCCGACCCCGCCGCAACGCGGAAATGCGAAAGGAATCTGGTGGGTTCCGGGCTGAAGCTCACCGCCTGTAA
>CBDUOT010000067.1:0-19286 GCA_965368915.1 uncultured Rhodobacterales bacterium | reverse complement strand
TCATCGTCGAGCGCGGTATGGCCCGCTCGCGTCATCGGTACTTTTTCCATATTCGTCCGTCGAGTAAGAGTGGGCCAAGGACGCCCGGTTTGTGCGCGACACAAGGCTGTAAACCCGGTAAGCGCCAGCAAAGTCAAGGGCCGCAAACGGCTCGGAAGAGCGGGAGGCGGAAAAACGCGATCTCTGCACTGGGGCGTGCAAGGCAAAGGCCTGCAACGTTTCACGCTTCCGATCCGCGCGCGGTGCCAGCCCACCAAAACCGCTATGGAACCGACGGCTTAGTTCCGTATTTTGCCGTTTTTGGTGCGCCGTGAGCTTAGCGTCGCCGTTAATCTCCTCGCTTAAACGCGCAGGCCGGAAGGCGCGCGGCGTCATTGTTGCGTCGCGCCGCCACGTCGGCTAACGATCTTGCGCGTTGATGCAAGTGCAGGCAGGCGCGGCGAAGAGGAGAGATCATGGCCGAGATCGAACGGGAATCGATGGAATACGACGTGGTGATCGTCGGTGCCGGGCCTGCGGGGCTGTCAGCCGCGATCCGGCTCAAGCAACTCGACGCCGATCTGAACGTCGTCGTGCTGGAGAAGGGCTCTGAAGTCGGGGCGCACATCCTGTCGGGTGCGGTTCTCGATCCCTGCGGCCTCGATGCGCTGATGCCTGACTGGAAGGAAAAGGGCGCGCCGATCACGGTCGAAGTCAAACAAGACAACTTTTACGTTCTTGGTGAGGCGGGTCAGGTCCGCATTCCCAACTGGCCGATGCCTCCCCTCATGTCGAACCACGGCAAATACATCGTGTCGATGGGCAACGTCTGCCGCTGGATGGCCGAACAAGCCGAGGCGCTGGGCGTCGAGATATTTCCCGGCATGGCCTGCTCGCAGCTCGTCTATGGCGACAACGGAGAGGTGAAGGGTGTCGTTGCCGGCGAGATGGGCCTGGCCGCGGATGGCACGCAGGGGCCGAACTACGAACCCGGCATGGAGCTGCATGGCAAGTACGTCTTCATTTGCGAAGGCGTGCGCGGATCACTCGCAAAGGAGCTGATCGCGAAGTACGACCTTTCGAAAGATCATTGTCCGCAGAAATTCGGCCTTGGCATGAAGGAAATCTGGGAAATCGACCCGGCCAAGCACAAGGAAGGGACTGTTACCCACACGATGGGCTGGCCTCTGGGTTCAAACGCGGGTGGCGGGTCGTTCATCTATCACCTCGAAAACAACCAGGTGTATGTCGGCTTCGTGGTGCACCTGAACTACCAGAACCCGCACCTTTACCCCTACATGGAGTTCCAGCGCTTCAAGCATCACCCGATGGTTGCGGAACTTCTGAAGGGCGGCAAACGCGTCGCCTATGGCGCCCGCGCGATCAGTGAAGGCGGATGGCAGTCGATCCCGAAGGTGGTGGTGCCAGGCGCGGCGCTGCTCGGCTGCTCTGCCGGGTTGGTCAACGTGCCGCGGATCAAGGGCAATCACAACGCCATGCTTTCGGGCAAGGCGGCGGCGGAGGCGGCTTACGAGGCGATACAAGCGGGCCGCTCCAGCGATGAACTTACCTCCTATGAGACCGATCTGCGCAGTGGCCCGGTCGGCAAGGACCTTAAGCGCGTCAGAAACGTCAAACCGATGTGGTCGCGTTGGGGGATGTTCCCCTCGCTCGCGCTTGGCGGC
Organism: uncultured Rhodobacterales bacterium; assembly: GCA_965368915.1. Classification (GTDB taxonomy): domain Bacteria; phylum Pseudomonadota; class Alphaproteobacteria; order Rhodobacterales; family Rhodobacteraceae; genus Albidovulum. The sequence continues at coordinate 17,622 of CBDUOT010000067.1, read as the reverse complement.
CTGGATATGTGGACAAACAACCTGTTCGGGTTTTCGCTATTCGGCACGCTGAAGCACGGCAAGTCCGACGCCGCCGCGACCGGAGAGGCGTCGAAGTTCCCGAAGATCGACTATCCGAAGCCAGACGGGGTGCTTTCCTTCGACCGGCTCACGAACGTCGCATTCTCTTTCACCAACCACGAAGAGAGCCAGCCGGCGCATCTGAAGCTTAAGGACCCGTCGGTCCCGATCTCCGTCAACCTGCCGAAGTACGCCGAACCCGCCCAGCGTTACTGTCCCGCTGGCGTTTACGAGGTGATCGAGGAAGACGGCGCCGCGCGGTTCCAGATCAACTTCCAGAACTGCGTCCACTGCAAGACCTGCGACATCAAGGACCCGAGCCAGAACATCAACTGGACGACGCCTCAGGGGGGCGACGGGCCGAACTATCCGAACATGTAACATTTCCGGCAGAAATGGGCTTGTGGGGCGTCGCGCGGCGGCGCCCCGCATTGCTTTGGGGTCAACGGCGGACTAGTCTCTGCCGGTCTTTGACGTAAGGAGCCCCGCGTGAGAATGCTGCGACCGCTGTCCCTGCTCATCGCCCTTTCCCTTGTCGCCGGGATGGCGCCGACCGCGCCCGCCGAGGCGCGTGACGGGATTGCAGGTCCCTATCTGGCCGGACGCCAAGCGAGCCGGTTTTCGGACTACGAGGCGGCATCGCAGTACTTTCGCCGTGCCCTGATCTCCGATCCCGCTAATCCCAGCCTGCTGGAAAATGCGCTCGTTGCCGAAATCGGCCGGGGCGCAATCGACAAGGCGTTGCTGTTGACCGAACGGCTTGAGCAGGTTGGCCAGAAGAGCCAGATCGCCGATCTCGTCGTGTTGGCAGATTTGGCGGTCAAGGGCGATTACGAAGCCGGGCTAGCCGCGCTCGACAACGGGCGCAGTGCTGGTGGATTGGTCGACGGCCTATACCGTGCTTGGTCACTGGCTGGGCTTGGCCAGATGTCCGACGCCATGGAGGAGTTCGACAAGGTCGCCGACGGGTCCGGAACGAGATCATTCGGGCTTTATCACAAGGCGCTGGCACTTGCATCCGTGGGCGATTTCGAGGGAGCTGACCGGATTTTCTCGGGTGAGGAAGGGGGCCCGCTTCGCGCAACGCGGCGCGGCGTGATCGCACATGCCCAGATTCTCAGCCAGCTTGAGCGCAACGACGCGGCGATCGAACTTATCGAGAAGACCTTCGGCGAAACGGGCGATCCGGCATTCTTCGCCCTCAAGCAAGAGCTCGACTCTGGAGCGATGCTGAGTTTCAGCGCGGTCAAAAGTCCAAATGATGGGATCGCCGAAGTCTTCTACACCGTCGCGTCCGCGCTGAATGGCGAGACATCCGACATCAACACGCTCGCCTATGCTCGGATGGCAGAGTATCTCGCGCCTGAACAGGCAGATGCGCTTTTGCTTTGCGCCGCGATTCTTGAGGCGCAGGGTCAATACGATCTCGCGACCGAGACATTTGACCGTATCCCGCGGAACGATCCCGCCTTCATCATGGCGGAACTCGGTCGCGCGGATGCGCTTCTTGCCGATGGTCGTTTCGACGCCGCGATCGAGGCAATGAAACAACTCGCCAAGGACAATTCCGATCGGGCGGACATCTGGTCAGCCCTCGGCGATACCTTCCGGCGGCAGGAGCGCTACGACGAAGCCGCTAGTGCTTATGACCGGGCAATCGCGACCTTCACGACAGAAGAGCCGGGGCAGTGGGTCGTTTTCTACACTCGCGGCATCGCGAACGAGCGCATCAAGAATTGGGATCAGGCCGAAGCCGATTTTCTGAAGGCTCTGGAACTGAACCCCGATCATCCGGCGGTTTTGAACTACCTCGGCTATTCCTACCTGGAAATGGATATCAAACTCGACGAGGCGCTCGGAATGATCGAACGTGCGGTCGCCGAGCGTCCGGATGACGGCGCAATTGTCGATAGCTTTGGCTGGGCGCTCTACCGCCTTGGTCGCTACGAGGAGGCCGTCGTTCAGATGGAACAGGCGGTTGAGTTGATGCCCGAAGATCCAGTCGTCAACGACCACCTCGGCGATGTTTACTGGGCGGTCGATCGCAAGCGCGAGGCGGAGTTCCAGTGGAAGCGCGCATTGTCGTTCGAACCGGCGACCGAGGAAGAAGCGACGCGCATTCGCCGCAAGCTTGAGGTCGGGCTCAACGTGGTTCTGCAAGAAGAAGGCGCTGAGCCGCTGGACCTCACCAAGAATGGCAATTGAGGAATTCGCGCCGGCAAAGGTCAACCTGACGCTTCATGTGACCGGACGGCGCGACGACGGCTACCACCTTCTGGACAGTTTCGTCGTTTTCGCAGCGATCGGCGACAAGATTACGGTCGAGACGTCCGATGCATTGTCTTTGACGATCGCAGGGCCCGAATCTGCAGCGCTCGTCGCTGACGACGACAATCTCGTTCTGAGAGCCGCGAGATTTTTTGATCCCGATATCCGGGCGAGCATTAAGCTTTGGAAGTCGCTGCCGGTGGCCTCGGGGATCGGCGGCGGGTCGGCTGATGCCGCCGCAACACTGCGTGCGCTTTCGAAGCTCACCGGTAGAAAACTTCCCGCGCCTTTCGAAACTGCCTCACTGGGTGCGGACGTTCCAGCCTGTGTCCGCGGCAATGCGTTGCGACTTCGCGGTATTGGCGAGATCTTGGAGGATGTGCCACCCGTGCCGCCGCTTGACATCCTGCTCGTCAATCCCAGGGTCGCAGTGCCCACTCCGGCAGTGTTCGCCGCGTTGAAATCTGCGTCGAATCCGTCAATGGAGCAAACCCTGCCTTCCTGGTCCGACGCAGCAGGGTTTTGCGCTTGGCTTGGGCGCCATCGCAACGACCTGCTTGAGCCCGCGCGTCAAGTCGCACCCGTGATTGACGATGTTTTGGCGATTGTTGGCGAGACCGGCTGCCTTCACAAAGGCATGTCGGGTTCAGGCGCGACGTGCTTTGGACTTTATCCGGCTAATGGCAGTGCCGAGGCGGCAGCGGCTCATGTCCGTTTGCGACAACCGGAATGGTGGATCGCCAGCGGCGCGGTCAGCTGACGCGCGACACGACGTAGTCGGCAAGATCAGAAAGCATGTCACGAACATCATGCGCGGGCAGCGAGTCCAATGCGGCGCGCGCTTTTTCGGCCCAGCCCAAGGCTTCTGCGCGGGTCTCTTCCATCGCACCATGCCGCGCAAGCAGCTCTATCGCGTGGTCGAAGTCGCCGTCGCGCTGATCGCCCTTCTCGATTGTACGACGCCAGAACGATCGCTCTTCCTCGTTGGCCTTAGCGACAGCCTTGATGACCGGTAGGGTGAGCTTCCGCTCGCGGAAGTCGTCACCAATGTTCTTGCCGATCTCTACCGTCGAGCCGCCGTAGTCGAGCAGGTCGTCAACGATCTGGAACGCGATCCCAAGTGCGTCGCCGTAAACGTGAAGCGCGCGAATCTGATCCTCCCTCGCGCCGGCGATCACGCCACCGACCTCGGTCGCGGCCGAGAAAAGCGCCGCGGTCTTGCCTCGGATTACCTTGAGATAGATGTCTTCGCTGGTCCGCAGATCCTGTGCCGCAGAAAGCTGAAGAACCTCGCCCTCTGCGATCGTGGCAGAAGCGTTCGCGAGAATGTCGAGCACCCTCAGCGATCCCGTCTCTACCATCAGCTGGAACGAACGTGAGAACAGATAGTCGCCAACCAGAACCGACGACTTGTTGTCCCAAAGGAGGTTGGCAGTCGGCCGACCCCGGCGCTGTGCGCTTTCATCGACCACGTCATCGTGCAGAAGCGTTGCGGTGTGGATGAACTCCACCGTCGCGGCAAGCCGGATGTGATGTTCGCCGTCGTAGCCGCAAAGGCGCGCCGTCGCGAGCGTCAGCATGGGGCGCAGCCTCTTGCCACCAGCTTCCACCAGATGCGCAGTCACCTCGGGGATTCGTGGCGCGTGCTCCGATGCCATCCGCGTGCGGATGAGGGCATTCACACGCTCCATGTCCGTCGCCAGCACGGCGCTCAGCCGATCGTGCGGTTTCTGTGCGGCGTCGTCGAGGCTCATGCTTTTCCTGTGCTCACTCGACAAGGCAGGCACCTTGTCATTAAGTCTTGGAATATGAAAGAGCTTCTCAGCACCACTGACCCAACGAAACTCGCGTTTGCGACAGCTCTTCTTGACGGGGAGGGTATAACGGCCTTTCAGATGGACGTCCATATGAGCGTGCTCGAGGGTTCCCTTGGCATATTGCCGCGCCGTCTGATGGTGCGCGACGCCGATCTGTTCCTCGCGCGCTCCATCCTGCGGGACAATGGCTTCGAGATCTGAGATGTTCGCGTCCACCAACCTGAGTGAGGATGGCTTCCTGAGCGGTCGGTTGAGGATCGCTCAACCGCGTCGTGGCTATCGCGCTGCCACCGATCCGGTCTTTTTGGCTGCAGCTGTCGTCGCGCGCGCAGGTGAAAGCGTTCTGGAACTGGGCTGCGGTGCGGGCGTCGCAAGCTTGTGTCTCGGTGCGCGCGTTCAGGGGTTGCACCTGACCGGGCTCGAACTTCAGCCTGCCTATGCCGCACTCGCCAAGTCGAACTCTGAGGCGAACGGAATCCCGTTTGAAGTTGTCGAGGGCGATTTGAGCTCAATGCCCGCGGCGTTGCGCGCTCGAAGCTTCGACCATGTCATCGCCAACCCTCCCTATTTTCCGCAAGGCGGTGGGACAGCAGCCGACGATCGAGGGCGCGAAACTGCTCGACGCGAAGAAACCCCGCTTGCCGAATGGCTGTCGGCAGCCGTAAAGCGCCTGAAACCGGGTGGCAGACTAACCATGATTCAGGCGGCCGAGCGGTTGCCGGATCTTCTGATCTCGCTCGGGCCGACTGCAGGCAGCGCGGTCGTCCTGCCGCTTGTTCCGCGGATCGGCCGGAATGCAAGTCGCGTAATCCTCCAGGCGCGCAAGGGAGGACGTGCCGCCTTTCGGCTGGCGGCGCCTTTTATACTTCACAACGGCGAGCGTCACATGGCCGACGGCGACGATTTCACATCGCAGGCCCGAGCGGTCCTGAGAGACGGCGCAGCGCTTGAATTTTAGGCAGACGGTTCGCTCAGCGTGAACTTGCTCGAAATCATTACATTCGTTCACTGTCCTCACGGTTGTGCGTGACACGACTCGGGTATTGTGATGGGATTGTGACAGGTTTCACAGGAGAGGAGACACCAATGTCGCTAGGTTCGCACCTGCAGGAACTACAAAGAAAACACCAACACCTTTCTGAAGCAGTGGAAGAGGCGCAACGCCATCCGGGGACTGACGACCTCACCATCGCCGACATGAAAAAGCAGAAGTTGCGAATCAAGGAAGAGATCCAGCGCCTCAGTCAACACTGAGACGCACTCCGCTTCCCGGAAGCCTGCTGGCGCTCGGGGAAGCGGTGATACGCCCTCGGCTGCTACCGATCGGGGCGAACGTGATCTGCCTCACTTGATGGCGAAAGAAAAAGACCGGCTCCCTTGGGAGCCGGTCTTTTCGTTCTCCGGGCGGTTGTGCTCAGACGAAGAACTGCCCGCCATTCGCCGAGATCGTCGAGCCTGTGATGAATCCTGCGTCATCGGAGGCGAGAAACACGACGCATCGCGCGATCTCGTCGGGTTCGCCGAGGCGGCCGACCGGGATAAGCGGAATGATCCTCTCGTTCAGCACCTTCTCATCGATGGAGCGAACCATTTCCGTCCCGATGTATCCGGGGCAGATCGCGTTTACGGTAATGCCTGCACGTGCGCCTTCTTGCGCGAGCGCCTTGGTGATGCCTAGGTCGCCGGCCTTGGCGGCAGAATAGTTGGCCTGGCCTGCCTGCCCCTTCTGGCCATTGATCGACGAGATGTTGACGACCCGCCCGAATTTGCGATCGCGCATCCCCGTCCAGATCGGGTGCGTCATATTGAAGACGCCGGAAAGGTTGGTGTCGATCACCTCTTTCCACTGCTGCGGCGTCATCTTGTGGAACATCGCGTCGCGGGTGATGCCGGCGTTGTTCACCAGAACGTCCACCGGTCCAAGATCAGCTTCGACCTTCTTGATGCCTTCGACGCAGGAATCATAGTCGGCAACGGACCACTTGAAGGTCGGAATGCCGGTTTCCTTTGTGAAGGCAGCCGCCGCCTCGTCATTGCCGGCATAGTTGGCAGCGACTTTGTAGCCGGCTTCCTTGAGCGCAACCGAAATTGCCGCGCCAATGCCGCGTGATCCGCCAGTGACCAATGCAACCCTCGACATGATTCCTCCTTTTCTGAAATGTGCGTTGAAATCCTGTTACCTAAACCAAAACGCGGGCGCAACATTATTGCGCCCGCGTTCGTTGAATTTGCAGGAAGAAATCAGCGTCAGGCGCGTTCGAGGCACATCGCGACGCCCATCCCGCCACCGATGCAGAGGGTCGCCAAACCCTTCTTTGCGTTCCCGCGCTGCATCTCGAACAGAAGCGTGTTGAGGATGCGGGCACCCGATGCGCCGATCGGGTGGCCGATCGCGATCGCGCCGCCGTTCACGTTTACCTTTGACGGATCCCAGCCCATGTCCTTGTTGACCGCGCAGGCCTGTGCAGCAAATGCCTCGTTCGCTTCGATCAGGTCGAGATCGGCAGCTTTCCAGCCAGCTTTCTCAAGCGCTTTGCGCGAGGCATAGATCGGACCCACGCCCATGATCGAAGGGTCGAGGCCCGCGGTGGCGTAGGAGGCGATGCGGGCGATTGGCTTCAGCCCACGCTTCTCGGCCTCTTCCGCCGACATCAGCAGTACCGCAGCCGCGCCGTCATTCAGACCCGAGGCATTCCCAGCGGTCACCGAGCCGTCCTTGGAGAAAGCAGGGCGCAGCTTCGCCATCGCGTCGATCGTCGCGCCGTGGCGGATGTACTCGTCCTGATCGACCACAATGTCGCCCTTGCGGGTCTTTACGGTGAAGGGGACGATCTCATCCTTGAACTTCCCCGCCTTCTGGGCCGTCTCGGCCTTGTTCTGGCTGGCAACCGCGAATTCGTCTTGCTGTTCACGGCTGATCTGCCACTTCTCGGCGACGTTCTCGGCCGTGGTGCCCATGTGGTAGCCGTTGAAGGCATCCCAGAGCCCGTCCTTGATCATCGAATCGATCATCTTCAGGTCGCCCATCTTCTGGCCCGCGCGCAAATGCGCGACGTGGGGGGAGAGCGACATGCTTTCCTGTCCGCCTGCACAGACAATCGACGCATCGCCCAGCTGGATGTGCTGTGCGGCAAGTGCGACAGTACGCAGGCCAGACCCACACACCTGATTGATGGACCATGCGGCGCTTTCCTGCGGCAGACCCGCGTTGATGTGTGCTTGACGTGCGGGGTTCTGACCTTGCCCTGCTGTCAGGACCTGGCCGAGGATCGTCTCCGACACCTCCGCTTTGTCGATTCCGGCGCGATCGACCACCGCTTGCAGCACGGCGGCACCCAGATCATGGGCCGGGATATTGGCGAAAGAACCGTTGAAGCTGCCCACGGCGGTGCGGGCGGCAGAGACGATAACGACATTGGTCATAGCAAGAGTCCCTTTCAGAGGCGCGTCAGCGTTGCGCGGAGACCCAGCTCGGGCGCCCCCGCGCCGCTATGCAGCATGACGTAAGGGACGGTTTCAAAAAGCGCAACAGTCAGTTTGCCGCGGCGACAGGCCATGATCGAAGTCTTGCAGCATCCCGCCGGCAAATCAGGCGCGCATCTTCGCTTGCGGTATTTTCCACGGCGGTGTCATGGTGGGCGCCCCGAAGTAATAGCCCTGCATGCAGTCGACCCCGTTCTCTGAAAGCCATGCGGCGTCGCGGGCGTTCTCCACGGATTCCGCCACGGCCAGCATGTCGAATTGCTGCGCGATCGACAGCAAGGCTCCTGTCAGGCACTGGTTGTCGGGGCTATCAGAAACACCGCGGATGAACTGGCCGTCGATCTTGACGATGTCAAAATAGAACTCCCGCAGATATCGGAACGATGTGTAACCCGCCCCGAAATCATCAAGCGCGAACGAGACCCCTTCGGACTGAAGGTCGGACATGAACACGGACACGATGTCGGGCATCAACATCGCGGAGCTCTCGGTAATTTCCAGGATCAGTCGTTCCGCAATGGTCCCGCCTCTTTTGAAGCCCCGACGAAGAGTCTGCATCCAGCGCGGATACGCGATGGAGCGCGCGGACATGTTGACCGAAAGCCGAAGAGTGGGATCTCGACGGAGAGATTCCAATCCCATCTCGAGTGCAAGGCAATCGACGATGCGCCCGAGCTCCTGCGTTTCGATCGTGTCGATGAAGTCGCGCGCTGGAATGATGCGCCCCGAGTCGTCGAGAACCCGTATCAGACCTTCGTAGAAGGCGGGGCGGTCGAGGTTCCCGGATTGAACCACGGGCTGGAAGGCCAGAAGCACATCACGATTCTTCACCGCGTTGCGCACCAGCGATATCGTGTCGCGGTCGCGCTGCGTTACGGCAGCGTTGAGGGGGCTGTCCTGAGTGCTGTCACGGGGTTGCTGCCTGAACTTGCCGCGCTGCTGCATCGCTAAACTCCTCGCCGTGCGAGCTCAGATTGGGCAAAAGGAGATAACATAGCGTAAATGCGAATATCGCTCTGCGCGGCTGAGCAGAAACAGGGAGAAAGAAATGGTCGAACGCTGCGGATGGTGCGGGGAGGATCCGATCTATGTCTCCTATCATGATGACGAATGGGGCGTTCCGGAATACGACTCGCGGGCTCTGTGGGAAAAGCTGATCCTTGACGGCTTTCAGGCCGGGCTGAGCTGGATCACGATTCTGAAGAAGCGTGAGAATTTCCGGGTCGCCTTTCAGGGGTTTCAGCCCGAAGTGATCGCGCGCTGGGGCGAGAAGGACGTTGTGCGGCTGCTCGCCGATTCCGGCATTGTGCGCTCTCGTGCCAAGATCGAGGCGACTCTCGGTAACGCCCGGGCCTATCTCGCGATCGAGGAGGCCGGGGGGTTCGACCAGTTTCTATGGCGCTACATGGACGGTCGGCCGCTGCAGAACCGTTTCGCGTCCATGTCAGAGGTGCCTGCCTCTACTCCGTTGTCAGAGCGGATATCGAAGGACCTGAAGAAGGCGGGATTTCGCTTTTGCGGCCCGACGATCACCTACGCATTCATGCAGGCCGTTGGCATGGTGAACGACCACATTGTGCCGTGTCACGCGCATGACAAGGTCGCGGCGCTGGCAAAGACGCATCCACAACTCGGCTGAGATTCAGTCTTCGATCAATGCCGCCACGATGGCGCGCGCGCTTTCGCCGTGCCAGTCCGCATCGCCGGAAAGTCGAGCAATCTCGAGCCCTTCGCGGTCAAGAACGACCGTCACCGGAAGACCGAAAACGCCCATCTCTCGCGCGAGGTCCTGCTTGGGGTCGAGCAGGACCGGAAGGCCCTGCACACCGACTTCTTCGAAGAGCCTCGTGATCGCGGGCACCGGATTGCGGCCCGTGGCGATGGTCACGACCGTGAAATCCTTGCCGCCAAACTCGGTGTTGAGCGCATCCAACGCGGGCAACTCCTTGCGGCAGGGCGCACACCACGTCGCCCAGAAGTTAACGAGCACATAGCGTCCGCCCCACTGCGCGAGCCGGTGTTCCCCTCCCTCGGGGTCGGTGAAGACCGTGTCTGGCGCGGCGACTGGTTCGGCATGAAAGATCAGCTTCTTCATCGATCCATCACGTAATGCCTCCAACTCGGCCATGTCGGCCAAGGCGGGATTTGCGCAGAGCGCGAGGGCCGTGTAGACGACGGCGGAAAGAACCATGCGCATGTAAGCCTCCGGGGGCAGGATATGACGGACAAGACCCAGAACGCGATGTGGGGCGGGCGTTTCGCCGCCGGGCCGGACGCGATCATGGAAGCGATCAACGCCTCGATCGGGTTCGACAAGCGGCTTCATGCCCAGGACATCGCAGGATCCCGTGCCCATGCGGCCATGCTCGCCGCGACAGGCATCATTAGCGATAAAGACGCCGAAGCCATTCGGGAAGGGCTTCTCACGGTCTTGTCAGAGATCGAGACGGGAAAGTTTGCGTTTTCGACCGCTTTGGAAGACATCCACATGAACGTGGAGGCGCGACTGAAGGAGATTATCGGCGAACCGGCCGGTCGGCTTCACACGGCGCGCAGCCGGAACGATCAGGTTGCGACAGATTTCCGCCTTTGGGTCCGCGATCAGGCCGACGCCGCAATCGCGGGGCTGACGGCGCTGCAAAAGGCGCTTCTGGCGCAGGCAGAGGCCGGGGCGGAGTGGGTCATGCCTGGCTTCACGCATCTTCAGACCGCGCAGCCGGTGACGTGGGGCCATCACATGATGGCGTATGTCGAGATGTTCGCGCGCGACGTGGGCCGGTTTACCGATGCCCGCGCGCGCATGAACGAATGCCCGCTGGGCGCCGCGGCGCTCGCCGGAACCTCTTTCCCGATCGACCGGCACGCGACGGCAGAGGCATTGGGCTTTGATCGGCCGTCGGCGAACTCGCTTGATGCTGTCAGCGATCGCGACTTCGCGCTGGAATTCCTTGCCGCGGCGTCGATCTGCGCGATGCATTTGTCGCGTTTCGCCGAAGAGCTGGTCATCTGGTCTTCTGCTCAATTCCGCTTCGTGGTCCTCTCCGATCGTTTTTCGACCGGTTCCTCGATCATGCCGCAGAAGAAGAACCCGGACGCCGCCGAGCTTATCCGCGCCAAGATCGGCCGGATTATGGGTGCCAACGTCGCGCTGATGATGGTGATGAAAGGCCTGCCCCTGGCCTATTCCAAGGACATGCAGGAAGACAAAGAACAGGTCTTTGATGCCGCCGACAACCTGATGCTCGCGCTTGCCGCGATGGAAGGTATGGTTCGTGACATGACGGCGAACCGCGACAATCTCGAACGCGCCGCGGCCTCGGGGTTCTCGACGGCGACCGACCTTGCGGACTGGCTCGTTCGCGCACTCGGCCTGCCGTTCAGGGATGCGCATCATGTTACGGGAAGCCTCGTCGCGATTGCGGAAAAGAAGGGCTGCGACCTTCCCGACCTGACCCTTGCCGAGATGCAATCCGCCCACGCCGGCATCACGGAAGAAGTCTATTCCGTGCTCGGAGTTCACAACTCGGTCGCGAGTCGCCAAAGCTACGGCGGTACTGCGCCGGACCAGGTCCGCGCGCGAATTGTCGATTGGAAGGAAAGGCTCGGATGAGAGCCTTCCTTGCGGTTCTTTTCGCGCTTTTCGCCTTGAGCGCGTGTTCCAAACCTCGTGCACATGCGGGCGTTCATGTCACGTCCGACGGTGTTCGTGTTGTTCCCTCCGTTTCCACCTCCATTGCCGGTATCGGCGTTACGGTGAGCCAATGATTCGCTGCTTTCTTCTTCTCGCTACGCTCTTCGCCCTGTCGTCCTGCGGCGCCGACGGTGCGCCTACTGCGCCCGCTCCGGAACCGGGCCTGAGCGTGCACGGCACGGTCAAAGTCGGCGTCTCGGGCAGTCTCTGACCCCTGCGCACCTGCCCATCTAGTCGAGTGTGCGACGGAACCGCATGAGCGCCAGGGCGGCGTAAATCAACACGAACACCGTCAGCGCGGCCATTGGCTGCGCGATGCCCGCATAGTCCGCGCCCTTCAGCATGATCGCGCGGATCAGGCGCAGGAAGTGGGTGAGCGGGAAGATTTCGCCCAGAATCTGCGCCCACCCCGGCATGCCCCGGTAGGGAAACATGAACCCCGACAAGAGAAGCGAGGGAAGAAAGAAGAAGAATGTCAGCTGCATCGCCTGCATCTGTGTCCTAGCGGCTGTGGAGATGAGGTAGCCGAGGATTACGAGCGAGGCGACGAAGACGAAAACGCCCAGAAGCAACAGGGGCAACGCGCCGACGAACGGCACGTCGAAGATCAACTTCGCCGCAACCAGCACGACCGCGACCTGGACAGCGCCGACGCCGAGATAGGGCAATACCTTTCCGAGCATGATCTCGAGCGGTGTCGCCGGCATCGACAAAAGGTTCTCCATCGTCCCGCGCTCGATCTCACGGGTCAGCGCCATCGAGGTCATCATCACCATCGTCATTTGCAGGATGACGCCGAGAAGGCCGGGCACGATGTTGTATTGTGTGATCCCCTCGGGGTTGTACCGCCTGTGAACGGTCACCTGAAGCTGCTCGGCCGCTGACACTGCCGCCTGCGCCTCCAACCCGCGTTCGCGCAAAAGCGCCTCGGCGGCCACGGTGCCCAAGGTGGAAATCGCGCCTGAAGCGACGGACGGATCTGTGGCGTCAGCCTCGATCAGGATCGTCGGGTGGTCGCCTCGTTCGACACGGCGTCCGAAATCCGACGGGACGGTGACGACGAAAGAAACCCGGCCCCGCGTGATCAGGCGTTCCGCTTCGGCCGCTGAGGCGGATGGGTGCGTGAAACGGTAGTAGCCTGTCAGTTCCAGTGCAGAGACCATGGCGCGGGTGTAGCGGTCCTGTGTGGGTGCCACGAGCGCGGCCGGCAGGCCCTTTGGGTCCGTGTTGATCGCGAACCCGAACAGGAGGAGCTGGATCAGCGGAATTCCCAGCATCATTGCGAAGGTGATGCGGTCGCGGCGCATCTGGATAACCTCTTTGCGGAGCAGCGCGTGAAGGCGGCGGAGTGAGAAGAAACGGCTCATTCCATGTTGTCCTTCGCATCGCCCATGAGCTGGATGAAGACATCCTCAAGGCTCGTCTCCGCCGTGCTCATCGTGCAACCCGTCTCTTCCGCAACCTGCTTTGCCGTGGCGCGCAGGGTAGCGGCATCGTGCCCGACGACGTGCAGCGTCGCACCGAACGGGGCGATCTGTTCAACGCCCGGGGCACCCTTCAGCCGACGCGCGGCCTCTGACGTAGCCTCGCCCTCAAGCACGATCGTCGTAAGGCCGGCATTTCGCACGACCTCCTCCACGGTTCCCTGGGCAACCAGCCGTCCGTAAGAGATGTAGTTGATCCGGTGGCAGCGTTCGGCCTCGTCCATGTAGTGGGTCGAGACCAGTACAGTCAGCCCGTCGGCGGCAAGTCCGTGAATCTCGTCCCAGAAATCCCGTCGGGCCTTGGGGTCGACGCCCGCCGTGGGTTCATCGAGCATCAGGAGCTTCGGCTTGTGCATGATGCAGGCCGCAAGCGCGAGCCTTTGCTTCCAGCCACCCGAGAGCGAACCGGCAAGCTGGTGCTTGCGTGACGTCAGGCCGAGACCCGCGAGTGTGTCGGCCACGTGCTGGCGGGCAGGGCTGAGGCCGTAAAGACCCGCGACGAAATCGAGGTTTTCTTCAATGGTAAGGTCTTCGTAGAACGAAAACCGCTGGGTCATGTAGCCGACTTCTCGCTTGATTGCGCGCCCCTCGCGGCGGATGTCGCGGCCGATGACGCGGCCTTCGCCGGCATCGGGTGTGAGCAGGCCGCACATCAGCCGGATCGTCGTCGTCTTGCCTGATCCGTTTGGACCAAGGAATCCTGCGATTTCTCCCTTTCGAACGGTCAGCGACACGTCATCCACGACCGCGCGTCCGCCGTAACGCTTGACGAGGCCGCGGACGTCGATGACAGGCGCGGCGTTCATCCTTCGGCACCGGGCAGGTGAACATCCACGATCTGGCCAGGCTTCAGCCCCACGGCGTCTTCGGGGCGGGCTTCGATGAGGTAGACGAGTTTCTGGCGGTTCTCGAGCGAATAGATGACGGGAGGAGTGAATTCCGGCGCGTCGGACACGTAGGTCACCGTGGCGCTGAGATCCGAAGGACAAGCGTCGCAATTCACCGAAAGCCGCGATCCCTGCTCGACGGCTGCAATGGCGCTTTCCGGCACATAAAGGCGCAGTTTAACCGCGCCGTCCGGCAGCATCGAAAGCACCGGTGCGGAGGGTCCGGCAATTTCGCCGGACGTGCGCAGGATGTCGTAGACCGTGCCCGAAGCTGGTGCGGTCAGGCTGCGCTTGGACAGGTTCCACTCTGCCCGCTCGCGCACCGCCTCGGCGCCCGCAACTTCCGCTTCGGCTGCTGCGATCTCCTGCGGCCTGGCTGGCAGGCGCGCCACCGCGAGGTTGGCCTCGGCCTCGGCGACGCGCGCATAAGCGACGGCGGCGGCGGTTTCCGCGTCGTCGGCCTGTGCCCGAGTGGCGGCGCCGCGGGCAGCGAGGCTCTGAACCCGCTCGGAGGCACGCTCTGCCTCCGCCGCCTGGGCTTGAGCCGAAGCCAGCGTCGCCTCGATGACGCGAATCTCTTCGGGTCTGCGGCCCTGCCGAAGGTTGTCGAGCTGGCTTTTCGCGCGGGCGAGCGCCGCCTCGGCCTCTGCCAGCGCGATCTCGGCATCGCGCCGTTCCATTTCGACAAGGGCGCCTCCTTCCTCCACGCGGTCACCTCGCGCAACGGCGAGCGCAGAGATCTGGGCCGTCGCGACGGGTGCAACCAGCACGTATTCGCCCTCGACATAGCCAGTCGCAAAAGGCGGCGGGGGCTCGCAACTCGTGAACAGGGCGGACAGAATTGGAATGGCGCAGACGAAACTGGTCATCTCGTTCGCTCCCTCTCAAGGATTGCGTGGAGGTTTGCCGCAACGACGTCAGCCACGCGCTCAGCCTCGGCCGCGCCAAGCGCGCTCCAGCCAAGGCGGCGCTGGACGATCGGGCGTCCGACGCGGAAGTAGAGCACTTGGCCAACGACCGAAAAGACGACAAGCCGCGTGGTTTCGCTTTCGGCGTCGCGTCCTGTCGCGATGGACCAGAGAGCGCAGAGGCGGCGGTGCATCGGTTCGATCATGGCGGTGTAGATGGCGTCGAGGACAGGCCCGTCCTCGCCGACTTCGCGCAGCATGAAGGCGACAATGTCGTCCGCTTCATGCGCCCCGGCAAGGAACATGACCATCATGCGGAGCATCTGTTCCATCCGCTGGGCGGCAGCCTCGGGCGTGTCTGGCAAGTCGGTTCCAGCTTGCGAGAGTACGCCCCCGATACGTCTTGCAACCTCTTCGCCGCATGCCCTTCGAAGGCCGTCCTTCCCGCCGAAATGATAGGCGATGGACGCGACGTTGGTGCCGGCTTCTGCCGCAATTTCACGTGTGGAGGTTGCGGAAAATCCCTTTTTCCCAAAAAGCCTGAGACCCGCAGCAATCAAATCGGCGCGGGTGCCTTCCGGGAGCGGTTCGTCCGTGTTCATCATTTGACCTTCGCCCGAGTCATTATGATACTTTAATCAATCGATTGATTGATTGCAATCTGCGACCGAGTGCTTCCCCTGTTCGTGTCGATGTTCTACATCCACGCGAACGGCCGAATGCTCAGTGAGGCGCCAGACGATGGACTACTTTCTTTACCGCGACGGCGCGCTTCACGCCGAGGATGTTCCGGTGGCCGATATTGCCGCCGCCGTGGGGACACCTTTTTACGTCTATTCGACCGCCACGCTCGAACGACACTACCGGCTGTTCGAAGAAGCGCTTTCGGGTCTGCCGCACCTGATCTGCTTCGCGATGAAGTCGAACGGGAATCTCGCCGTTATTCGCACGCTTGCCAGCTTCGGCGCGGGGATAGACGTGGTTTCTGTGGGCGAATACCTCAAAGCCAAGGCCGCAGGCGTGCCGGGCGAACGGATCGTGTTCTCCGGCGTTGGCAAAACGCGGGAGGAGATGCGAACCGCCCTCGAAGGGGGCATTCGCCAATTCAACGTCGAAAGCGAGCCTGAACTTCTGGCCCTGAACGAAGTCGCAGTTTCCATGGGCACCCGCGCGCCGATCACTGTTCGCGTCAATCCCGACGTGGACGCGAAGACGCACGAGAAAATCGCGACAGGCAAGAAAGAGAACAAGTTCGGCATCCCGATATCGCGAGCCCGTGCGGTCTATGCCGAGGCTGCCGCGCTTCCGGGAATCGATGTCGTCGGCATCGACGTGCACATCGGCAGCCAGTTGGTTGATCTGGAGCCGTTCGAGCAAGCTTATGCCAAGGTCGCCGATCTGACCCGGCAGCTTCGCGCCGACGGCCACGACATACGCCGCCTCGACCTCGGCGGCGGCTTGGGCATTCCCTACGAAAGATCGAACGCCGCACCGCCCCTTCCGCTGGACTACGGCGCGGTGATCAAGCGGACTGTCGGCGACCTGGGTTGCGAAATCGAGATCGAGCCGGGACGTCTGATCTCGGGAAATGCGGGATTGCTGGTCAGCCGGGTGATCTACGTGAAATCCGGTGAAGAACGGGATTTCCTTATTCTTGACAGTGCGATGAACGATCTGGTTCGCCCCTCGATGTACGGCGCGTACCACGACATCGTTCCGGTGATCGAGCCCGCCCCCGGCACCGAGACACAGCCTTACGATATCGTCGGCCCGGTTTGTGAAACGGGCGACACCTTCGCCAAGCAGCGCCCTTTGCCGCCCATGAGCGCAGGCGATCTCGTCGCGTTCCGGTCGGCGGGTGCTTACGGTGCGGTCATGGCATCGGAATACAATGCGCGCCCTCTCGTTCCCGAAGTGCTGGTGAATGGGGATCAATTCGCTGTCATTCGTGCCCGTCCCACCTATGACGAGATGATAAACCGCGATACGATCCCCGAGTGGTTGTGACGCGCAATCCCGCGCCCGCCGCCGCGATCGGAGGCCGAAACCCGGCGTGAGCAAGATCAAGGCTCTTCCCCACAAGGCGCTGAAACGCCTTGTCTGGCCCGTGCGCCTGACGCGGGCCGGGATGGTTTCCGAACGCATTACCCGTGGTTTCTGGCCGGTTTGGACCATCCTTTTCGCAGTCATCGCTGCGCTTGCTTTCGGCTTGCACGAAACGCTGCCTATCGAAGCGGTCTGGGCGGCGGGTGTCCTGTCGATATTCGGTCTTGTCTGGGCGATCGTGCGCGGGTTCAGACGGTTCCGATGGCCGAGTGAACAAGAGGCGCTGGACCGTCTTGACCGAACACTTCCAGGCCGCCCCATCGCGGCACTGAGCGACGCTCAGGCGCTCGGCGGTGAAGATGCAGGGTCAACCTATGTCTGGCGCAAGCATGTCGATCGCATGGCTGACCGCGCGATGGAAGCGCGTCCGCCAGCCCCCGACTTACGTGTATCGCAGTTCGACCGCTTCGCGCTTAGATACGTGGCCCTCGCAGCTTTCGCACTCGCGCTCATCTTCGGCTCTGTCTGGCGTGTGGCGGAAGTGCCGGGCATCGTCGCGGGCGGCGGTGACGCGGCGCTTGCCGCAACCGGACCATCTTGGGAAGCGTGGGCCGAGCCGCCGGCCTATACCGGCCTTCCAAGTCTTTATCTGAATGCAGTAGAGGCTGACGCGCTCACTCTGCCTGAAGGAAGCCGCATCACACTTCGGCTGTACGGAGAGCCCGACGCACTCTCAATTGCTGAGACGGTTTCGGATCGGCCGCCTTTGTCTCCCGATGCTGCCGATAAGCCCGTGGACACCGCCGCGATGCGCGCGATTGAGTTCGAGGCGGTGAAAAGCGGCAAGCTGGAAGTTGTCGGTGAAGGCGGTCGTTCGTGGAACCTGACAATTCAGCCCGATGTTGCGCCCGAGGTCGAATTCTCGGGCGAGGTGATGCGCGAGGCGGACGGGCGCATGTCGCAGCCCTTCACCGCACG
>CBDUOT010000066.1:0-19565 GCA_965368915.1 uncultured Rhodobacterales bacterium | reverse complement strand
GCCCCGCGCGTCACGATCGTCAGGGGGTGATTCCAGTCCGACAGCACCTCGAGCACTCTGCGCATGATCCGATATCGCTTTTCGACCGGTTGATACGGATCGGTGTTGGTTCCCATGGCGATCGGCGCAACCGTATAGGACTTCCGGGCGAGTTCTCGCGCGAGCGTTTCGGGCGCCGTCGGACGAGCAACGATCTTCGTTTCGAAGTCGAGACCGGCCGATAGTCCGAGATAACCGTGGCTCGGCCGCGCGTAGCAATAGATGCAGCCGTGTTCGCAGCCCCGGTAGGGATTAATCGAGCGGTCGAAACCGATATCGGGAGACGACACGCGGTTGATAACGGATCGTGGACGCTCCTCGCTCACTTCGGTTCGGATCAACCGTTCGTCCTCGGCAATTTCCCAACCGTCGTTTTCTGGCGCCCTTTCATAGGGTTCGAAGCGGCCGGGTGCATTGGTGTCGGCGCCGCGCGCCTTCAGTCGCAAAAATGGATCAGGCGGTGGAAGAGGCATATCCAAATATAGAACATTTAGCGAACATCATTCAAGCAAAGCGTTCCTCAACCTTGCAACGGTGTCGCATCGCGTCGCCGAATGCTCGGACGATGTCGCAAATCGCCAAGTGATCATGCATCATTGGTCGCATTAACGGCAGAAGGACCGCCAGGAGACACGCAATGGCCGACGAAGAAGACATCATCCTCTCCGAACTCGACGACGAAGAACTTGTGCTTCAGATGCACGACGACCTCTATGACGGTCTCAAGGACGAGATCGAGGAGGGTGTGCGCATTCTGCTGGACCGAGGCTGGGCGCCTTACGACGTCCTGACCAAGGCGCTCGTCGGCGGGATGACCATCGTCGGCATCGACTTCCGCGACGGCATCCTCTTCGTGCCCGAAGTGCTTCTGGCCGCCAACGCAATGAAAGGCGGGATGGCGATCCTGAAGCCGCTGCTGGCCGAAACCGGCGCGCCCAAGGTCGGCAAGATGGTGATCGGCACCGTGAAGGGTGACATCCACGACATCGGCAAGAACCTCGTCGGCATGATGATGGAGGGCGCTGGCTTCGAAGTCGTCGACCTCGGCATCAACAACCCGGTAGAGAACTACCTCGAAGCGCTCGAGCGCGAGGATGCTGACATCCTCGGCATGTCCGCCCTGCTCACGACAACGATGCCCTACATGAAGGTCGTCATCGACACGATGAAGGAAAAGGGCATGCGCGAGGACTACATCGTGCTCGTCGGCGGTGCGCCTCTGAACGAGGAATTCGGCAAAGCCATCGGCGCAGACGCCTATTGCCGTGACGCCGCCGTTGCGGTGCAGACGGCCAAGGACTTCATGGCGCGCAAGCACAACAAGCTCGCCGCAGGCTGATTTAGGCTCAAGAATGCTCCCTATCGGCCTTGCGGTACTGACCGCGAG
This sequence comes from uncultured Rhodobacterales bacterium, assembly GCA_965368915.1. Lineage (GTDB taxonomy): Bacteria > Pseudomonadota > Alphaproteobacteria > Rhodobacterales > Rhodobacteraceae > Albidovulum. The sequence goes on along the minus strand of CBDUOT010000066.1, from coordinate 18,139 downwards.
GCCTTTTTTTCGTGAGTTTGACTTCACAGAAGGCCGCAACCGCCCCAGATAGCAAGGAGGAGAGACGACCATGCCCGCCACGCGCTTCCTTGCCACCATCGCCATCGTACTCGCGGCGGCCGCTGTCACCGTGGCAATTGGCTTCGCACTGTCGGGATGGATCGGTCCCATTTCTGCGGCGGTGCTTGGCGCGCTTGTCTTGGCGGCGGCGCTGGTTGTTCGACTGAAGGGCAGCGGACAATGATCCCCTCGGACGACGTCCTGACGGAAAGCGGTCTCAAGCCGGAGCGTAATGGCCGCATCCTTCTTATTGCCTGCGGGGCTCTGGCGCGAGAGATCCTGGATCTGAAGGTCGCCAATGGCTGGGATCATCTCGACCTGACCTGCCTGCCCGCAAAATACCACCTCTGGCCCGACAAGATCACCGAGGCGGTGACGGAATCGGTCGCCAAGCATCGCGATGCCTATGACGATATCTTCATCGTCTATGCCGATTGCGGCACGGGTGGCGGGCTGCAGAAACGGTGCGAAGAGCTTGGCGTCGAAATGATCGCCGGGCCACACTGCTACTCTTTCTTCGAGGGCAATGAAGTCTTCGCGGCACGTGAAGAGTTCACGGCCTTTTACCTGACCGACTTTCTCGTTCGTCAGTTCGATGCCTTCGTGTGGAAACCCATGGGGCTCGACCGGCATCCCGAACTACGAGACATGTATTTCGGCAATTACGAAAAACTCGTCTACCAGGCGCAGACGGATGATCTGGCGCTTGACGCCAAGGCGCGCGATTGCGCCGAGCGGCTTGGCCTGGCTTACGAACGACGTTTCACGGGGTATGGAGATCTGAAGGGCGCGCTCGCGAAGCTTTAGGAGCCTCAGGCCGCGACCGCTTCCCCAGCAAGCTTGCGGATGCGACCGACCATTGCGCGAAGGCCGTTCGAGCGCTGAGACGACAGATGCTCATCGAGCCCAAGCCGGGCAAGTGCGGCGGGCGCATCAACTTTCAGCACCTCTTCCAACGTCAGCCCGGAATAAAGCGCATGCAGGATCGCGATGAGGCCGCGCACGATCATGGCATCACTTTCACCGAGGAAGTCGAACCGCGCCTGCGGACCCTCCCCCTCGATCCTTGGCAGGAGCCAGACCTGGCTCGCGCAGCCTTCAACCTTGGTCGCAGGAACCTTGAACGCATCGTCGAGCGGCGGCATCTCGCGCCCAAGCTCGATCACATGCCGATAGCGGTCTTCCCAGTCGTCGAGAAACTCGAACGTTTCGGCGATTTCCTCAAAGGCTTCGGTGGACATGTCTCGCTCCGGCATCCTGCCTCGGAGGTAATCATGAAACAGCCGAAGGTCCAGTGGAAGCGCGGCTCTTTTCACCGCCCGGCGAATGGGCTACCCAAGGCGCGAGGGTTCAGGGGAGCGCCGCGCATGAAAACTTCCACCACCGTCCTTCTGGTCGCCGTGTTGACGCTCGGTGCCTGCGGCAAGGTCCGCGAAAGCCGCCTCAACCCGTTCAACTGGTTCGGTCGTTCGGCCGAGCGGACGGTGACCCAGACCGCGGCACCGGCCATTCCCGATGATGGACGCATCCTTGTGACCCAAGTGACGGACATGGAAGTCGCGCGCCAGCCGGGCGGTGCAATCGTCCGCGCAACCGGCCTGCCTCCGACGCAGGGCTTTTGGGATGCATCGCTCGTGGCCGAGAACAGTGGCGATCCGGTAGACGGCGTCCTGACTTTCCGTTTCGTGGTAGCAGAGCCGTTTTCCGCGAGCCGAGTTTCGACCCCGCAATCGCGCGAAGTCACGGCGGCCGCCTACGTGTCCAATATCAAGCTCGACAACGTCCAGCAGATCGTCGTGCTCGGCGCGCAGAACAGCCGGTCGAGCCGACGCTGAGGCGCGAATGACCCGGCGCCGGAAGTGGATAGTCTTCGTCCTCTTCGGCCTTTTCTGCTTCATTTGGTTTGGGAAAGCTGCGGCGCTCCGCGGACACCGGCTGAGTTTCGTGCCGCCGGCGATGAATGCCAGCCGAATTCTCTATGCGGCTGAGAAGGCCTGGGGCTTCGGCCCGGGCGGCAACGAGACCGGTATCATCGTATATGCGATGCCCGAGAAGACTCGGCGGCGGATCGAGGCCGAAGGCGCGGCTTGGCTAGAGACGCTCGAAGGCAGCGGTCGAGATTGGCACGGCGCCTACCGCGAATGGCACGCAACGCCCTTCGATCCAAACGTGGCGGGCGCGATCAATATCTGGTCGGTCGACGAGCGCGCGGATAGGTGCGGTCACGGAGCGGGGATCGCCGCGTACATGTTCCGGTACGGGTTCTGCATTCCCATCGACCACGACGTCGAGGCTATGGCGAACCGTGCGCTTGCCGCTGAGGGCAGTTTCTACGCCTTCGGCCGAATAGGAATGCTACTTCTGATCCCGTCGGAAAACCGGATCATATACGCCTACAACGGCTAAGGCCCACTTAGACCGGTACGACGCGGACAGCCCCACCTCGGGCGGAGAGCGCAATTTCGCCCCGACACAGCCTGGTCGCGTCTTCGCCGAAAACCTCGCCCCGCCAGCCCGAAAGCGCAGGCACGGACGTCTCGCCTGCCGCCAGCGCATCCAGATCGCTGGACGATGCGATGAGTTTTGGGGCTACGCCAGTGCTTTGCGACTTGGCCTTTAGAAGCACCCTGAGAAGATCGGCCAGCGCGGAGTCGACCTGAATCTGGTCGCGGGACGGGGCGGGCCTCGGGCAATCCTCGGGCGGGACGGCAAGTCCGGCCTTGACGGCGGCAATGATCCCCTCGGCGATATCGGGCCTGCGCCCCTCGCGCAGCAAGAGCCGCGAGCGTCCGAGTTCCTCAGTGGTCGTAGGTTTCGTCGATGCGAGTTCCAGTAGCGCATCGTCCTTGAAAACCCGCGATCGGGGAACGTTGCGCGTCTGGGCGTATTCTTCCCGGAACCGCGCGAGTTCCCGCACGATCGCGAGGAAGCGGCCGGAATTGGTCCGAGTCTTAACCCGCATCCATGCCTCTTCGGGCCTGTTGATGTAGGTTTCGGGATTGAGAAGCACCGCCTCTTCTTCCTCGACCCACTTCTCGCGGCCCGTGCGCTTCAGTTCCTTGGCGAGGAATTCGTAGATGACGCGAAGATGCGTCACATCGGCGATAGCGTAATTCTTTTGCGCATCGGAAAGCGGACGGCGGGACCAGTCGGTGAAGCGGGATGTCTTGTCGAGACCTTGTTTCGCGACCTTGCGCACCAGCGTCTCATAGCCGACCTGATCGCCAAATCCGCAAACCATCGCAGCGATCTGTGTGTCGAAGAGCGGTATCGGGAAGACGTTCCCTTCGACAAAGAAGATCTCCAGATCCTGACGCGCGGCGTGGAACACCTTGACGGTGCCCTCGTGCCGGAACAGGTCGTAGAGAGGCTCAAGCGAAAGTCCATCCGCCAGAGGGTCGACGAGCACAGCATCGCCATCGTCGCCCGGAAGCGCGAGTTGCACGAGACAAAGCTTGGAGTAGTAGGTCCGCTCTCTCAGAAACTCAGTATCGACAGTGACATAGTCGGAGGATTTGGCGGCATCGCAGAAACGAGCGAGTTCTGCGGTCGTTGTAAGTGTTCTCATTCAAAGTCCGTTCTTCGCGGGTTCATCCCGCATAAAACTTTTCTTATGACACGGAAATGACATTGGAAAGGGCGTCACAGCAATTGTGTGTACGTTAATTGCACGTATCCGCCATGCGGTGGCCGCCGTTGCTTGCGGGCTCACATGAATAGGGGCGTTCGATCACCTGAGGCAAAGCGGCGCAGCACGGCAGGGTAGAGCTGATGTTCCAGCTTCAGTACGCGTGCGGCCAACTTTTCCGGCGTGTCGTCGCGATGGATCGGAACAAGCGCCTGACCAAGAATGGGGCCGTCGTCAAGAACGGGAGTGACCTCGTGGACCGTGCAACCCGCCTCTGCATCTCCGGCGGCAAGCGCGCGGGCGTGCGTGTTCAACCCGGGATATTTCGGAAGGAGCGATGGATGAATATTCAGCATCCGCCCTTCGAAACGCGCAACGAAGTCGGACGTCAGGACGCGCATGAAGCCAGCAAGGCAAACGATGTCAGGCTCGGCGGCAAGGATCGGCTTCAGCAATTCCGCTTCGAAAGCGGGCCGATCGCCACGGAAGGGCCTATGGTCGACAGAGGCGGTCGGGATGCCCATCGCCTTGGCCTTGGCGAGGCCTCCGGCCTCCGGATCGTTCGACGCGACCAGAACCGGTCGGGCGGGATGGTCGCCCTTCATGCTTTCGACGAGAGCGACCATGTTGGAACCGCCCCCGGAAAGCAGAATTGCGACCCGCTTCAAAGAAGCCGGCCCCGATAACGCACCCCCTGCCCCGGCACGACGCGCCCAATCTCATGCACTTTCTCGCCTTCGGATTCGAGCAAGAGACGAAGATCTGCCGCACGTTCGGGTGCAACGACGACGATCATCCCGATCCCTGAGTTGAACGTCTTCAGAAGCTCGGCCTCGGCCATGCCAGCGGTGTCGGTCAGCCAACGGAAGACCGGCGGCAGTTCCCACGCAGACAGATCGATCTCGGCGCCGAGGCCATCAGGCAGAACCCGCGGCAGGTTCTCGGTCAGACCGCCACCGGTGATGTGGGCGAGCGCATGGACCCCACCAGCACGGATCGCCGCCAGTGTTTGCGTGACGTAAAGCCGGGTCGGTGCGAGAAGCTGATCGCCAAGCGTGCCAGTCCCGAAGGGCGCGGGTGCATCCCAGGAAAGACTGGACATCTCGACAACTTTGCGGACGAAGGAATAGCCGTTTGAGTGGACCCCGTTCGAAGCGAGGCCAAGAAGAACGTCGCCATCCTCTACCCCCGCCGGCAGTTCGGCACCGCGCTCCATCGCGCCCACGGCGAATCCCGCGAGATCGAAATCGCCCGAGTGGTACATGCCCGGCATTTCCGCCGTCTCGCCGCCGATGAGCGCACAGCCCGAGCGTGCGCAGCCTTCTGCGATCCCTTCGATGATGCGTGCAGCCTGATCGACGTCGAGCTTGCCCGTCGCGAAATAGTCGAGGAAGAACAATGGCTCCGCGCCTTGGCAAACCAGGTCATTGACGCACATCGCGACAAGGTCGATGCCAATCGTGTCGACATTGCCGGTGTCGATTGCGATGCGGAGCTTGGTGCCCACTCCGTCGGTCGCGGCGACAAGCACCGGATCCGAATACCCGGCGGCCTTCAGATCGAAAAGCGCCCCAAAACCACCAAGGCTCGACATTGTGCCTGCCCGAGCCGTGCGTTTGGCGGCGGGCTTGATCCGTTCGACCAGCGCGTTGCCAGCGTCAATATCGACGCCCGCGTCGGCATAGGTCAGGCCATTCTTTCCTGTCATGCTGATCCCCCGGATTTCGTTGCCGCTGCGATAACGGAAAGCGGCCGCGGGGGCAACGCGGGATCCACTCCCTTGCGCGGGGAGCAGCAAAGCCGATTGACCTCAACCCTGCCCCGTTTTAGTGACTTTGCAGGCCGGGCCTGTAGCTCAATTGGTTAGAGCAGGGCGCTCATAACGCCTTGGTTGGGGGTTCGAGTCCCTCCGGGCCTACCATCCCGCCGTCCGATAACGGTTTCGCAACCTGTTGCCGGCCAAGCTTTCCCCGGGTCGAAGGGGAAAGTTATGGCGGAGCCAAATGCATTGGCGCATCGCAAGGGCACAGTAGATACGGACCGCCCGGATGCGCTGGAATACTGGTACTTGCAGGAGAACACGCCACTCGGCGACACGTATCCCGCAGATATCGAACGCGAAGCGACCGAGCGAGCGGAAGACGAGCGAATGGTCAGCGGATGGTGGATCATTCCATTGATCGCCCTGTCCCTGCCAGCATGGATCACCGTTGCGATCCTCGTCTTTTGACCAGAACGGCTGAGCTTTAGCGCGCGAGCACCAGTTCCGCTTTCAAACCACCAAGCGTCTTGCTTTCGCCAAGCCGCAGTGTGCCGCCATGACTGCGCGCGATATCGGCCGTGATGGCGAGCCCCAGCCCCGCGCCAGACCCTTTGTCCTGATTCCGCGAATCGTCGAGACGGGTGAAAGGGCGCAAAGCCTCCTCGCGCCGCTCACGCGCGATGCCGGGACCGTCGTCCTCAACCGTGATGCGGACGGCTCTTTCAAGGATGGCGAGCGACACTTCGGCCCTGCTGCCATAGCGCACCGCGTTGCCAATCAGATTCGCAAGCGCCCTGCGGATAGCAGGCTCTCTCAGCCGCGCCTTGCCCGTGCCCTCGACCGCTTTAAGGGTGACGTCGTGCCCTGCCCTGCGCGCGTCTTCGATGCTTGAACGGACGAGCGTGATCGGATCCATCAGCTCCGCTTCGCCTTCAAGCGCATCGCCCCTGACGAACGCGAGAAACGCATCGATCAGGCGCTCCATTTCCTCTACGTCGCGCTCCATCGCTTCCGCCTCGGGTTCGTCCGCCATCATGGACAGGCCCAACTTCAGGCGCGTCAAAGGCGTGCGCAAATCATGGCTCACTCCCGACAGAAGCAGCGTGCGCTGTTCGATCTGACGTTCGATCCGGGATCGCATGTCGAGAAAGGCGTTGCCCGCGGCTCGAACCTCGATCGCACCGGCGGGTTTGTAGGGAACGACACGCCCCTTGCCAAAGTTCTCGGCCGCGCGGGCGAGCCGCCTGATCGGACGAAGTTGGTTGCGCAGAAAAAGGAACGCGATGAGCGTCATCAAAAGCCCCGTCGCAACCATCAGGACCAGAAGTTGGTGCGGATTGCTTACCGCCACGCGGCTGCGCGCGAACTGCACCTCCATCTGGCCTTTCGGAGTCTCCATGACGAGGCGCACCCGGCGCAGGTCCGAAAGATCGACGGCGCCCAAACCAGTGAAGTTTTCGCGCAGCGTCGCGATGACGACTCGACCTGACAGGTCGTAGAACACGCGCTGGTCGACCGAGGGCGCATCTTCCGAAGCAGGCAGCGTGACCGTCATCGCAAGCGCGCCGCCAACCTCTTCTGCCTGACGCTTCGCCGCAGAAAGGTCGGGCGCCGCGTCCACACGATCTGCAAGCAACGCAATATCCTGCACAATGTTGCGCGTCATCTGTCGGGTCACGCCCTCGAAGTGGCGCTGGATGAAGGCTATGGACACGACGAGTTGGATCATCACGATAGGCAGGATGAGGATGAGCGCCGCCCGGCCATAAAGACCGCGGGGCATCAGGCGTTTCAACCAGCCGAAGAACATGGGCGCAGCCTAGCCGCGCCCCAGCAGGAGCGGAAGCGCAAGTTGGAGCAATCTACGGATAAGCCGGTCGCAGGTCGGGTGGAGCGGCCCGAGTCAGGCTTGCGCAAGGTCTTGGCGCCCAACCCCTCGCCCATGACGTTTCTCGGAACGAACACTTACATCCTCGGCGAAGGTGAGGTTGCCGTGATCGACCCGGGGCCAGCGAATCCGTCTCACATGCAGGCGATTCTTGCGGCACTCGCCCCAGGAGAACGGATCAGCCACATCCTCGTTACGCATGCGCATCTGGATCACTCCCCGCTCGCGCGCCCGCTTTCCGAGATGTCGGGGGCACCTGTCCTCGCGTTTGGCGATGCGCGGGCTGGACGCTCTCCGGTCATGGAGAGGCTTGCGCTGGCGGGCGGAATCGCGGGCGGCGAAGGCGTCGATGCCGGATTTCAGCCCGACATCCGTTTGGCGGACGGGGAACGGGTCGCCGGGGCAGGCTGGGAGGTCACCGCACTCCACACTCCGGGTCATTTTGGCAATCACCTCTGCTTTCTTTGGGGCGAAGCTGCATTCAGCGGCGATCACGTGATGGGCTGGGCCTCTTCGCTTGTCTCTCCGCCGGACGGCGATATGGGGTCCTACCTCGCTTCGCTCGACCGGCTTGGCGGTGCGGGTGTCGCAAGACTCCATCCCGGTCACGGACCTTTAATCGAGGACGCGAATGCACGCATCGCAGAGCTTGCGGCACACCGTCGGGCGCGCGAGACCGCGATCCTTGCCGCCCTGGCCGACGCTCCGTCAGACGCCGCAACGCTCGCGGCGCGCATCTATACTGACACGCCTGCCCCGCTCATGGGCGCTGCCGCTCGCAATGTTCTGGCGCATCTCATTGATCTGATGGAAAGAAATCTTACAATTTCTGACGGAGAGCTCAGCGCCGGGTCTCGATTTCGTCTGAACTGACCTGTCACGGTTTTTGTTCCGATACCCTCTGGACGCTTCCGGCAACGCTTGCTATATCGCGCCCGGTGTTCCGGCGTAGCTCAGCGGTAGAGCAGTTGACTGTTAATCAATTGGTCGTAGGTTCGATCCCTACCGCCGGAGCCAACAATCCCCGCTAAAGCAGCTACATGTGCGCGCGCCGTGTAAAGCCTGAACTTGATCGTGAGCTTTCAGGGAACGGTGGCGCACGAGCGGACGGAATCCTTGAATCGCTCATTCACGTCGGACGACGGTCATCCGACTTCCAATGAAGCAGCCGCTCTCATGGCTCACACCGCTCCTAAGCCCCTGATCTCTCATAGCCCCTCTTAGGTCGCCTCTCCGCAATCCGGGCGGAGCGCCCGATTTGTCTCGCGAGCGGAAACCGCGGCGCCCGGCGTAAGAAAATTGCCTGACAGCTTTCCAATTCGCGCTATAGAGAAGTTGTTCAGATAAAATCTATAATGCTCAGTGGTTAAGACAGGTATTTCCAATGTCCCGGACGGGGTTTCATAGCCAGACCGATCCACCGGCAGGTACGCGGCCGCCCGAGCCTGCTTCCGGCGGGCAGACAGGGCCGACGCTCAGCATCGTCGTCGCCGCCTACAATGAAGAGGACGTTCTGGACCTCTTCTTTGCTCGGCTTGAGGAAGTATTGGGCGGAATTGGCGAAAGCTACGAGATTGTTTGCGTCAATGACGGCAGCCGCGACCGGACGGCTGAAATCCTTGCCTCAGCGAGCCAGCGGGACGCGCGGATCAAGGTCATCAATCTGGCGCGGAACTTCGGCAAGGAGCTCGCATTGACCGCAGGGCTCGACCATACGAGCGGACGCGCGGTGGTCCCGCTTGACGCCGATCTGCAGGACCCGCCGGAACTGATTTCCGAATTCGTCCGGCTCTGGCGAGAAGGCTACGATGTCGTCTATGCTGTCCGCAACGCCCGCGATACTGACAGCTGGCTGAAGCGCAACACAGCAGCCGCGTTCTATGCGATGCTCAATCGTGTCTCCAACGTCGATATCCCGAAGAATGCCGGCGATTTCAGGCTGATGGACCGCCGCGTTGTCGAGGCGCTGAAGGGTCTGCGCGAGCGAAACCGCTTCATGAAGGGTCTCTTTTCCTGGGTCGGCTTTCGTCAAACGAGCGTCGAATACAATCGTCCCCGACGGGCGGCGGGCAAGACCAAGTTCAACTACTGGAAACTATGGAATTTCGCGCTGGACGGGATCACCGGCTATTCGACCGCGCCGTTGCGTGCCGCGACATATTTCGGGCTCGCCTTCGCGGTACTGGCCATGCTCTACGGCATCATTCTTCTCGTGCGGACATTGATGTACGGGACCGATGTGCCCGGCTACGCGTCGACCATGGTCGCCGTCATCTTCATGGGAGGTATACAGCTTCTGGTTTTGGGGATCATCGGCGAATATCTCGGACGGCTGTACAGCGAAGCCAAGCAACGTCCGCTCTATATCGTCGACAGCGCGCTGGGGTTCGATGACGATGCCGACGAGTGATCGGGCGTCTCACGCGCGGTTCCCGTTCTCCGCGCCAGGTGAAGGCCGGGCGCTCGCGCTTGCCCTTCTGCTCTATATTCTTACCACCGCTTTCGGCGTTTTGAACGATGGTTTCCATTCGGATGACTGGCGACATGCGGCAGGTGTGTCGCCGCTGTGGACGGCGATCGAAGGGCGCTGGTTTCTGGAAGTGATCTTCCGCGATCTTTTAGGCGAACGGTTTCTCTTGCCCGTCCAACTCGCGCTGGCGTTCCCCTGCCTCTACTGGGTCGCGGCGACACTCGCTCGTCATGCCGCTCCCGAAGAGTGGAGGCCTGCCGCCACTCTGGCGACCTTCGCCATCGGCGTTAACCATATCTTCCTGGCCGATGCGTTGAGCTTTGCGAGCAATGTCTTCGCCTATCCCCTGGCGCTCGCCTTGTCGGTCGGGGCGTTCGAAGTGATCGCCCGGGTCGAGGGGCGCAATCGGCTTGTGCAGGCGGCGGCCATCATCGCGGCCGCACAGCTACTAGCTCTCAGCCTCGGCATCTATCAGACCTTTGCCGTCGCCGGGTTGATCATTCCGGTACTGGCGCTGCTTCGGATCGACCAGTTGCGGTTCTACAGCGCGGTGCGGCTCGCATCGCTCGGCGCGCTGGCTTCGGTTCTCGCCATCGCGCTCTATCTTGGCGAATGGCGGCTTTACGCAGCAATGAAGGGTGTCGCCATCGTCACCGAGCGGTTCAGCAGTACGGATGCGGCGGGGGTGGCCGATAAGCTCGGCGCTTTGCCCGCGCTGATGCGAAGCCTGCACACGGGAACACTGATGGCCCTGCCATTCGTGCTGCGCGCGACGATGGGGCTTTTCTCGCTCGCAGCTCTCGGACTTGTTGCGGTCGCGGCCATCCGAGCGCTTGCTGGGGGTGGCGCAGCGGGAGCGAGGGCGCTTGCGGTTCTGCGGCTCGGCATCGGTGCCGGGCTCGCGCTCTTCGTCTTCCCGGTGCTCTTCTGGCTTGGTTACGAGGGCGACAGCCCCCCCGCCCGCGCGTTTGGGTATATCGGTTTCTGGATTGCAGCGATCTTCGTTGTCGGCCTGACGCTGGCGCTACCGGCGGCAAGGAGTAGTCGTCTCTTCGCCTTCGGAATGACGGTCATGGCGATTGTTGGCCTGGTCTTCGCGCTTACGGCCAGCGCTTTCTGGTCAGACAGCGCCCGGGTCGGAGCCCGCGACCAAGAGCTTGCAAGGGCGATACAGGCCCGGCTTGCCACCCTACCCGGCTATTCCGGCCCGCCTTTCCGCATCGTCGGCGGCGTCGACTACCCTGAGCTTTCATGGGGCAGCCTCGCCGGCTGGTCGACTTTTCACTCAGGCAATCCGAGACTTGGCATCTTTATGGAGATGTTCGGAGCAGACGTGGACACCGCTTCACTCCCCGTCAGTCCGCGCGCCTGTCACGCATTCCCGGCAGCCGATGCGGCCTACTTGCATGAAGGCACGGCGTATCTCTGCCTTGAGGACTTTCAGCCGTTCACGGCCGATATGGATTGCGCGCCGCTCGCCATACCCGGTGGGGGTGAGATCTGTCTGGGACCACGTGCCTTTGTGCACATTGCGGATTCCTGCTTGAAGACCGGGCCGGATGATCCCGAGATGCGGGTGGCGTTCCACTACGAGGGGCGCAGCTTTGCACCGGAGCGGTCGTTCACTGTCGAGAGTTCCCCTATCACGTTCGGCACAGAATGTTACACGGTCGCACTCTCCCCGAGGCGAGAGCGGCTCACTGCACTCAGCGTCCGTATCCGTGGCGCCGATGGTGCGCCAATCGGGGAGCAAAGGATTGAGCTTTCGGATTTGCGCCCGCGCGGATCACAATAGGCTACTCACAAATCCAACGCCGTACGGCAATCGTGCGGTAGCTGAGATGTGGCATCGCGATGCGGTCCGCCATAGCGGAGATTTCCGGGGCATCGAAATGCCGGGGCGTTTCTATGCCACTTCATCGGCGTGAAGCACCGCGACGTCCCAGCGTGCCAACGCCTCGGCGAGCCTTTCGGGCGGGGCGCGATCGGTGATCAGAGCCGCCACGTCTTCGGGCGCACAAGAAACGAGGGGCGCGTGGCGACCGAATTTCTCGTGATCGACCGCCATCACTGCGCGCCGCGCGCGCTCGACGGCAATCCGGGCGATCTCTGCCTCAGCAGGATTGAAAACAAGAAATCCGTGTTTTTCATTTATCGCATTCGCCGACAATACGGCCAAATCGAAAACGTAGCGGCGCATCACCTCGACCGCGTGAGGGCCATAGGTTCCGCGCTCCTCTCCGCCAAGCTCGCCACCCGTTAGTACGACGCGGTTGTCGTTTCTATGGGCGAGGACCTGCGCCACATGAATGGAATTCGTGATGACCTGAAGGCGCGCATGGTCTTTGAGCGCCTCGGCGATGAAGCTGGTTGTGCTACCGACGTCGAGGAACACACACATCCCGTCAACGACCTCGCCCGCGACCACATCCGCAATGCGCCGCTTGCCTTCTGGATTCTGCGCGATGCGGTCGAAGAATTCGGGCTCCGTCCCGGCGAGCACGGTTCCACCGTGCAAACGCTCGACCTTGCCGCTCCGTTCGAGCCCGCGGGCCAGACGCCGCACGGTTTCCTCGGAGACGTCCATCGCCTGAGCGATTTCGGAGTTGCGCGCCGAACCACCCTGACGCCGCAGGAAGTCCAGAAGCTGAAATTCTCGGTGGCTTGCCTTTCCGGCGGCACTTTGCGGCATGAGGCACCTCTCAAACGGAAATGAGCACACAGAATCACACGAAATGCCACGTTTTTCGTTGCCGCGAATCGAACTCCTCGTGTTTCATTGAGAGGTCTGGTGGGGGCTATAGTGACGACTCGTAACAATGTTTTGTTTGTCATCATTGATCAGCTAAGGGCCGATTGCCTGGTCGGCGCCCTTGCCGACCACGTAGATCTTCCGAACCTGCGCGCCCTTATGGCCGACGCGGTGAGCTTCAACAGGCACTATTCGGTGGCCAATCCCTGCGGTCCCTCACGGGCATCGATCCTGACCGGCCGCTACGCGATGAACCACCGCTCGGTCCGGAACGGAACTCCGCTCGCGCACGACCTGCCCAACATCGCGACCGAAGTGCGAATGGCGGGCTACCGACCTTTGCTGTTCGGCTACACGGACACCACGCCAGACCCGCGCGTCCACTCGCCCGGTGACCCCGTCATGAAGAGTTACGAGCAGGTTCTGCCGGGGTTCGAAGAAGCGGTCGAGATGCGGCTGGAGGAGAGCCTGCCATGGCGGGCTGATCTCATGGCCAAGGGCTATGACGTGCCGCCTTACCCGGACATCTTCCAACCCGTAGGCGACAGGCCCGACGGTCCGGCGCTCTACCGGGCCGAGGACAGCGACACGGCATTCCTGACCAACGAAACGCTAAAAGCGCTCAGAGCCAGAGCACCGGGCTGGTTCATCCATCTGACCTATATTCGGCCTCACCCGCCTCTCGTCGCGCCAGAGCCCTACAACCGGATGTACGACCCCGCGAAGCTTCCCCTGCCCCGCCGGATCGGACCATCGGAGGCAGAGCGCGCGCGTCACCCTTATATCGGCCCGTGCCTTGACCGCGCGCCGATCAGGAGTGTCGTCGAGGGCTTCCCCGACCTCGCGCCAACGGATGAAAACACGCAGATGCTGCGCGCGATCTATCTCGGGCTCGCGACGGAGGTGGACCATCACCTTGGCCGCGTAATCGACGAACTCAAGGCGTCGGGCGCATATGATCGGACCCTGATTGTCGTCACCGCGGATCATGGCGAGATGCTTGGCGACCATCATGCATGGGGCAAGAACACCTTCTACGATGCCGCCTACCATACCCCGCTTATCATCCGCGATCCGCTTCGGACCGCGCAGGCGGGAACTGCGATCGATCTGCCGACGGAATCCGTGGACGTGGCGCCTACGATTCTCGACTGGCTTGATCTTCCGATCCCCGAAACGATGGACGGTCGAAGCCTCTTGCCGCTCCTCGATGGCGGGCAGCCCGAAGACTGGCGCAGCTTTACGTTCTCCGAGTTGGACTTCGGCGATCCGATTGAGGCGACAGGGCCGCAAAGCGCCCTCAACCTTGGGCCTGAGACGACCAATCTCGCGGTGCTTCGAGGGGCCGATCACACGCTCGTACACTTCAACGGCGGCCTGCCCCCCCTTCTGTTCGACAACCGCGCAGAGGGCGAGATGCGCGACATAGCAGCCGAGCCCGACGCGCAGCCAACGCTTCTAGAAATGTACCGGGCGATGATGGATCACCGCATGACTCATGCCGACGGGCGCTTCATTCGAACCATGGTCACCGCCGAGGGTTGTATGACCGCGCAGAGAACATGCAGATGAGAGGAATACGCCCGGCACAATCCGATCCTTCGCTTGACGCATTCCGGCGCGGTGCCCGATACTCTCCCCTGTCTTCAGGCCCCGGCGAGCCGCCGGGTCCGAACTCGAAGCGTGGGGGTAACTGCAACGATCACGACCAGACGCGAGCTCTGGCCATACCCGGCAACGGAGTCTGGGCCGGTGCGCGCGCTGCAATTTCCTTCCGCATTCGCGCGAACCAGGCGGCACCAAGACCGCCGTCCGCAAGAATAACAAGAAGAAACGAATAAAAACCGTGACCAACCAACAGGAGAGATCATGAGACGACTACTGCTTGGAAGCGTGACGCTTCTGGCCCTGCCCGTGGCCGCCTATGCGAACTGCCCCGGGATTACGGTCGCTGACATGCAAGGCATCGCGCCGGGGGCCTTCCCCCAGCAATACGACCTGGCCGAATTTCAGGACGGCGCGGGCTGCGCGATGGAGTTTTCCGAAAATCCGGCGATCGCCGATCTGAACGGTCAGATCCGGGGCAACCCCGACCTGCCGCCCTTGGCCGACCGCCTGCCGGAAGAACCGCTGGTCGTCGTGCCGTACGACTCGGTCGGCAAGTATGGCGGCACGCTCGACGCGCTGTCGAACGCGACCGAAGCTGGCACGTCCGACTTCCTGTCCACGCGCCACGTCAACCTCGTTCGCTATTCCGATGATCTGGAAACCATCGTCCCGAACATCGCGAAAAGCTGGGAGTGGAACGATGATTACACCCAGCTGACGTTCCATCTCCGGAAGGGCCACAAATGGTCTGACGGGCAGCCCTTCACCTCGGCCGACGTGAAGTTCTGGTACGACAACCTCTCGCTCGATCCGAACGTGATCGAGAAACCCAAGGACTACGTCTTGGTTGCAGGTGAGCGTATGACGGTGGAGGCGCCGGAAGACACGACGGTGATCTTCAATCTTCCGTCGCCCAAGCCGGGACTTCTTGCACACTTCGCGACTTCATTCGCCCAAGGCTTCCAGCCCAAGCACTTCCTGGGCCAGTTCCACCCGGACGTGAACCCTGACGCTGACGCTGTTGCGCAGGAAATGGGCTTCGCCAACGGTTACGAGGTGATCAAGGCTTACTTCGGCAATTCGGATTGGACCGACACGCCGACTCCGCAGCTCAACGCGCCGGACAAGCTGGCAAAACTGCCGGCAGACACAATGCCGACGCTCGAAAGCTACATCCTGACTCGTGACACGACCGAAGGGCGGCACTACGTGGCCAACCCCTATTTCCACATGGTCGACACAACGGGCCAGCAGTTGCCTTACATCAACGAGCAGGACGAGGTCTACGCGAACGACCAGGAAGTCCGTTTGCTTAAGCTCGTCAACGGCGAGGCTGACTACAAGACGCAGTCTCTACAGCTGTCGGACGCGCCGCTGCTTCTGGAGAACCAGGAAAAGGGCGACTACACGATCCACCTCAAGCCCAAGATCGCGATGCACGCGGTTTCGTTCAACGTCACCTCGGCAGACGAAGAAAAGCGCAAGGTCTTCGGCGATCTGCGGTTCCGTCAGGCGATGTCGATCGCCATCAACCGCGAAGAGCTGAACCAAACGGCGTATTTCGGCGAAGGTCAGATCCAGCAATATACCGGTTTCTCACCGGTGCCTGAGTATGTCGACGCCAAGTGGAAGAGCTTTGCCACAGAGTTCGACGCAGATGGCGCCAAGGCGCTGCTGGATGAGGTCGGCGTCGTCGATGCCGACGGTGACGGCTTCCGCGATCTGCCGAACGGTCAGCCACTGGTGTTGAACATGCAGTTCGCGACCCAAGGCATCGCCGGTCAGGTCGTGGAACTGATCGGGCAGCATTGGGCGAATGTCGGCATCAAGACGACCGTCAAGGAAGTCACGCCCGACGAATACCGCTCGGCGCAATCCTCGAACCAGCTCGATGTCGGGCTTTGGGAAAAGGGCCAGCCGGTCGGCATCATCCTTGGCAACAACGAGCTCTGGGTGCCGCCGTTCGAGAACTATTTCGGGCACCGGACCGGGATGCTTTGGGCGGAATGGGTCGACTCGAATGGCGCGAGCGGTGTTGAGCCGCCCGACTTCGTGAAGGCACTGATCGAGGACATCAACGGGCTGCAATCGACACCTGCGGGAACCGACGAGTTCAAGGCAATCGCAGGCCGCATGGTCGAGAACATGACGGGCAACCTGCTGTTCATCGGCACCGCTCTTACACCGGACCCGATCTATCACCGCAACGCGCTGAAGAACTTCACCGAGTTCAAGACGGCGTCCTACGAATATTACAGGACATATCCGTACCGCGCGCAGCAGTGGTGGTTCGACGAGTAAGAACCTGATCCGGCTTTGAAAATCGTCCGGGGCGGGCAATCCGCCCCGCCCCGGACGGGACACGGCAGGACAGATCGGAACCGAAGCACCCATGGCCCAGTTCGCCCAATTTGCGCTGACCCGTGCCTTCTTGGCATTGGTAACGCTGCTGACCGTGTCGCTCATCGTCTTCACGCTGATGGAGCTGGTGCCCGGCACCTGCGCCGAGCGCTATCTGGCGTTCAAGAACACTCAGGGCTCCCAGATCACGATCGCCGACATCAAGGCGGAGGAAAGGCGCCTGGGCCTCGACAGACCGTTCCCGGAACGCTGGGTCAAGTGGGTCTACAACGTCTTCGTACATGGAGAATTCGGCGACAGCTGCATCCTGCGGCTCAACATCAACCAGCTTCTGGCGGACAAGTTCTGGATATCGCTCGGCATATGCATGGCCGCTCTGATCCTGTCCTACGCGATAGCGGTGCCAGTCGGCATCGTCACAGCCAGTTCGACAAGCGCTGTCACCAACAACTCATTGCGCTTCATCAGCTACCTTGGCCTCGCGCTGCCGAACTTCCTGCTCGCGCTTATCATCATGCTGATTTCCACGGTCTTGTTCGGCGACAGTCTGACAGGCCTATTCTCCAAAGAGTATCGAGACGCGGCGTGGAGTTGGGCGAAGTTCGGCGACTTTCTGAGTCGTGCCTGGTTGCCCGTCTTCATCCTCGGCTGGTCAGCGACCGCATTCGCGCTTCAAACCGTGCGGGCGCTGATGCTCGACGAGATCGGCAAGCTCTACGTGACCGCGGCGGCGGCGCGGGGTGTATCGGGCTCGAAGCTTCTCTGGCGTTACCCGGCAAAGCATTCGCTTGGCCCGGTCGTCAACTCGTTGGGCTTCGACCTCAACCGCATCTTCAACGAACTGCCGATCGTCGCGCTGATCCTGACACTGACCGAGGCAGGCGCACTCCTGTTCGAAAGCCTCGCCCGGTCGAATGACCAGCAACTTGCCGGAGCGATCATCTTTCTTCTCACCGCCAGCATCGTCGCGCTGAACTTTTTCACGGACATCCTGTTGGCGCTGATCGACCCAAGGGTCCGGCGCGGGATGATGGGGTAAGCGATGTTCTGGCGAAAGAAAGCAACCGTCGGCGGCGTGGACCAGAAGGCCAAGGAGGCCTACTTCACCGCGTCGCAAGGGCAGCTCATCTGGGCACGTTTCAAAAGCAACCGCACGGCAATGATTGCCGCCTGGGCGTTGGTCGCAATGATCCTCATGGGCCTCTTCGCGCCGTTCCTGTCGCCATACGATCCGACCATCGCGGGCCGCGACGAAGCCTATGAGAACGGGGCACCCCAGATGCCGAAGTTCTCGGACGAGAACGGCTTTTCGCTCCGGCCCTTCATATATGCCACCGAACGCGAGCGCTCCATCAAGACCAACTTCCGATGGGTGGTGACCGAAAACCGCGACAAGCGGCTCTACATGCGGTTCTTCGTCCGGGATTGGGACTACAAGCTCTTATGGGTGATCCCGTCGAACCTGCATCTCTTCGGGGTGGACGACGGCGGCAAGATTCACCTGTTCGGCACCGATGCCAGCGGCAAGGATATCTTCGGGCGCACCTTGCACGCCATCTGGACATCGCTCGCGGTCGGGACGCTGGGCGTCCTGATATCCTTCGTCCTCG
>CBDUOT010000065.1:0-19708 GCA_965368915.1 uncultured Rhodobacterales bacterium | reverse complement strand
CTGAAGCACACCGACAACACGCTGAACGTGTCGCTGATCTACAGCTTCAACTAACCACAAGACGCCGCGAAGGATCTTGAAACTGAGGGCGGGGAACTCCGCCCTCTTTTTCTTTTTGGCCATGTCTCGAAAGTTACACGGTCCGTTTCGAGCCCTTAGTGCCTAATGCTGCGTGACGAGTAGATGACTGCAACTGTCATGAACCGGTCAATGGCAGAATGCTTGGCGCCAGACTGCCTCAACGCGGTGTAATTTTGCATGCGCGCACAAGACGCTTACCCATTCACCAAAGTGGTCAAACAACGACATGGCCGTCTGCGATGCTATGAAGCTCGCAGTCAAAGAGCCATTACTAGTCAGGTTCAGCACTTGACCATCATATCGCAGGATGGACGGGCTCGAGCCTAGGACAATTTCGCTGTGACCGTAGCCCTCGCATCGCCATCGACGGAGGCCCGGCTCGGTGGTTGTCCGCTGCTCGAGCGTCACGACCCGTTGCGGGGGGGTACTCATGGCGTTTGTGGAGAACCACTCGCCGCCAAGTCAAAACTCACGCCGGTACGCGACGCCCGCTTCGCGTCGGTTTCACGGCAGCATCATTCCGCGGATCATGAAGAAGAACATGGCAGCCAGCACGGCGGCCAGCGGAACAGTGATCACCCAGGCTGCCGCTATGCGAAAAAGCAGATTTCGCTTTACGAGTTCTACCCGATGCACCCGACCAAGGGCTTTCCTTTCCTTCTTGCCGAGCAGACGCTCAGGCGCGGTCTTTGCCTTCATCTCGCGGAGCATCTCGCCCTTGGCGATCACGTCCGCTGCCTCGAAGCGATTCAGGAAAGCTTCCACCGCCACGGGGTCCTGGTCGGCGTGATGATCGCGGATGTCGTCCAGCATCCGTGCATAGCTAGACTTGATGTATTCGCGCAGAAATCCGACCCCGAACACGCCGCCGACGGCGATGTGGGTCGAACTGACCGGCAGCCCCAGCTGCGAGGCGACGATCACGGTGATCGCAGCAGCCATCGCGATGCAGTAGGCGCGCATCTTGTCCAGTTCGGTGATTTCGCTGCCGACCGTGCGGATCAGTTTCGGCCCGTAGAGCGCGAGACCGAGAGCGATGCCAATGGCCCCAACTGCCAATACCCAAAGCGGAATGGACGCCTTTTCGGCGACCCCGCCGGCGACGATGGCCTCGTTGATGCCTGCAAGCGGGCCAACGGCGTTTGCCACGTCGTTGGCGCCGTGGGCAAAACTCAGAAGTGCGGCCGCAAAGATCAGCGGCACGGTGAACAAGTCATTCACGCTCGACTTGTGGTTCTGCAGACGCTTGGTGGCGCGCGTGGTGTAGGGCCTCATCAGCAGGTAGACTGCGACCGCCACGACAAGCCCGATAATCAAGGCGGCGGGGAAGCTGACCTTCACGAGTTGCTTGACGCCCTTGAGCATCAGGTATGTGCCGAAGGCCCAAGCCATGACCGAAACAAGGATCGGCACCATCCGGTTGGCCGCAGACAAGACGTCGGTTTTATAGGTGATGGTGCGCTTGATAATGTAGAGGAAACCGGCCGCGATCAGGCCACCGAGCAGCGGCGATATCACCCAGCTTGCGGCGATCATGCCGACCTGCTGCCAATTCGCGACGCCCCAACCCGCGGCGGCGATCCCGGCACCAAGTACACCACCGACAATGGAATGCGTCGTCGAGACTGGCGCACCGATGGCCGTCGCGAAGTTGAGCCAGACCGCAGCTGCAAGCAGCGCCGCGATCATCAGCCAGATGAAGGTGTCGCGGTTTGCCACCAGATCGGGGTCGATAATGCCTTTCTTGATTGTGCCGACAACATCGCCGCCAGCGATGAGCGCACCGCCGGCTTCGAAGAACGCGGCGATCAGGATCGCGCCTGTCAGGGTGATTGCGTGTGACCCCACCGCCGGCCCGACGTTGTTGGCCACGTCGTTGGCGCCGATGTTCATCGCCATGTAGCCGCCGATCATTGCCGCGACCACCAGCAGGATGCCATCGACCCCACCGTCGGTTCGAACGATGGTGAACAGCATTATACCGACGATGAAAATCAGTGCCGTGCCGAACCGAAAAAGCTCATCTCGGTTCAGCTGGATGGCGGATTCAATGTTTTCTGTTCTTAGCAAGGCACGCTCCCCCTTGGCGCCAGATTGGATGGCGTCATCCTGAAGGGCGCCCCCAAAGCGGCCATGATTCAGGTCAAAGGCCGGGCTTGCAGATGCTGTTATGTGTCGAATTGACAACGCATTTGTCGGATGTGCTTCGATGATGCGATTTGGCAAAGGGGCAGAAAGCGCATGAGGCACCAGGAAACCCCGGTTCAGACGTCGCCTCAGGGTATGGCGAACGCAGGCGCGCGCCGCCGCGGCGGACGGGTGAAGTCCTGTGTGCGCAGCACGCCATTCTTTAGCCCCGCCATGTCGCGAAGGATGAGGCCAGCAAGGAGCGTCGGCCCCAGCCTGCCGCAGCGCCGTGCCGAAATGAGGCGATCTTCGTCGGTCTTGCCGAGCCGCGCCCGCGGGCTCGCCGAGTCAACCCTGTGCAAGATCAGCGCTGCCTGAATGCGGCGATACTATCTTCCGGTCGCGATTGCGGCGCTTCTGCTGGCCTTCTGGTTCAGTCCGGACGCGCAGGAAATCGCCGCTGGCGTCGCGATCTTTCTCTTCGGGATGCTCATGCTCGAGGACGGATTCAAGCTTTTCAGCGGCGGCACGCTCGAACGGCTCTTGGAACGTGCGACCGGCTCGACCTCGCGCTCGATCCTCTTCGGCATCGTGTCGACCACCTTGCTGCAGTCCAGTTCGCTGGTCTCCGTGATTACGATCTCATTCCTGAGCGCTGGCCTGATCTCTCTGATCGGCGGGGTTGGGATCATCTTTGGGGCCAACATCGGGACGACGACGGGCGCGTGGCTGGTCGCCGGGCTCGGACTTAAGGTCAACATCGCCTCCTACGCGATGCCGATGATCGCGCTCAGCATCATCCTCGTTTTCCAGAAGGCGAAACCGTTGCGCGGAATCGGGTATGCGCTGGGAGGCCTCGGCTTCCTCTTCCTGGGCATCCACCACATGAAGGAAGGTTTCGAGGCCTTCAAGGATCAGATCGATCTGTTGCGCTTCGCATTGCCGGGGCTCTTGGGTCTGATCGTCTACACGCTGCTTGGCACGACCGCGACCGTGGTTATGCAGTCGAGCCACGCGACGATGGTGCTGATCCTCACCGCGCTCGCCGCCGGGCAGATCACATATGAGAACGCGCTAGCGCTGGCGATCGGCGCCAATATCGGCACGACGATCACTGCGATCATCGGCGCGCTCGGGGCAAACTTTCAGGGCAAACGGCTGGCGCTCGCGCATCTGATCTTCAACACAGCCACCGCCACGATTGCGTTGGTTTTCATCGCGCCCCTGCGCGACGCGGTCGATGCGATCAGTTCTGTCGTCGGCATCGCGCCCGACGATTTCGCGCTGAAGCTCGCGGTGTTCCATACGATCTTCAACGTGCTCGGCGTCACGCTGATGCTGCCGGTTTTGCGTCAGCTCATCGACTTTTTGACTCGCCGCATTGTCGAGCCGGTCCCGGACGTCAGCCGCCCGCGCTACCTGAACGAAGCGGTCGACGAGTTTCCCCAGACGCTCGAGAGCGCGCTTCGAAACGAAGTTCTGCATCTGTACGAGAACGCCGTAGAGCTGATCATGCACGCCCTGAACCTGCACCGGCAGCAGATATTCGAGACCGACGACGTTGCGGCAGTAGTCCGCAAGAGCAGAGTGACCTTCGACCTTGACCTGGAAGAGGCTTACGAGCGCCGGGTCAAGTCGCTCTATTCGGCGATCGTCGACTTTTCGACCCGGGGCGGCGACAAGTCGATGCCGCCCGAAATCTCCGCCAGCATCTATGCCCTGCGGGACGTGTCCAGCGACATCGTGCAGGCTGTGAAGTCGGTCAAGCACCTGCGCAAGAACTTGCTCCGCTACACGACGCGGTCGCAGGGCACTGTGACCGAGCTTTATGACGGCTTGCGCACCGAGATTGCGCGGATCATCGTTGAGATCCGCAAGCTGGGCCTGGCTGGGCCCGACGACCGCAGTGCGCTTTGGCTGGACCAAGAACGCGCACAGATCGAAGAGGACGCGCGCTCGACCACGCGGCGCGTGGACTCGCTGATCCGCAAGGGCGAGCTGACCGCGAATGCCGCGACCTCGTTTCTTAACGACTCGGGCTATGCCTATGGTGCGATGCGCGACCTGATCAAAGCGGCACGCAGCTACTATATCGAGCGTGACCTCGGTATGGCGGAGGTCGAGCGTCTGCTGGCATTGGATGAAAACGAATTGGGTGAAAGCAATGAAACTTCCCGCAGTTGATCTGGTCCGGAAGCCGTCCGTTAGGTGGGCAGGGCTGTCATCGGAGATGAACAGGATGCGATCGCGGGGACTCGCGCCGGAGGTGCACAGATGGGGCTGAAGAGGCTTGCCGAGAAGGTCGCAGAATACAACGAACGTCTCGAGCGCGGGAAGGCGAGCAAGATCAAGGCAAGCCACGTGAGGAATATCCTTGATAAACTCCGCAAGAAGAGCGCCGAGTTGGAGGCCGAAATCGCGACCACGAAGAACGACGACAAGAAAGAGCGATTGAAAAGGAAGCTTGGGATCGCAAATGAGCAGATAGAGCGCGCCGAGTGGCTTTTGGGGGAAATCACATAGATCCTGGAGGGGTTAACGGATCAACTGCTTTGAATTGCTAACGCGGTCGGCGTGATCATTACTGCGCTGAATTCTAGCCTCTGGGCCCGCGTTAAGGAGAGCCTTTTAGATAGGGATTTCAACAATGCCTTAGATTGGATTGACGACAACACTGAAGCTCATGCTTTTCAATGTTTTACATTAGATTTCACGCGTGAAGCGGGACCCGTACGGGCGTCCGAACTCACAATGCCGCTGTTCGGCCGGTGAAGAATTCGGTTGAAACCAGCGCCTCTCTCCGACATCAAACTCTCCGCACACGACCGGAGGTCCGCATGACCCACAAGATCGCCATCCTCGGAGCGTCCGGCTACACCGGCGCCGAACTCGTCCGTATCATCGCCACCCACCCGAGCATGGAGATCACCGGCCTCTCGGGCGACCGCAAGGCCGGCATGGCCATGGCGGAAGTCTTTCCGCATTTGCGCCACCTCGACCTACCCGTTCTTCAAAAGATTGAAGACATGGATTTCGGCGCGGTCGATCTCGCCTTCTGCGCGCTGCCCCACGCGACCAGTCAGGCGGTCATCCGTGAGCTTCCGCGCGATCTGAAGGTCGTGGATCTGTCGGCTGATTTCCGGCTGCGCGATCCGGCCGAGTACGAGAAATGGTATGGCAAGCCCCATGGAGCGGTGGAGCTGCAGAAGGAAGCGGTCTACGGCCTCACGGAGTTCTATCGCGACGAGATCCGCACCGCCCGGCTCTGCGCTGGTACGGGCTGCAACGCTGCAACCGGGCAATATGCGATCCGGCCGCTGATCGAGGCGGGTGTCATCGACCTCGACGAGATAATCCTCGACCTCAAGGCGGGTGTCAGCGGGGCAGGGCGGTCGCTGAAGGAAAATCTGCTCCATGCGGAGCTTTCCGGCGGAACCCATCCCTATTCCGCAGGCGGTACGCACCGGCATCTGGGCGAGTTCGACCAGGAATTCTCGAAGATCGCGGGCCGGCCTGTGCGCATCCAGTTCACGCCGCATCTCATGCCGTTCAATCGGGGCATACTGGCAACTATCTATGTGAAGGGCGACGCGAAAGCCGTGCACAAGGCGCTTGCCGAGCGCTACGCGAATGAGGTCTTCCTCGAAGTGCTACCTTTTGGCGCACTCCCCTCGACGCGCGCCGTCGCAGGCTCCAACTTCGTTCATATCGGTGTCGTTGCCGACCGGATCGAAGGTCGCGCCATCGTCGTCGCCGCGCTTGACAACCTTGCCAAGGGCTCGTCAGGTCAGGCGATCCAGAACGCGAACCTGATGCTGGGGATCGAGGAAACGACGGGACTGATGCTGGCGCCCGTGTTTCCGTAAGGGGGGATATGAAGGGTCTAAAGAAACAACGCCGCATTCAGGTTATCGCTCTGGCGGTTGTCGCGCTCACGGCGAGCTTCGCGGCCTTCTATTTCGCTTCTGGCGATGCATTGCAGTTCTTCAGATCGCCCTCTGAAGTGGCCGAAAATGCGCCCGGCCCGAAGGAGACGTTCCGGATTGGCGGGCTCGTCGAAGAGGGCAGCCTCATTCGTGGCCAGGGTGCGGCAATCACCTTCAGCGTCACCGACGGCGGCGCGACGGTGCCCGTGAAGTACGAAGGCGTGTTGCCCGACCTTTTTGGTGAGGGTGAGGGTGTCGTGGCGACCGGCAAGCTTGTCGACGGCACGTTTCAGGCGACCGAGATTCTCGCCAAGCATGACGAGACCTATATGCCCAAGGAAGTCATCGATGCCCTGAAGGACCAGGGCGTCTATGTTGAACCGGACGCTGCCCCAGCGACGAATTAACCAAATTATCAGAGCCTTTTCCCGAGTTTTCGGGGAAGGGCCCATGCAGACAGTCATCGACATCGCAAAGGACATCGTCGCCCGTGAAGGCGGCTATGTGAACGATCCCGCCGATCCCGGGGGCGCCACGAAGTACGGGGTCACGCTTGGCACGATGCGGCGCCTCGGTCTGGATCTCACGGGCGATGGGCGTGTGAGCGAGGCGGATGTGCGAAAGCTTACCCGCGAACGGGCAGTCGATATCTTTGTCGAGCACTATTTCCACCGCCCCCGCATCTCGGACTTGCCCGGCGCGCTTCAGCCGTCCGTGTTCGATATGTATGTCAACGCCGGCTCAAACGCCGTGAAGATCCTTCAGCAGCTCCTGAATGACATGGGCGAAGCGATCTCGGACGATGGCGTCATCGGGCCACTGACCATCGCCGCCACGCACCGCGCCTTTGCGCGTGCGCCCGAACTTGTCGTGGATGCCTATGGCATCGCGCGCCGGAACTATTACTACGAGCTCGCCGATCGCCGCCCGGCCTCCCGCAAATACGCCCGCCGGCGTGACGGCGGAAAGGGCGGCTGGATCGCGCGCGCAGAGGAGTTCATCTCGTCCCGGTTCCACCTGACCGAGGCTCAGCACCGCGAAAGGACCGCGTCATGGGCGTGATTGGTCGTATTCTCGGCGCACCCGCCGCCACCGAAGCCATCGGACGCGCGGCGACTGAAGTCGCCGAGGTCTTCACCCCGAACGCAACGAAGAAAATGCAGGCCGGGCACGATGCTTACATCGCCGCGCTTACCGAACACGGGGAGGAGTTCCAGCATGCCCGGCCAGGCCTGTTCGATCGGTTCGTCAACGGTCTGAACCGCCTGCCGCGCCCCATGCTGGCGCTCGGCACACTCGGGCTGTTCGCCTTTGCCATGGTAGATCCCGACAGTTTCACGCGTCGAATGGTCGGGTTGAACTACGTGCCCGAGCCGCTCTGGTGGTTGTTGACGGCCGTTGTCGGTTTCTATTTCGGCGCGCGCGAGGCGCATCACTTCCGCGCGCGCCCTCAGATCACACCGCCTCCGCCGCCGCGCGCGGTCGAGGCCGAGAGAGACGTGAACCCAGCGCTTTCAGAATGGCTGCAGCGAGAAGCGCGCTAGCCAGACTTGCCCCCGCGTGCGAATGTCTTGAGAAGATGGAGTAAAGACGCGGTCCCTTCGTTGGGCTATGTGCCCCGAAGGGTTGGGCAAGCGTCACGAACCCGCGACATCCGCGCGCAGCCCATTGGCCGCGCCTCCAGACCCGGCTATGCTCCCGCGCATGATCGTAGAACTTGGCCATTTCACTTTGATCCTCGCCCTCATGATCGCCTGTGTTCAGGCGGTCGTGCCTTTGATTGGCGCCCATAAGGGCTGGCGTGGCTGGATGGCGATTGCTGGTCCAGCCGCGACCGCGCAGGTTCTTTGCATCGCGGTCGCCTTCGCGGCCCTGACCTATGCCTTCGTCCTGTCTGATTTCTCTCTCAAGCTCGTGACGCTGAACTCCCATACGCTGAAGCCGATGCTCTACAAGGTATCGGGCGTTTGGGGGAATCATGAGGGGTCCATGCTCCTCTGGGTACTGATCCTTGCGCTCTTCGGTGCCTCGGCACACTGGTTCGGGCAGGAATTGCCCGAGCGGCTGAAGGCGCGGGTGCTGAGCGTACAGGCGATGATCGGTGTGGCTTTCCTCGCCTTTATCCTCTTTACGTCGAACCCATTTGAGCGGCTCGCAGTACCGCCCTTCGATGGGCAGGACCTCAATCCGCTTCTGCAGGATCCGGGCCTCGCCTTCCATCCTCCGTTCCTCTATCTCGGCTATGTCGGCCTCTCGATGGCCTTTTCCTTCGCTGTTGCCGCCCTGATCGAAGGCCGGGTAGACGCGGCTTGGGCGCGCTGGGTCCGACCTTGGACGCTCGCCGCCTGGATGTTCCTGACCGTCGGCATCGCGCTCGGCTCTTGGTGGGCCTATTACGAGCTTGGCTGGGGCGGGTTCTGGTTCTGGGATCCGGTCGAAAACGCCTCGTTCATGCCTTGGCTCATCGCGGGGGCGCTGCTTCACTCGGCGATTGTTGTCGAAAAGCGTGAGGCGCTAAAAAGCTGGACAATACTGCTGGCGATCCTTGCTTTCGGGTTCTCGCTGATCGGCACGTTCATCGTGCGTTCGGGCGTCATTACCAGCGTTCACGCCTTCGCCAACGACCCTGAGCGCGGGGTCTTCATCCTCGCGATCCTCGCCGTCTTCATCGGGGGAGCGCTGACGCTCTATGCCGCCCGCGCGGGCACGATGGAGGCGAAGGGCGTGTTCGCCATGGTCAGCAGGGAATCGGCGCTTGTCTTGAACAACGTGCTTTTAGCCGTCTCTGCCTTCGTCGTTTTCGTAGGGACGATCTGGCCGCTGGTTGCCGAACTTGCCTTCGACCGGAAACTCTCTGTCGGTGCGCCGTTCTTCAACCAGGCGTTCACGCCGTTCATGGTGATCCTAGCAGCCATCCTGCCTATCGGTGCGATCCTGCCGTGGAAACGCGCGCGGCTCGGGCGCAGCATCAAGCCGCTTTATCCCGCGGTGATCCTCGCGCTCTCGCTTGGCGCGCTGGCCTTCGCCGTTGGCACGGACCGCAGCGCGCTTGCGCCGATCGGCGTGGCGTTGGGTAGCTGGTTGATCGCCGGTGCGGCGGTGGAGCTTTGGCAACGCGCGGGTCGTACGCCGGCGCGGCTTGCCCGTTTGCCGCGCGCGGACTGGGGCAAAGCCATGGCCCATTCGGGCCTCGGCGTCACGTTCATCGGCATTGCCTGCCTCATGGCTTGGGATGTCGAGGATATCCGCGTGGCGCATGTCGGTGAGCCGTTCGAAGTTTCCGGCTACGAAATCACGCTGGAAGGTGTCGAAGAGGTCGAGGGGCCTAATTACATCTCGACGCTCGCAACGATCAGCATGTCGAAGAACGGGCGAGAGGTTGCGCGTCTTCACCCCGAAAAGCGCATCTATCCAGTTGCCGCCATGCCTACGACCGAAGCTGCGATCGCGAACGGCGTCTGGCGTGACCTTTACCTCGTAATCGGCGATGCACAGGCTAATGGCGGTTGGACCGTTCGCACCTACATAAAGCCCTTCGCGAACTGGATTTGGGCGGGCGCGATCCTGATGGCGCTTGGGGGCTTCGTCAGCCTCACGGACCGACGCTATCGCGTCGCTGCGGGCGCGCGCCGTGCCCCCGCCATGGCCGCCCCTGCGGAGTGAGCAGATGCGTCGCCTGATCCTTGCACTTTGCCTGCTCGCCGCGCCGGCCTTCGCCGTTCAGCCGGACGAGATCCTCGGCGATCCTGCGCTTGAGGCTCGGGCGAGGGAGCTCTCGAAGGGGCTTCGCTGCCTTGTTTGCCGGAACGAGAACATCGACGAATCGAACGCCGAGCTTGCCCGTGATCTCAGGCTTCTCGTGCGCGAGCGTCTGGTGGCGGGCGATAGTGACGATGAGGTCATCGCCTATCTTGTCGACCGCTACGGTGAATTCGTGCTTCTGCAGCCCACAGTCAGGGGTGAGAACCTTATTCTCTGGATTGCGGGGCCTGCGATGTTCCTTCTGGCGCTCGGCGGCGCCCTGATCTACCTGCGCCGACGGCGCCCGATATCGGAGGCCACCCCCGCGCCGCTGAGTGAGGCCGAGCGCGTAAGGCTCGACGAAATCCTCAAGAAGTGACGTGCCGTTCCGCTTTCCGGCGCGACGCGTGACGCTAAGCTGGCGCCGGAGTGAACCCGGAGGACAGCCATGGCTTACGAGACCATCACGCTTGACGAAGCCGACGGTGTGGCCGTCATCACGCTGAGCCGACCCGAGGTCATGAACGCGCTCAGCACGAAGATGCGCGCCGAGATCACTGAAGCCGTTACGAAGTCCTCCGCTACCGCGCGAGTCGTGGTTCTGACCGGCACGGGCCGGGCGTTCTGTTCGGGGCAAGACCTCAACGACCGCGCCGCGGGCACCGATTTCGACCTCGAGCGGACGCTCGCGGAGGAATATGAACCCATGCTGCGTGCGATCATGGCGGTCGATGTGCCGGTGATCGCAGCGGTGAATGGGGCCGCGGCGGGGGCAGGCGCCAACCTCGCTCTTGCAGCCGACGTGGTGATCGCGTGCGAAAGCGCCAGCTTCATTCAGGCTTTCTCGCGTATTGGCCTCATCCCCGACGCGGGCGGCACCTATGTTCTGCCGCGCGCGATCGGGATGGCGCGCGCCATGGGGACGGCGCTTTTCGCCGACAAGATCACGGGGCGGCAGGCGGCCGACTGGGGTATGATCTGGGAATGTGTGTCGGATGATACCTTCGATGCACATTGGCGGGGGCGGGCACAGAAACTCGCCAAGGGACCGACCCAGTCCTACACGCGCATCAAGCAGGCGCTGCGCGCAAGCCTTGCAAACGACATCGAAGGGCAACTCGCGCTGGAAGCGCGGCTGCAGGGCGAGTGCGGGCGCACGCACGACTTCAACGAAGGCGTCACCGCGTTTCTCGAAAAGCGCGCTCCGCGGTTCGAGGGACGCTAATACGGGGCCGTTTTCCTTCCCACAAACATCGGCCCGCATCCCTGCTTGACCCGGCCATCTCTGAGTCCGAGACTTGATCCCTATGGGGCGCATGGCCCGAAGGCACGGGGCCAGCGACGGATCGCGCCCATCTGCGTGCCGTCAGGGGGGAAAAGACATGCGCTGTTTCACGGTACTCGGGCCGTCTCAATCGGGGAAAACCGAGCTCGTCAGTGCGCTTGCCGCGCTCGACGGCGCTCCGGTCCGATCCGAGACGGCCGGCCATCTGACACTGAATCGCTTTTCGTTCATGGACGAGGAATGGTGCGCGCTTGATATGGCGGGCGGGCCGGAATTCGCCCGCATGGGGGGCGCAGCACTTCTGGCTGCGGACGCCGCCGTCCTTTGCGTTGCGCCCGACCCTGACGAGGCCGTGCTGGCCGCGCCGTGGCTGAGGGCGGTCGAGGCGGCGAACGTCCCCTGCTTCATCTTCGTCAACCGCATGGATGCCCCCAAGGGGCGCATCCGCGATATCGTCGCGGCGCTCCAGACCTATACCGGCCACACAGTCGTCCTGCGGCAGATTCCGATTCGCGAGGGTGGCGAAATCGTCGGGGCCGTGGATCTGATTTCAGAGCGCGCCTGGCGCTACCGCGACGGCCAGCCTTCGCAACTTGTCGA
The DNA here is from genome assembly GCA_965368915.1 of uncultured Rhodobacterales bacterium. Lineage (GTDB taxonomy): Bacteria > Pseudomonadota > Alphaproteobacteria > Rhodobacterales > Rhodobacteraceae > Albidovulum. The sequence goes on along the minus strand of CBDUOT010000065.1, from coordinate 7,948 downwards.
AATGCCAAGCGACGCGGCCGACCGCGAACACGAAGCCCGCGCCGAGCTTCTGGAGCAGATGTCGGATTATGACGACTCACTTCTTGAAGAGCTTATCGAAGATCGGGAACCCGCGACCGGGGCGTTGTTCGAGATCGCCAAACGCGAAACTCAGCACCGCGACGTACTGCCCGCCTTCCTTGGATCGGCAAGTCACAAGAACGGCATCCTGCGCTTGATGAAAGCTCTCAGGCACGAAACCCCTGACGTGTCCGCACTTCGCGACCGGCTTGGCGCGCCCGAGGCGCTGGCCGTTGGCTTTCATGCGCAGATCCGAAAGCACTTAGGAAAGTGCGTCATGATGCGGGCGCTCGGAGAAGGCGTCGCGCAAGGCGGCGATCTGGGCGGCGGCCATCTCGGCGGGCTTGTCCAGATCGGCGAGAAGGGGGGCGCCAACCGCTTGGAACCAGGAGAGATCGGTGTCTCGGTCAAGTCCGACCAACTTTGTGCCGGACACATCTTCGCTGCCGGCAAAGTTCTGCCCGTGCCAGACTGGGGAACGGGATGCCCACCGGCGCTCGCCCGGATCGTGACCCCCGAACATGAACGCGACGACGTTCGGCTGTCCGCCGCACTCGCGCGGCTGGCCGAGGCCGATCCGATGTTGCGTGTCGCTCAGGACGAAGGGTCGGGCCACGCGCTTTTGAAATTACAGGGCGTCATGCACGAGCGGCAGGTTCTGTCCGTCCTCGCCGAAGACTTCGGGATAGAGGTCTCGACCAGCCAGCCTGATCCCCAATATCTCGAAACGATCTCTGGCAGCGTCGACGAACACTACCGGCATCGCAAGCAATCGGGCGGTGCGGGCCAGTTTGCGGACGTGGCCATTACTGTTCGCCCCGCGGCGCGGGGCGAGGGCTTCCAGTTCTCCGACACGGTTAAGGGTGGCACGGTGCCCAAGAACTACATCCCCGCGGTGGAGGAGGGCGCGCGCGAAGCGCTCGGCACGGGCCCGCTGGGGTTTCCGGTGACTGATCTGTCGGTCACGCTGACCGATGGCAAGCACCACGCGGTCGACAGTTCCGACTTTGCGTTCAGAATGGCTGGCCGCATGGCACTGCGCGATGCGCTCGGCAAATGCGGTCCGGTGCTTCTTCAGCCGATCGACCGGATCGATATCCACGTGCCCTCGGTCTATTCGGGCGCGATGGTGTCGCTGATCTCATCGCTCAAGGGGCAGGTTCTGGGCTTCGACGGCGATCCGACTTATCGGGGCTGGGATATCTTCCGCGCGCTTTTGCCCGCCTCGCAAGAGGAAGACCTCGTCATGGCGCTCGGCTCAGCTACGCAAGGCACCGCCTGGCATGAGACCAAGTTCGACCACTACGAAGAAATCTATGGCAAAGAGGCCGAGCGGATTTCGAAGGAGCACGCGGAGGCCGCGGCCTGACGTCTCGCGTCTCCACCCTGGTCGTGGTGCCGACGCTTCAGCAGAGCGCACGATGAAACGCAAACGGCCGCCCCAGAGGGCGGCCGTCTTCAAATCTGCGGGCTGCTCTTAGCGCTTTGCCACGTCCAGGTAGTCGCGCCGGGTCTGGCCGATATAAAGCTGACGCGGACGGCCGATCTTCTGGGTCGGATCGGCGATCATTTCCTTCCACTGCGAAATCCAGCCTACCGTGCGGCTGACCGCGAAGATCGGCGTAAACATCGAGGTCGGGAAGCCCATCGCCTCGAGGATGATGCCCGAGTAGAAGTCGACGTTCGGATAAAGCTTCTTCTCGACGAAGTACTCGTCTTCAAGCGCGATCCGCTCAAGCTCCTTGGCGACCTTCAGGGTTTCGTTGTCGTGAATGCCCAGCAGGTCGAGCACCTCGTCCGCCGATTCCTTCATGACCTTCGCGCGCGGGTCGAAGTTCTTGTAGACCCGGTGACCGAAGCCCATCAGGCGGAACGGATCGTTCTTGTCCTTCGCGCGCCGGATCGCTTCGGGGATGTTGTCGACCGTCCCGATCTCGCGCAGCATCTCCAGACACGCCTGGTTCGCGCCACCATGGGCGGGCCCCCAGAGGCAAGCGATGCCGGCGGCGATGCAGGCGAACGGGTTGGCGCCCGACGAACCGGCAAGACGCACGGTCGAGGTCGAGGCGTTCTGCTCGTGGTCCGCATGCAGCATCATGATCCGGTCCATCGCCTTGGCGAGGATCGGATTGACCTCGTATTCCTCGCAAGGAACCGCAAAGCACATACGCAGGAAGTTCGAGGAATAGTCGAGTGTGTTCTTCGGATACACGAACGGCTGGCCGATCGAGTATTTGAACGCCATCGCAGCGATCGTCGGCAGCTTCGCGATCATCCGGATAGCCGACACTTCGCGCTGCCAAGGGTCCTGAATGTCGGTGCTGTCGGGATAGAACGCCGACATCGCGCCGACGACGCCGACCATGGTCGCCATCGGATGGGCATCGCGGCGGAATCCGCGGAAGAAGTTGTGCATCTGCTCGTGGACCATCGTGTGATTGGTCACGCGGCTTTCGAAATCGACCATCTGACCCGCATCCGGCAGATCGCCGTAAAGCAAGAGGTAGCAGACTTCGAGGAAATGCGATTTCTCGGCCAACTGCTCGATCGGGTAACCGCGATAAAGCAGTTCGCCCTTGTCACCGTCGATATAGGTGATTGCGCTGTCGCAGGCGGCGGTCGAGGTAAAACCCGGGTCGTAGGTGAACACATCGCCCTGCGCGTAGAGCTTTCGGATGTCGACGACGTCCGGTCCCACTGTGGGTTGCAGGATTGGAAGGTCGATGGTCTTGCCGTCAAAGCTCAGCGTCGCGTTTTTGATCATTTTGTCCATCGCAGCTCCCTTTCGGATCGCATTCGCGGATGTGACCGCGAAGCAGGTAAACATCGAGGGGCAGGTGCCCCCAATCACGCCCTCAGGCGGTCGCATCCTTCAGCCGGGCGATCGTTTCTTCGCGCCCTATCACGAGCATCATGTCGAAGACGCTGGGGCTGACCGTGCGTCCTGCAAGTGCTGCCCGAAGAGGCCCCGCGATCTTGCCGAGACCTATTCCATGGGCCTCGGCGACGCTGGCCACGGTGGCCTCCAGCATTTCGCGCTCCCAGCTAGCATTTTGCAGCTGCGGCGTCAATTCTGTCAGTATACCACGGGATACCGTATCGAGTGACTTGGCCGCCTTCTCATCCGGCTCGAAGGGGCGAGTGCCCAATACAAAGTAAGCTTTTTCAATAAGTTCCGGAAATGTTTTGGCGCGCTCTTTCACGCAGTAAAGAGCACGTGACAAACCATCTTTCTGCACCTGCGAAAGGGCGGGCTGGCCCGAGGCCGCCAGAAAAGCCTCTATTTCAGGCAGTAGCACGGCATCCGGAGTGGCCGCGATATGCTGACCCGAGAGATTTTCGAGCTTCTTGAAATCGAGCCTTGCCGGCGCGCGCCCGATTCCCTTCAGATCGAACCACTCTTTTGCCTGCGCATCGGTGAAGAACTCCGCATCGCCGTGCGCCCAGCCGAGCCGCGTCAGGTAGTTGCGCATGCCCGCGGCCGGATAGCCCATGGCCTGGTACTCCTCCAGTCCGACCGCGCCGTGCCGCTTCGACAGCTTCTTGCCGTCGGGACCGTGAATCAAGGGGATGTGGGCCCAGACAGGTTCCGCCCAGTCCATCGCCCGATAGACCTGCACCTGTCGCGCCGCGTTGTTCAGATGATCGTCCCCCCGGATGACATGCGTGACACCCATGTCGTGGTCGTCCACGACAACCGCCAGCATGTAGGTGGGCGTACCATCCGAGCGTAAACATACCATGTCGTCGAGCTGGTCGTTTCGGAACTTGACCGATCCCTGCACCGCGTCCTCGATCACCGTCTCGCCCGATCGTGGGGCCTTCAGGCGGATGACGAACGGTGCGTCCGGATGCGTTGCGGGATCGGAATCACGCCAAGGGCTCTGAAACAAGGTTGAACGACCCTCGGCCCGCGCGGCTTCGCGGAAGGCCTCGATCTCTTCCTGGGTCGAGAAGCACTTGTAGGCATGCCCGCGCGCAAGCATTTCGTGCGCGACTTCGGCATGGCGGTCGCGGCCTTCGAACTGGCTGACGACATCGCCGTCCCAGTCGAGGCCAAGCCACGTCAATCCGCGCAGAATCGCATCCGTCGCCTCGGGCGTGGACCGTTCCCGGTCGGTGTCCTCGATCCGAAGCAGAAACTTGCCGCCGCGCCCGCGTGCGTAAAGCCAATTGAACAGCGCCGTGCGCGCGCCGCCGATATGAAGGTAGCCGGTGGGTGATGGGGCAAAGCGGGTCACGACATCGGACATAGGCGCGTTAACCTTTCGGAAACCATGAGCGTTCAGGCTGTGGCAAGTCATTAGGCAATGCCGGACGGGGAAACAAGGTGCGTGCGGCCATCGCCATACTTGAGGCGCTTGGGGCAGAGCGGGGAAGGCTTCTGCCCTGGGCGCCGGTTTGCCTTTCCCTGGGGATCGGAACCTATTTCGCGCTGCGCTACGAACCGGGCATCGAAACGACTGGGCCCGCTTTCCTGCTCGTCGTGATCGCTTCGCTTGCTGGGCGACGCGGACCCGAGTTGCTTCGTGCGCCAGCCACCGGCCTTGCGCTCGTGGCGGCGGGGCTGCTCCTTGGGGCCGTTCGTGCACACATCGTGGCCGCACCCGTCATGCCGTTCCGCTACTACGGTCCGGTTGAGGGCCGGATCGTCGCGATCGACCGGTCGTTTTCGGATCAGCTTCGTCTGACGCTGGACCGTGTGGTGCTTGCGGACATGGCGCCGCAAAACACGCCCGCGCGGGTCCGGGTCGCGCTTCATGGGCAGCAGGGCTTCGTCGATGCTCAGCCCGGCCTCACCGTGGTTCTGACCGCGCACCTGTCGCCGCCCGAGGGGCCGGTGGAACCCGGTGGCTTCGATTTCCAGCGGCTCGCCTGGTTCTCGCGCCTTGGTGCTGTTGGCTACACGCGGGCGCCGGTGCTTGCGCTCGAGCCGCCAGATGGCGCATTGGCGTTGGCGGCGTTCCGTCTGCGGATGAGGATATCCACCGCGATGCGGGCGCAGATGGAAGGGCAGGCGGGCGCCTTCGCGGCAGCGCTGATGACGGGCGATCGTTCAGGCGTCGATTCGGCGACGAACGACGCGCTTCGCGCTTCGAACCTGTCGCACCTGATATCCATATCGGGGCTGCACATGGGTCTTCTGACCGGCTTTGTGTTCGGGGCGGTGCGTTACGGCCTCGCTCTGGCGCCTCCGCTCGCGCTTCGCCTCAACACGAAGAAGATCGCGGCCGTCGTGGCGCTGATCGCCGCGGCTATCTACCTTGCGCTCGCGGGGCCGAGCGTCGCGACGCGGCGGGCCTTCATCATGGCCGCGGTGATGTTATTCGCCGTGCTTGTCGACCGGCGCGCGATTTCACTGAGATCCGTCGCGATCGCGGCGCTGATCGTGCTCGTGCTCGAACCCGAAAGCCTGGTGGAGCCGGGGTTTCAGATGTCTTTCGGCGCGACGGTGGCGCTTATCATGGCGTTCCAGCCCTGGGCGAGCGTTCAGCGCCACGTACCAAGTCTGCTAAGGCCCGTGGCGATGCTGGTCCTGTCCTCGGCCGCCGCGGGTTTTGCCACCGCACCGATCGCCGCCGCGCATTTCAACAGGATCGCGGAGTACGGGCTTGTTGCAAACTTCTTTGCCGTCCCGGTGATGGGGACGCTGGTGATGCCCATGGGCGTGATCGCCGGACTGCTCGCGCCCCTTGGTCTCGCCGCGCCGGCCTTGTGGCTGATGGAGCAGGGGACGGCCTTCATTTTGATGGTTGCCGCCTGGGTGGCCGGTCTGGAAGGTTCAGTCTTCGCCGTCCCGACTCCGCCGTGGTTCGTGCTGCCTCTGCTGTCTTTCGGCGGCCTTCTGGCGCTGGTGACGCGAGCCTTCTGGTTGCGCGGGCTGGGCACGGGCATGGTTGCCGTCGCGCTTCTATTCTGGGTTGGGGCGGAGCGTCCCGTGCTGCTCGTGGCGGGTGACGGCGGTCTGATCGGTCTCAGCACGCCTCTGGGCCGGGTGCTGTCAAAGCCCAAGGGCTCCGGCTTTGTTGCGAAGAGCTGGCTTGAGGATGATGGCGACATGGCCCCGCAAGAAGCCGCCCACGCGCGCGCCGGGCTTTCAGGGGAGAAAGGGGCGATATTGGCCAAACTGGGCCAACTTCAGGCGTGGCACTTCACAGGCAAGGGTGCGGAGGCGGGCGTGGATGCTGCCTGCCGGGAGGGCGCGGTCGTCATTCTCTCCGCCCGCTGGCAGGGCGAGCCAAAGGATGACTGCCTGATCATCGACGAAAAGATGCTACGCCAGACAGGCGCGCTCGCGATGCACATCGATCAGGGCAAACTCCGCATTGTCACGGCCCGAGAAATTGCGGGCGACCGGCTGTGGAACCGTCATCACCGGAAGGCGCAAGACGGTCGCAAAGCGTCGGTCAAATAAGGTTAGTAGCTGCGGATAAGCCCGACGAGTCTGCCCTGAACCTTCACATGATCCTCAGGCAGGACACGCGTCTCATAGGCCGCGTTGGCGGCTTCGAGGGCGATCATGTTGCCCCGCCGCCGGAAGCGCTTGAGTGTCGCTTCAAGGCCTTCGACAAGCGCGACAACAATATCGCCGTTGTCTGCCGTGGTCTGTTCGCGGATCACGACGATATCGCCGTCGTTGATCCCGGCTTCGATCATCGAGTCGCCTTTGACCTCCAGCGCGTAATGCTGGCCGTTGCCCGACAGCATGGAGCCGGGCACAGCGACATGGTGTGACACTTCAGAGATTGCTTCGATCGGCACGCCAGCGGCGATCCGCCCCATGACCGGCAGTTCCTGCGCGTCGACTTCCGAAACCGGCATCGCGCCGCGTGGCGGAGCGGCGCGGTCGCCTTCGATGACGCGCGGTTTGAATCCCGGCTTCTCCAGCGCCTCGGGAAGCTTCACGATCTCGATCGCGCGGGCGCGATGGGCAAGGCGGCGGATGAAGCCCCGCTCTTCAAGCGCGGTGATCAGCCGGTGAATGCCCGACTTGGAGCGAAGGTCCAAAGCATCCTTCATTTCGTCAAATGAGGGGGGCACGCCGTCGCGAGCCATCCGTTTCTGGATGAAATTGAGCAGTTCCAGTTGCTTGCGCGTCAGCATGATGCCTGTTTTCCTTTGCCGATTGCCGCTCTGTTCAAGGGATGTTCTACGCGCGTTCCCTTTTTGTGTCAACGAATTCGGGTCAGGGAGATGTCAGAGCGGAATATACTCAACCGCCGCTCCGGCCGGTTGCGGTCCGTCGCCGACCGGTCGGATCAGCAGCGCATCGGCGCTCGAAAGCACTGTCAGAAGTGCGCTGTCCTGACGGTCGAAGGGGTGAATATGCACCGTTCCGCCACGCAGGTCCGTCCGCGCGCGCATGTAATGCGCTCGCGGACCGTTCGCCTCGACGGCACGGGCGAGTACACCACGCCGTACGGGCGCAGGCTCAGCAGGCAGAGTCTGCATGGCGCGCAATAGAGGCAACATAAAGATATGGCCGCAAACAATTGACGATACGGGATTTCCAGGCAGTCCGAGCATGACGGATTGCCCAAGTCGCCCCGCCATGAGCGGCTTTCCCGGGCGCATCGCGATCTTGTAAAACGACCGCTCCATTCCGATCGCTTCTGCGACGCTGCCCACCAAGTCATGGTCGCCCACGGATGCGCCACCGATCGTCACCACCAGATCGGCGTCGCCGGCGAGTTCGAACGCGAAGCGCAGGCTCGCCTCGCTGTCACCTGCGATCGGCAGCATCCGGGCCTCGGCGCCCTCCGCTTCGGCAAGTGCCGCGAGTGCGAAGGTATTCGAGGCGATGATCTGATCCGGGCCCGGGTTCTCTCCGGGCATGACGAGTTCGTCCCCGGTCGCGATGAACGCGACGACTGGGCGCCGGACGACG
>CBDUOT010000064.1:0-19957 GCA_965368915.1 uncultured Rhodobacterales bacterium | reverse complement strand
CCAGTCGTCGAACCATTCGTCGATCGACCAGAGCGCGGCGACGGTGCCTTCGACCTCCACCTGGTACTGGAAGGCGCTGACCAGCCGCTTGACCGGATGGCGCACGACCCCGAAGGACGATGCGATCCACTCGGTCGGGATCAGCTTGGCGAAGGCGGCATAGGGCAGGTGCTGGGGCGAGGACTTCGTCCAGCGCTGCGCCTCGGGCAATTCGAGGTAGCGCGTATCGAGAAAGGCGAGCGCGCCGAAGCGCTGCCTGAGATACGACTCGACCGACGACCCGCCGCATTTCGGGACGTGGGCGTAGTAGTGAAGCTTATCGCCAATCCGAAAAACCGGCATACCCGTCACCTTGCTGACCCCACCCCAGACTGCGCCGGGGCGGGATGACAATCAACCTATGGCCTTCAGAACCGCCTCGCCAAGCGTTGCGGGGCTGTCGGCCACGACGATACCGGCGCTGCGCATCGCCTCGATCTTCTCTTCGGCGCCGCCCTTGCCGCCGGCGACGATCGCGCCCGCATGGCCCATGCGACGGCCCGGAGGGGCGGTGCGGCCGGCAATAAAACCCGCGACCGGCTTCTTGCGGCCCTTCTTCGCCTCGTCCTTCAGGAACTGCGCGGCTTCTTCCTCGGCCGATCCGCCGATCTCGCCGATCATGATGATCGACTGGGTTTCATCATCAGCGAGGAACCATTCGAGGACGTCGAGATGCTCTGTCCCCTTGATCGGGTCGCCGCCGATGCCGACGCAGGTCGATTGGCCGAGACCCACGTCGGTGGTCTGCTTGACCGCCTCGTAAGTCAGCGTGCCCGAGCGGGACACGACCCCGACCGAGCCCTTCTTGTGGATGTGGCCCGGCATGATGCCGATCTTGCATTCGTCGGGCGTGATGACGCCCGGACAGTTCGGCCCGATCAGCGTGGATCTGGAGCCCTGCAGCGCGCGCTTCACCTTCATCATGTCGAGCACCGGGATGCCTTCCGTGATGCAGACGATCAGCTCCATCTCGGCGTCGATCGCCTCGAGGATCGAATCCGCCGCGAAAGGGGGCGGCACGTAGATCACGCTGGCATTGGCTTCGGTGGCCTTCTTCGCCTCGTGGACCGAGTTGAAGACCGGCAGGTCGATATGGGTTTGCCCGCCCTTGCCGGGCGTCACGCCGCCGACCATCTTCGTGCCGTAGGCCACGGCCTGTTCGGTGTGGAACGTGCCCTGCGAGCCCGTGAGGCCCTGGCAGATGACTTTGGTGTTCTTGTTGACGAGTACGGCCATGCTCTTACCCCTTCACCGCTTTGACGATCTTCTCGGCACCGTCCTTCAGGTCGTCGGCGGCGATGACGTTCAGGCCGGAGGTGTTGATGATCTCCTTGCCCTTCTCGACATTGGTGCCCTCCAGTCGCACCACCAGCGGCACTTTCAGGCCGACCTCCTTCACCGCGGCGACCACGCCCTCGGCGATGACGTCGCAGCGCATGATGCCGCCGAAGATGTTGACGAGGATGCCTTTGACGTTCGGGTCCGAGGTGATGATCTTGAAGGCCTCGGTGACCTTTTCCTTCGTGGCGCCACCGCCGACATCGAGGAAGTTGGCAGGCTCGGCTCCGTAAAGCTTGATGATGTCCATCGTGGCCATCGCCAGACCCGCGCCATTCACCATGCAGCCGATCTCGCCATCCAGCGCGATGTAGTTCAGGTCGAACTTGGAGGCTGCGAGTTCCTTCGGGTCCTCCTCGGTCTCGTCGCGGAGTGCGGCGATATCGGGGTGGCGGTAGATCGCGTTGCCGTCGAAGCCCATCTTGGCGTCGAGGCACTTGAGCTCGCCCGCGGGAGAGACGATCAGGGGGTTGATCTCAAGCATCTCCATGTCCTTCTCGACGAAGAGCTTGTAGAGCGTCCGGATGAGCGCCACGCATTGCTTGACCTGACCGCCTTCGAGACCAAGCGCGAAGGCCACGCGGCGGCCGTGGAAATCCGAGAGGCCCGAGGCGGGGTCGACGGAGAAGGAGAGGATCTTGTCCGGGGTGTTGGCCGCGACCTCCTCGATGTCCATGCCGCCCTCGGTCGAACAGACGAACGCGATGCGGCTGGTCTGACGGTCGACGAGAAGCGCGAGGTAAAGCTCGCGCGCGATGTCCGAACCGTCTTCGATATAGATGCGGTTGACCTGCTTGCCGGCGGGGCCGGTCTGGTGCGTCACGAGTGTGCGGCCCAGCATCTTGCGGGCCTCGTTCGCGGCTTCCTCGACCGATTTCGTCAGGCGGACGCCGCCCTTGTCACCAGCCTCGGCTTCCTTGAACTTGCCCTTGCCGCGGCCACCGGCATGGATCTGCGCCTTCACGACCCAAAGCGGCCCGTCCATTTCGCCTGCGGCGGTCTTGGCCTCTTCGGCCCTCAGAACCGCACGGCCGTCCGAGACCGGCGCGCCGTAGCTGCGCAGAAGCGCCTTGGCCTGATATTCGTGGATGTTCATCGCTAGTCCCCCGGTTTCGTGCGGTCTGACGCCGGTAATGGCACAGCCAAACGTGGGGACGAAGCGGATTATGCAGCAATTGCAATTGAAGAGCGAGAATTCGGCAATTTGTGATCACAGGCTGAAAAAGTGTGATCACAAATGGCGCAAAGCGGGGCCAAAGCGACCCCCGTGCAGAATCGAAAATGAAAAAAAGGGGGCGCCGAAGCGCCCCGTTTGAATGCTTTCGTGCCGGATCAGGCGAGCGACGAATCGATGCCCTTGCAGGCCGCGACAAGGCCTTTCACAGCTTCGACCGACTTGTCGAACATCGCCTGCTCGTCCTTGTTGAGCTTGATGTCGACGATGCGTTCCACACCGCCAGCGCCAAGGATCGTCGGAACGCCGACATACATGTCGTTCAGGCCGAAGGCGCCGTCGACATAGGCCGCGCAGGGCAGAAGGCGCTTCTGGTCCTTGAGGTAGGCTTCCGCCATCTCGATGGCCGAGGCGGCGGGCGCGTAGAAGGCCGAGCCGGTCTTCAGAAGGCCCACGATCTCGGCGCCGCCGTCGCGGGTGCGCTGCACGATCGCGTCGAGCTTTTCCTGCGTGGTCCAGCCCATCTCGACCAGGTCGGGCAGCGGGATGCCCGCGACGGTCGAGTAGCGGGTCAGCGGCACCATCGTGTCGCCGTGGCCGCCAAGCACGAAGGCCGTGACGTCCTTCATCGAGACGTTGAACTCGAGGCTGAGGAAGTGGCGGAAGCGGGCCGAATCGAGGACGCCCGCCATGCCGACGACCTTGGCGTGCGGCAGGCCGGAGAATTCGCGCAGGGCCCAGACCATCGCGTCGAGCGGGTTGGTGATGCAGATCACGAAAGCCTTCGGCGCGTGCTTGGCGATGCCTTCGCCCACCGATTTCATGACCTTGAGGTTGATGCCCAGAAGGTCATCGCGGCTCATGCCCGGCTTGCGCGGGACACCGGCGGTCACGATGCAGACGTCTGCGCCCGCGATATCGGCATAGTCGTTTGCGCCCTTGAGCGACGCGTCGAAGCCTTCGACGGGCCCGGATTGCGCGAGGTCGAGCGCCTTGCCCTGCGGCGTACCTTCGGCGATGTCGAACAGGATGACGTCGCCCAATTCTTTGATCGCGGCGAGATGGGCGAGCGTTCCGCCGATCTGTCCGGCACCAATGAGGGCAATCTTGGGTCTGGCCATGATTTGTCTCCGGGTCCAGGTTGATTTCGCGGCATTGGGTAATCGTTCCGGACCGTTCGCGCAAGTCCGCTGCGCTGCGGCATGGGCGACTGTTCAAGACGATTGCTTTGGCGTAGGGCTGAAAAGCAGGGACAGGATGGGCGCGCGGAGTGACGCTGATCGGCGGATTGATGGTAGAGATGGCGGGGCTCTGCGAGCATCTTTGGCTGCGCCGGCCCTTGCGCAAACATTTGCATTTGGCGAACCGCGAGGGCCAAAGGAGACTGGTCCGCATTCCGCGGCCCTTCGCGATCGCACGATACGAGCTTGCGCATGCGGAATGGATGGCTGCCCAGGCCGACCCTGACTGGCGGCTGCCCACCGAGGCCGAGTGGCAAACAGCCGCCCGCGCGCGCACCGCGACGGCCTATCAAAAGGGGACGGGATCGGGCAGGACAATTCCGCCTGCCACGGCTCGGCCGGCGATGCGGGTCGGGGCCCATCCCAGCGATTACGGCGAAGGTGCAAAGATCCGGATCGTGCGCGAGCTTGACCAGCCATGACGGATGGACCGCTTTTCTGGTCGCTCGCGCTGATCGCATCGGTGTTCGTCGGGTTGTCGAAGGGCGGCCTGCCGGTCGTGGCGATGCTGTCGGTGCCGCTTCTTGCGCTCGTGCTGCCACCCGTCACGGCGGCGGGGCTTCTTCTGCCGGTCTATGTCGTGTCCGACATGTTCGGGCTTTATGCTTACCGTCGCGCCTTCGATAAACGGGTTCTGGCGATTCTTGCCCCGGCGGCGGTCATCGGCATCGGGATCGGCTGGCTCGCGGCGTCGCACGTCTCTGACGCTGTGGTCACGGGAATCGTGGGCGCGATCGGCGCGGTCTTCGCGCTGAACCTTCTTCTGCGCCGCGGACCCGGGCGGCCCGCGAGGCATGCCAAGGTCGCGCCGGGCATGTTCTGGGGCGCGCTGACCGGGTTCACGAGCTTCGTCAGCCATGCAGGCGCGCCGCCCTATCAGGTCTACGTGCTGCCGCTGAAGCTTGAAAAGATGGTGTTCGCCGGGACGACGACGGTGCTGTTCGCGTTCGTGAACGCGGTCAAGCTGATCCCCTACGCGGCGCTCGGGCAGTTTTCGGCAGAGAACCTGAAGGTCGCCGCGATGCTCGTACCACCGTCGGTCCTGGCGGTGTTCGCGGGTGTCCGGCTTGTCCGTGTGCTGCCCGAGGCGCTGTTCTTCCGGCTGGTGACATGGGCGCTTCTGGCGATTTCGCTGAAGCACCTGTGGAGCGCGGTGGCCTAGGCGCCCTTGCCGGGTGCAACTTCGATCACCGGTTCATAGTTGTCGCCCGACGCGACAAGGCAGGTCAGACCGTTCGCCGTCGTCACCGTGATCGTCCAGCTGCCGGTATCGGCGGATGCGAAGATCTCCATGACCGCGCGATCAGCCGAAAGCCCGAGTCCCTGACGCGTTTCGCCGTAGAGGCTCGCAAGTTCCGCGACGACAGCCCCGCGCTCGGCGCAATGGGGGGCGGATTGCGCGAAGGCCTGATGGGCGGCGAAGACGAGACCGCCGAAGCCCAGAGACAATGCGAATAGCTGCTGTTTCATGTTTTGACCCGTTGGTTTGGGGCAAGCGCGAAGTGCCCGGCGCCAGATCGCCGGCGGGCTGCTGCTCACTTGCCTGTCTGCGATAAGCCGCCCCTGCTTCCGACGTTCTGACCGAAGGTTTGGCGGGGCGTGCAATGGGTCGATCCTGCGTGGCGAGGCGCGAGAATCCGGTTAATGCGCCGTTCTGCGGTCTGTCCCGGGCGCTTGCCCGATGGGGTATTGCACTGAAACATAACGGAAAGTCTGCGTTCGCACCGGGGCATTCTGCATTGCGGCATTTATGGTCTTGCCGAAAGTGCTGCGGATGTGGTCATTTGCGAAACATTGTTGCGAGGAGACGATCATGCCCGATTCCGTGGACCGTATGCGCCCGTATCGCTCGGTGCTGTACATTCCCGGCGCTCGTGAACGCGCGCTTGAAAAGGCGCGCGATCTGGCGACGGACGCGATCATCTTCGATCTCGAAGACGCAGTCGCGGCGGACGAAAAGGCGACCGCCCGCGCGCTTTTGCAGCGTGTGCTGTCCGAAGCCGACTATGGCCGCCGCGCCAAGATCGTACGGGTGAACGGGCTTGATACCGAATGGGGCGCGGATGACCTCGCCGCTTTCGCGAACGTTCCGGTCGATGCGATCCTCGTTCCGAAAGTGGGGTCGCCGGACGATCTGGACACGGTCGCGGCGCGCGTTCCGGAAACGCCGCTCTGGGCGATGATGGAAACGCCCCAAGGGATGCTGAACGCGGGCGCCATCGCCGCGCATCCCCGGCTTGCGGGCATGGTCATGGGCACCAACGACCTTGGCAAGGACCTTGGCGCGCGCTTTCGCGCGGACCGTCTGCCGATGCTGACCTCTCTCCAGCTTTGCCTTCTGGCGGCCAAGGCGCACGGCCTGATCATCGTGGACGGCGTCTATAACGCCTTCAAGGATGACGAGGGGCTCAAAGCCGAATGCGAACAGGGCCGCGACATGGGTTTCGACGGCAAGACGCTGATCCATCCCGCCCAGCTTGAAATCACGAACGCCGCCTTCGCGCCTTCGGAAGAAGAGATCGACCTGGCGCGCCGCCAGATCGACGCCTTTCAGGAGGCCGAGCGCGCGGGCCAGGGCGTCGCCGTCGTCGACGGCAAGATCGTCGAGAACCTGCACGCCGCGACGGCCCGCCAGATCCTCGCGCGCGCCGAAGCTATTGCAGAGCGCGCGAATTAAGCCAGACTGCGCCCGAACAAGAACGACGCGAATAGGTGGTGCAGATGCAGATCATGATCCTCGGCCTCGTCCTGTGGACGGCAGCCCATCTCTTCAAGCGCGTTTTGCCAGGGCTGCGCGCCCGGATGGGCGACATTCCCGGCAAGATGCTGGTGACGGTGCTTTCGCTGTCCGCCGTCATCCTGATGGTCATCGGCTATCGTCGGGCCGAGATCGAGCCGATCTACACGCCGTTGGCGGGGATGGGGCACCTCAATAACCTTCTGATGCTGATCTCGGTCTTCCTGATCGGGGTGCCGCATTCGAAAGGGATCGTGAAGCAGAAGCTGCGCCACCCGATGTTGACCGCCGTCGTCGTCTGGGCCTTCGCGCATTTGCTGGTGAACGGCGACATGGCCTCGGTCGTGCTGTTCGGCTGGCTCGGGCTTTGGGCGATCGTGTCGATGGTTCTGATCAACGCGCAGCAAAGCTGGACGCCGCCGGCCGAGGGCCGCATCCGGTCGGATGCCATCGGGGCGGGGATCACCGTCGTCGTCTTCGCGATCATCGCCGGCATCCACATCTGGCTGGGCTACAACCCGTTCCTTGGGACCTACGGCTGACGCGCCGGGTTCAGGTATCAAGCAGGAAGATCAATGAAGACCAATCCGGGCCGCTTTTTCGAGGATTACCGGCTGGGCGACGTCATCGCCCATGCCGTGCCGCGCACCGTTTCAGGGGGTGAGCGGGCGCTATACCACGCGCTCTACCCGGCGCGGCATGCGCTGTATTCGTCGGATGAGTTCGCCCGCGCGTCCGGGTTGCCCTCCGCGCCGATGGACGACCTGATCGCGTTTCACACCGTATTCGGCAAGACGGTGCCCGACATTTCTTTGAACGCAGTCGCCAATCTCGGCTATGCCGAAGGGCGCTGGCTGAAGCCGGTCTGGCCGGGCGATACCCTGCGGTCGGAATCCGAAGTCATCGGGCTCAAGCAGAACTCCAATGGCAAGTCGGGCGTCGTCTGGGTCCGGACCCGCGGGCTTAACCAGCGGGACGAAGCGGTGCTGGAATATGTACGCTGGGTGATGGTGCGCAAGCGCGACACCTCGGCCCCCGCGCCGGACACGGTGATCCCGGAGCTTGCGCCCGCTGTCGCCGCCGCCGATCTGGTCGTGCCCGAGGGGCTCGATTTCACGCGTTACGACTTCACGCTGGCGGGCGAGACGCATCGCTGGGGCGACTACGAGATCGGCGAGAAGATCGACCATGTCGATGGCGTGACCGTCGAGGAAGCCGAACACATGCTGGCCACGCGCCTTTGGCAGAACACGGCCAAGGTCCATTTCGACGCGACCAACCGCGAGGATGGTAAGCGACTGATCTATGGCGGTCATGTCATTTCGCTGGCCCGCGCGCTCAGCTTCAACGGGCTTGCCAACGCGCAGGTCATCGCCGCGCTGAATGCGGGTGCGCATGCCAATCCATGCTTTGCCGGCGACACCGTGCGCGCCTGGTCCGAAGTGCTGGACAAGGCGGAAACGCCCGCGCCGGGCGTCGGCGCATTGCGGCTAAGGCTCGTCGCGGTGAAGCATGGCGGAACGGCCTTCGCGCTGAAGGGTGAGGACGGGAAATACCTGCCCGACGTGCTCCTCGATCTCGACTACTGGGCGCTGATGCCGATGTGATGCGATGGCGATGGACCGGCGCCGGGGGAAGCGGCTAAGCTTCGCCCATGTCGACCATGCGGTCCGCCATTTCAGCAGTTTGTCTCCTCGCCGGAACGGCTGGTCCGGCGGCAGCGTGCGACCTCGCTCTCCTTCTCGCCGTCGATGTCTCCGGCTCGGTCGACCGCTACGAATACGCGACCCAGATGCAGGGGCTCGCCGAAGGCCTGCGCGATCCTGTCGTGGCCGAGGCGCTGGTGCGCGGGCAGGCGGTGTTGGCGCTGGTCCAGTGGACGGGGTCGTCCCGGCAGGACCTGACGCTCGGCTGGCATCCGGTCGGCTCGCCCGCCGAGCTTGAGGCCCTGGCGCAGAAGATCGAAACGGCGCCGCGGGTCTGGGCCGAGTTCTCGACCGCGATCGGCGAGGCGCTGACCTATGCGCTGCGGGTCTTCGACGACGCGCCCGCCTGCAAGCGCCGCGTCATCGACATTTCGGGCGACGGGCGGTCGAACGAGGGTGCCGAACCGCTAGATGTTTTGCCCGAGCTCGACGCCTTTGCGATCACGGTCAACGCCCTCGTGATCCGCGGCGACGACGAGGGGCTCCCCGACTACTTCGCCACGAATGTCATAACCGGTGGCAACGCCTTCGTCGTGACCGCCGAGAACTATGACGAATACCCCGAACGGATGCGGCGCAAGCTCAGGCGCGAAACGGAGCGCCAGATTTCGATGTCCGACCCTTCCCGCGCGATTCCCGTTCAGTGGAGCGACTGACGAGCAGCTCGGAATCGGGCACTATTTGTGATCACAGATTTTTTTATCGTGATCACAAAGGCAGGGTTTTTCGCTAACAGTCCCGAATTCGGCGCAAATCCTTCATTCGCGGCGTGACAGCGCCCGAAATTGTCGTCATGAAGTATGCGATGCCTGCGCGCGTCGCTGCGCTGCCGCAGGGCAAGGCAAAAGAGGGACCCACCATGGCCGACGTCAACCAGGGCAACCGTCCGCTGTCGCCACATCTTCAGATCTATCGCCCGCAGCTCACCTCGATCACGTCGATCCTGACGCGGATCACCGGCAACGCGCTTATCGTGGCGGCGTTCCTGATCGTCTGGTGGTTGCTCGCGGCGGCGACGAATGCGGACTATTTCGCGACCGCCGATGCGGTTCTGACCTCGTGGTTCGGCAAGCTTGTCTTCCTCGGATCGATCTGGGCCGTCTGGTACCACTTCCTCGCCGGGTTGAGGCATCTTTACTTCGACAGCGGCCGGGGGCTTGAGATCGAGACCGCCGAGAAGCTCGGCTGGGCCTGCATCATCGGCTCGGTCGTCCTCACGCTCATCACCGTCATCATTCTCTGAGGGGGCCGAACATGCGTTACCTCACCGACCGCAAGCGCGCCGAGGGACTCGGCTCTGCCAAATCCGGCACGATGCATCACTGGCACATGCAGGTCTCGGCCGTTGGCCTTGCGATCCTGATCCCGCTTTTCATCTTCACCTTCGGCTGCATTCTCGGCGCGCCGTATGAAGAGGTCGTTGCCTATTACAACCGGCCCTTCCCGGCCATCGTCGCCGCGCTGACGCTGCTCATCGGGCTTTACCACTTCAAGAACGGCGCGCAGATGATGATCGAGGACTATGCCCACGGCCTGCTGCGCAAGGCGCTGGTCATCGCAGTGATCTGCTTTTCCTACGGTCTGATGGCGACCGGACTTTACGCGCTGATCCGGCTCGCGCTCTGAGGGACTGACACATGACCGAATATCCATATGAAGTACACGAATACGACGTGGTCGTTGTCGGCGCGGGCGGCTCGGGCCTTCGCGCGACCCTCGGCATGGCCGAACAGGGGCTGAGAACGGCCTGCGTTTCCAAGGTCTTTCCGACGCGTTCGCACACCGTCGCGGCACAGGGCGGCATCGCGGCGTCGCTGTCGAACATGGGGCCGGACCACTGGCAGTGGCACATGTACGACACCGTGAAGGGTTCCGACTGGCTCGGCGATACCGACGCGATGGAATACCTCGCGCGCGAAGCGCCCAAGGCCGTTTACGAACTTGAGCATTACGGCGTGCCCTTCAGCCGCACCGAAGAGGGCAAGATCTACCAGCGTCCCTTCGGCGGCCACACGACCGAATTCGGCGAAGGCCCCCCGGTGCAGCGCACCTGTGCCGCCGCCGACCGCACGGGCCACGCGATCCTGCACACGCTTTACGGCCAGAGCCTGAAGCACAACGCGGAATTCTACATCGAATATTTCGCGATCGACCTCATCATGAGCGAGGACGGCGCCTGTCAGGGCGTGGTTGCGTGGAAGCTCGACGACGGCACCATCCACGTCTTCAACGCCAAGATGACGGTTCTTGCGACCGGCGGCTACGGCCGCGCCTACTTCTCGGCCACGTCGGCGCATACCTGCACCGGCGACGGCGGCGGCATGGTCGCCCGCGCGGGCCTGCCGCTTCAGGACATGGAGTTCGTGCAGTTCCACCCGACCGGTATCTACGGCGCGGGCTGCCTGATCACCGAAGGCGCGCGCGGCGAGGGCGGTTACCTCACCAATTCCGAGGGCGATCGTTTCATGGAACGCTATGCGCCCACCTACAAGGATCTCGCCAGCCGCGACGTGGTTTCGCGCTGCATGACGATCGAGATTCGTGAGGGCAGGGGCGTCGGCGAGCACAAGGATCACATCCACCTGCACCTGAACCACCTGCCGCCCGAAACGCTGGCGGAACGTCTGCCCGGCATTTCCGAAAGCGCCAAGATCTTCGCGGGCGTGGATGTCACCAAGGAGCCGATCCCCGTCCTGCCGACGGTGCACTACAACATGGGCGGCATCCCGACGAACTATTGGGGCGAGGTTCTGAACGCTGACAGCGAGAACCCCGACCGTATCGCGCCGGGCCTGATGGCCGTGGGCGAGGCAGGCTGCGCGAGCGTTCACGGGGCCAACCGCCTTGGGTCGAATTCGCTGATCGACCTTGTGGTCTTCGGCCGTGCCGCCGCGATCCGCGCGGGTGAGATCGTCGATCCGTCGGCCCCGAACCCGACGCTGAACAAGGCCTCGGTTGCCGCGGCGCTGGACCGATTCGACGGATTGCGGAACGCCAATGGCAGCGTCCCCACCGCCGACCTGCGGCTCGAGATGCAACGGGCGATGCAGGCCAACGCCGCCGTTTTCCGCACCGAGGAAACGATGGCCGAGGGCGTAGAGGAGATGAACAAGGTCGCCGCCAAGATGGACGACCTGCGGGTCACCGACCGTTCGCTTATCTGGAACTCCGACCTGATGGAGACGCTGGAACTGGCGAACCTGATGCCCAACGCGCTGACCACGATCAACGGGGCGCTGGCGCGCAAGGAAAGCCGCGGCGCGCATGCCCGCGAGGATTACGCCGAACGCGACGACACCAACTGGCGCAAGCACACGCTTGCCTGGGTCGATGCGAAGAACGCGGTGCGGCTCGACTACCGGCCGGTCCATCTCGATCCGCTGACCAAAGAGGCCGAGGGCGGGATCGACCTGAAGAAGATCGCACCAAAGGCGAGGGTCTACTGATGAAACTTCCGTTTGCAGTTCTCGCCGCCGCGATGCTGACGCTGCCCGGCTGCGCCGGGGTCGTCGTCGCCGATGCGACGAAAAAGGAATCCCGCGCGCTTATCGGCAAGGTGATGGCGGCAGAACGCCCTGACCTCGACAGCGCCGAGGCCGCCAAGTGCGTGCAAAAGGCGATGACCATCGTCGAGACCGGGCAGATGGGACTTGGCGACACCTCTGTCGTCAGCGCCGCCGCGCGTGATCGCATCCTCGCTTACGCCGCGCGCCCCAAGGCCGTGGCCTGCCTTGACGCTTTGCCGGTGACGGAGGCTGCCGGGTGATCCCAAGCGGGCGGCATATGGTTCTTCCGGCGATGGCAATCCTCGCTGCCTGCGGTCCGATGTCGGTCGACCGCGCAGAGGATGCTTGCTTCGAGCGTGCGCGCCTCGCGGCGGGGCCGCGCGGTCTGATCGCGGTCGGCGCCGGCACGGGCGGCGCGGCCAGCAAGGTGCGCATCGATCTGTCGTCCGAATGGCTTCAAGGCAAGGATCCCGCCGCGCTTTACAATTCCTGCGTTTACCGGAAATCGGGCCAGTTCCCGCGCCGGCCGCTCTATGACCGCCCCGATTGGAAGGGATAACAGATGGTTCAGTTTACTCTCCCGAAGAACTCGAAGATGCGCGTCGGCAAGACCTGGCCGAAGCCCGAAGGCGCGACGAATGTCCGCAAGTTTCAGATCTACCGCTGGGACCCCGACACGGGCGAAAACCCACGCGTAGATACCTATTTCATCGATATGGACAAGTGCGGCCCGATGGTTCTGGACGCGCTTATCAAGATCAAGAACGAGATTGACCCGACGCTGACCTTCCGCCGGTCCTGCCGCGAAGGCATCTGCGGGTCCTGCGCGATGAACATCGACGGGATCAACACGCTCGCCTGTATCTACGGGCTGGACGAGGTCGACGGCGACGTGAAGATCTATCCCCTGCCGCACATGCCGGTGGTGAAGGACCTGATCCCGGACCTGACGCATTTCTACGCCCAGCACGCCTCGATCATGCCGTGGCTCGAAACCAAGACCAACCGCCCCGCGAAGGAATGGAAGCAGTCGATCGAGGATCGCAAGAAGCTCGACGGTCTTTATGAATGCGTGATGTGTGCGTCTTGCTCGACCGCCTGTCCGTCTTACTGGTGGAACAGCGACCGTTACCTCGGCCCGGCAGCACTGCTGCACGCCTACCGCTGGATCATCGACAGCCGTGACGAGGCGACGCCTGAACGGCTCGATCAGCTTGAGGACCCCTTCAAGCTATATCGCTGCCACACGATCATGAACTGCACGAAGACCTGTCCGAAGGGGCTCAACCCCGCCAAGGCGATCGCAGAGATCAAGCATCTAATGGTGGAGCGCGTTGTCTGACGCCACGGCGTCACAACTGCTTGCCCTTGCGCTCGCGACTTTGGCGGGCGCGACCATACCGCTTGGCGCCTATCTCGCCGGGCATGCCTCGATCCGCCCGAAGTGGCTGCAAGAGGAATTCCGGCACAGCGTGATTGCATTTGGCGGCGGCGCGCTGTTTTCGGCCATCGCCCTTGTTCTTGTGCCCGAAGGCTCCGAACGGCTCCCACCCCTTTGGACGCTTGGCCTTTTCGCGCTCGGCGGTGTCGCCTTTTATGTCGTCGATCGATTGCTGCGGGCGCGTGGCGGGCAGGCGGCGCAGTTCATGGCGATGATGCTCGACTTTGTGCCAGAGGCGGCCGCTCTCGGCGCGCTTCTGGTCGAGGATGTCGGGATGGCCTATCTGCTGGCCGCGCTGATCGCGCTGCAGAACCTGCCTGAATCCTTCAACGCCTGCCGAGAGATCCGCGCAGGCTTCGACATGAGCAGCCGGCGCGTCATTCTGCTTTTCGCAGCCCTCGTGCCCATCGGCCCGCTGGCCGCATGGGTGGGGTTCTCGTTCCTCGGCGATTTGCCCTCGGTTCTGGGCGGCATCATGATCTTCGCGAGCGGGGGCATTCTTTACCTGATCTTCGAAGATATCGCGCCCGCTGCGGCCCTGAAGAATCGCGGCGCGCCCGCGCTGGGCGCCGTGGCTGGCTTTCTGCTGGGCCTTGCCGGTCACATCCTCGTGGCCTGACGAACTGTCCCCGTCACAGCCGCTCGTCGGCCTGCATCCGCCGTTCCAGCCAGCGCACGCCGGCCGAGACGATCAGGATCAGGACAAGGTATTCCAGCACCAGCACCGTGTAGATTTCCAGCGGCCGGTATTCCGTCACCACCAGCTCGTTCGCCTTGCGGGTTAGTTCCTGCATCCCGATGACGGACACCAGCGACGACATCTTCAGCATGTAGACAAGCTGATTGCCGAGTGCGGGCAGGATGCGCCGGATCGCCTGCGGCAGGATCACGTAGCGCATGGTGTCGCGGTAACTGAGCGAGACGGACCACGCCGCTTCGTACTGCCCCTTGGCGACGGATTGGATGCCCGCGCGGAAGATCTCCGCCTCGAAGGCGCTGTCAGACAGCGCGAGCGCCAGCACACCCGCCCAGAAGACGCTGAGCGTTATCCCTGAAAGTTGCGGGAGGCCGTAATAGACCCAGAGGATCAGCACGAGGATCGGCACGGCGCGCACCACCTCGACATAGCTTCGGCTCATGCGACGCAGCCATGGCCGCGCAGAAAGACCGGGCAGCGCGACCAGAAGGCCGACCGTGACCGAGATAACGATCGCGGTCAGGGACAGGAGCACCGTGTATTTCAGCCCTGACAGCAGGAAGCTGAGGTTCGTCCAGCCCGACTTGGTCGACGGGTTCACGACATACCAGCCCCAGTTGGCCGAGCAGCCCGAGAGCGCGAGGAAGATGAGGGGAAGAAGCCGTTTCATCGCTGCCCTAGTGATTGAGGATCTTGGTCAGGAAGTCACGGGCGCGGGCGCTTTTGGGCTGGCTGAAGAATGCCTCGGGCGCCGCTTCCTCGACGATCTCGCCGTGGTCCATGAAGACCATGCGGTCGGCGACCCTGCGGGCGAACCCCATCTCGTGCGTGACCACGATCATCGTCATGCCGGTCCCGGCAAGCTCCACCATCACGTCGAGAACCTCGCTGATCATCTCGGGATCGAGCGCCGATGTCGGTTCGTCGAACAGCATGATCCGCGGCTCCATGCAAAGCGACCGCGCGATGGCGACGCGTTGCTGCTGGCCACCGGACAGGTGGCGGGGATACTTGTCCGCCTGTTCGGGAATGCGCACCCGTTCGAGGTACCGCATCGCCAGATCGCGCGCGTCCCCGGGCGTCAGATTGCGTGCGCGGACCGGGCCGAGCGTCAGGTTCTCAAGCACCGTGAGGTGCGGGAAAAGGTTGAACTGCTGAAACACCATCCCGACGCGCGCCCGCACCGTCGTCGTCGTCCTGGGCCCCAGCGTCAGCCCATCGACCGTGACCGTCCCCGTCTCTGGCGTCTCGAGCCCGTTGATGCAGCGGATCAGCGTGGATTTGCCCGACCCGGACGGGCCGCAGACGACGATCCGCTCGCCCGCGCGCGCAGCAAAGTCGACCGCGTTCAAAGCCCTGAAATCGCCAAAGGATTTTGACACGCCGCTGATGCGGACGATGGGTTCCGCGCTATCCGATGGCATTCCGTCCCGCTTCCTTGTATCGCGCGAAACGGAAGACCCCACCGCGCGCTGGTTCACGCTACCATTACTTGCCCAGCACGGGAATTCGAGGGCAGAGTGCCATCGAACATATGATTGTGACCAACAAGGAGCCCGCGACATGAAATTCATCAAGGCGTTCGTCGCCGCATTCGGCCTGATGGCCGCTGCCACCGCCGTCAGCGCGCAATCCGCCCTGCAGGAGGTTCTCGCGGATGGCGTGCTGAAGGTCGGCACGACCGGCGACTGGAACCCGATGACGATGAAGGACCCGGCGTCGAATTCCTACACGGGCTACGACATCGACGTGATGACCGCGCTCGCCGCCGATCTGGGGGTCGAGGTCGAATTCGTACCGACCGACTGGAAGACGCTCGTCAGCGGTGTCAGCGCCGGGCAGTACCACATCACCGGTTCCGCTTCGGTTTCGGCCGCGCGGGCCAAGGCGGCAGGCTATTCGGAAAGCTATTTCACGCTCGCGACTGTTCCGCTGATCAACAAGAAGGACGCCGAGCGGTTCAAGGACTGGGCCGATCTCGACAAGCCCGACGTGGTGGTCGCCGCGACCTTGGGGACGACGCAGGAACAGCAGGTGAAGGAGTTCTTCCCGAACGCAGAGCACAAGATCGTCGAAAGCCCCGCGCGCGATTATCAGGAAGTGCTGGTGGGTCGGGCACAGGCGCACATCACCTCGAACGTCGAGGCGAACAAGCTGGTGGAGCAATATCCCGAACTGATGATCGTGCCCGTCTCCGCCCCCCGCGCGCGGACGCCCATCGCGATGCTTCTGCCGCAGGACGATCAGGTCTGGATCAACTACGTGAACACCTGGATCACGCTGAAGAAAGAGGCTGGGTTCTTCGACGAGCTTGGTGAGAAATGGAACCTCGGTAACTGAGCCGCACATGATCACGCTCTATGTCTGGGCCGAAAGCCTTTACTGCGCCAAGGTGCGCATTGCGCTCAGGCACAAGGGCGTGGCCTTCCGCGAGGTGCCGAGGCCTGAAAACTACCTCGACATTGTCCCGCAGGGCAGCTTGCCGGGGATGGACCATGACGGCTTCATCCTCGGCGATTCCGAGGCGATCATTGAATATGTCGAGGAACGGTTCGACGGCCCGGCGCTTCTTCCCGGCGACGTTCAGGCGCGGGCGCGGATGCGCGAACGCGCGCGGTTTCACGACACGCGGTTGGAACCGGCCTTGCGCGGGCTTTTCCCCCACGTCGCCCCCGCTGGCCGCGACCCCGCCGTCGTGGCGCGGCAGGCGGGCGAGATCAACAAACACCTTGGCCGCTTCGTCGCCCAGTTGGCGGCGGGGGCTGACCTTCCCTTCGGCCTTGGTGATTGCGGCCTTCCCGTGACGTTCGCCTGGATCGACCGCATTGCGCCCGCTGTCGGCGCCGATATCGTTTGGCCTGACGAAGTGCGCGCTTACCGGGCCCGGATCGGGGCGGTTCCGGCCGTCGTGGAAGAGATGGCAGAGTACACTCCGCACATGGACAGGTGGCTGGCGGGGAAACTCGGCTGAACTGCCGCCGCTTCAGGCCGTCGCCTCGGCATTGCGCGCATAGGCGAAGAACGCTGCCAGTTCTTCCTCGCGCGGGGCGACGCCGGTGAAGCCAAGGATGTAGTTGGGCACGCGCTCAAGCCGCTCTTCCAGCGGTTCGGACAGTTCCAGCGCGTAATAGCCGACCTGCATGAAATAAAGGATGCGCGCGCGCACCTCCGCTTCGTCGCTGGGGTAGCCGTAGCGTTCGAACATCGCCTGGATGGCGGAGACGCGCGCCGCATCGCTCCGGTCGATGACGCGGCGAACCGCGCTGTCGCGCCGCGCCCATTCACGGATCGCGAAATCAAGCCGGTGGTCAAACAGGCTCAGGTCCGTCCAGCAGCGGAAGACGTTGCAGACCGCAGCCGTGATCGTCTCTGCCGGCATCTCGGCGTGTCGGACAAGCGTGGCGGTGTTCGTCTGTTCCCAGACGTCCAGCAGCGCGTTGAGCAGGTCCTTCCGGCTTTTGAAGTACCAGTAGAAACTCGACCGCGACACGCCGAGCCGTTCGCCGATCGACAGGACCTTTACATGGGCCACGCCTTCGCTGACCAGAAGGTCCATCGCGACGTTCAGCCAGTCTTCCCGCGTGACCTTCGTATTGCCAAGAAGGACGGGTGCGGAGTCGGTTTTTTCGGGTTGGTTCATCCTCGATCCACCTCAGCTTTCAGGCGGAGCGCCGCCCGCCTCGCTGCGCTTCGCGATGAAAGCTGAAAGCGCCGCCTGCCGGTCCGGATCGGGCAGGAAACCTGGCGGTTCGTCAAGCAGGCGCTGCCAGATACCCGTCGCCCGCTGGTTCGCATCCAGCGCGCCGCGCTCCGTCCAAGTGCCGAAGTTCGACCAATCGGCGACGAGCGGTTCGTAAAAGGCGGTGGCATAGCGTTCCATCGTATGGGCGCAGCCAAAGAAATGCCCGCCCGGCTGAACCTCGCGCAGAGCTTCCATCGCGATGTCCGCGTCGTCGGCGGGTGTCGCCGCGCAAAGCTCGGCGAAGGTCTGCATCACCTCCAGATCGGTGATGAGCTTTTCGTAGCTGACCGTCAGCCCGCCCTCGATCCAGCCCGCGCCATGGATCAGGATCGTGGCGCCCCCAAGAACCGCGCCCCATGCGCCCATCTGGGTTTCGTTCGCGGCCTGAGCGTCGTTGATGTTGGCCGCACTTCCCGTCGCGCAGCGCCATGGCAGACCGACCAGCCGGGCAAGCTGGCCCGCGCCCAAGTTGGCCTTTACTTCTTCCGGCGTTCCGAAGGCGGGCGCGCCGGATTTCATATCTACGTTCGAGGCGAAGGCCCCATAGCAGACCGGCGCGCCGGGCCGCGCAAGCTGGGTCAGCGTGATCGCCGCCAGCGCCTCGGCGTGGGACAGCGTCAGCGCGCCCGCGATCGTCACCGGCGCCATTGCGCCCATCAGGCAGAAGGGGGTCACGACCGACATCTGCCCGGCGCGGGCGAAGTCGATCAGTCCCTGCGCCATCGGGATGTCGAGCTGGCGCGGCGAATTGGTGTTGATGATCGTGTAGCAATGCGGTTCGGCAGCGAAAGCATCTTCGGACAGCCCGCGGAAGTCGCGGATCATCTCGAAGCACTCTCTGACCTGCGGTGTGCCGCGTGAGAAGACAAAGGGGAACTTGTCCGAGAGGGTCAGTTGCGTTTCCGTCACGGCGTAGTGGCGCAGATGGATCGGCACGTCCTGCGGCTCAACCAGCGGATTCAGCATATGGAGGACGTCGAAATGCTGCGTCAACCGCGTCAGCTCGCGGTAGTCCCTCAGAGAGGCGGGGCGACGTCCGCGTTTCAGGTCGGTGGCATGCGGCGCACCCGCGCCCGACTGGATGGTGAGCGTGCCAAGCTCCATCAGCAGGTCGCGGCCGCGTGATCCCGCGCGCAGTTCGAAGCTGCGGGGGGCCGAGGCCAGCGCGGCCTCGGTCATGTCGCGGCCAATGCGGACCATCTGGCTTTCGTCGTCCACGATCGCGCCGCCCGTCCGGTAGATCGCGCGCGCCTCAGGCAGCAGCACCTTCATGCCAAGCTCTTCCAGAACCGTCAGAGCCGCCTCGTGGATCGCCTGCACCCGGTCCTCGGAGAAGACCGGAACTGGCGGGAAGGGGTTCTTCAGCCGCCGGTAGTCGACCTGCCGCTGCGGGGGGGCATCGCCGCCTCGTCTGCGCCGCGTTCGTTCGCGTGTGCCAACCTCGGTCATCCCCGCATCGCCTTTCCTTCGGGATCGTAGGGCGAGGGCGCGATCACTTTCGCGGGCCGCTCCACGCCCACGACATGAACCGCAAGCGCGGTCCCGACCTCGGCCTGATCGCGGTTCACGAGTGCCATGGCGAGCGACTTCTTCAGATGGTGCGCATAGCCGCCCGACGTCACGAAGCCGACCTTCTCGCCATTTGCCCAGACCGGCTCAAACCCGCTCGCATCCGCATCCGTGGCGTCGATTTCCAGCGTCACCTGCACCTGTGCAGGGCCATTGCCGTCGCGCTCTGCCAAGGCCGCCTCGCGGCCCACGAAGTCGCCCTTGTCCCAGTCGATCCAGCGGTCCATCCCGGTCATGCCCGCGGTGTAGCCTTGGGTGAACTCGCGGCTCCAGATGCCGAAGCTCTTTTCCAGTCGCGTGGACAGCATCGCGTTGAAGCCGCATTCTCGGATGCCAAAATCGGCCCCCGCCTCAAGCAGCAGACGGCGCAGGGCTACGTGATCGCCGTAGCGGCAGTTGATCTCGTAGCCCATCTCACCCGTGACCGACATGCGCGCCACGCGGGTGCGGATGAGGCCGATATCGAACGCGCCGCAGCCCATGAAGGGCAGGGTTGAGATGTCCTGTTCGGCCAGTTTCTCGATCACCGCGCGGGATTTCGGGCCGACGACACCGAAGCCGCAGATCTCTTCGCCGAGATCACGGACCGTGACTCCGTCCATCAGGTGGTCGTTGAACCACCGCATGTGCCAGGCGCGCAGGTAATAGGACCCCATGATCCACCACGTCCCGTCGCCCCAGTTCAGGACCGTCAGATCGCCCTTCAGTTTGCCTGTCTCGCTCAGCATCGGCGCAAGGCGTGCCCGTCCCGGCCCCGGCAGCTTGCT
>CBDUOT010000063.1:0-20015 GCA_965368915.1 uncultured Rhodobacterales bacterium | reverse complement strand
TGTAGGACGTGTCCTTCACCATGAAGATGAAATCGGTCATCGCGGGGCTATAGACGGCGCCCCCAGCGCAGGGCCCCATGATGACGCTGATCTGCGGCACGACGCCCGAGGCCATGATGTTGCGTTGGAAGACGTCCGCATAACCGGCGAGCGAGGCGACACCTTCCTGAATGCGGGCGCCGCCGGAATCGTTGATGCCGATGACCGGCGCGCCGTTTTGCATCGCCATGTCCATGATCTTGCAGATTTTCTGGGCGTGGGTTTCGGACAGTGAGCCACCGAAGACGGTGAAATCCTGACTGAACACATAGACCATCCGGCCGTTTATCGTGCCCCACCCCGTGACGACGCCGTCGCCCGAGGGACGATCCTTTTCCATCCCGAAATCGGTGCAGCGGTGCGCGACGAACATGTCGAATTCCTCGAACGAGTCCTCGTCGAGAAGCAGCTCTATCCGCTCGCGCGCCGTGAGCTTGCCGCGCGCGTGTTGCGCATCGATGCGTCTTTGGCCGCCGCCCGCCCGCGCGGTTGCCCGTCGTGTTTCCAGCTCTTCCAGGATGGCCTTCATGCTCTCCCCCTTCGCATTTGCGGCAAACTATCCCGCACCCGCCCCGGCGCAAAGCGGATTCCGGGAAATTTGCAATATCTATGCAGAGTGCCAGTTGCTAATTGAATATTTGCGAACTTTCGATGCTGTCCCAAAGCCGGTTTCCGGTCACGTTTCGCCGCACAGGGGAATGTGCAAGATCGCCATGGACAATCGTTTGCACCAGCCCTAAGCCGCCTTAATGTCCCAGATTTCCGAGCGTTCCGATCTGCGCGTTCGCTTTCTCGATCGCGCCACTCCGCCTCATCTGTTCACGCTCGTCGTGATCACAGGTCTGTCCGCGCTCGCGATGAACATCTTCCTTCCTTCGCTTCCAGGCATGACGGAGTGGTTCCAGACCGACTATCGGCTGATGCAGCTGTCCGTTTCGCTCTACCTAGGGTTCAGCGCCTTTCTTCAGATCATCATAGGACCGATTTCGGACCGGTTCGGTCGCCGTTCCATTCTGCTTTGGTCAACGGTCCTCTTCTTGCTCGCGACGCTCGGCACGCTCTTTGCCGTGAACGTGACGATGTTCCTCGTCTTCCGCATGATGCAGGCGGTGGTCGCGGCCGGCATGGTTCTGAGCCGCGCAGTCATTCGCGACATGGTGCCAGGTGAAGAAGCTGCGTCGATGATCGGCTACGTCACGATGGGCATGGCCATTGTCCCGATGATCGGTCCGATGATCGGAGGCATCCTCGATGAGGCCTTCGGCTGGCAGGCGAGCTTTGCGCTTCTTTTGGTGCTGGGGCTCGCGGTGCTCTGGCTCATATGGGCTGATCTGGGGGAAACCACGCGAAACCGTTCCGCGCGCTTTGCCGATCAGGTCCGGCAGTATCCTGAACTTCTGACCTCGCCACGGTTTTGGGGATACTGTCTTGCCGCCGCCTTCGCATCCGGTAGCTTCTTCGCCTATCTCGGCGGGGCGCCTTACGTGGGCAGCGAAGTCTTTCATCTGCCGCCCGACATCCTCGGCTTCTATCTCGGCGCCCCGGCGCTCGGCTACGCCTTGGGCAACTACATTTCGGGCCGCTATTCGGTGGTGATCGGGCTCAACAGGATGATCCTCATCGGCACCCTGATCACGGCGTTGGGGCTTGGCCTTCTTGTCATGCTGGAGATTGCGGGGTTCATCGGCGCGAATGCCTTCTTCGGTCTCATCGTATCGGTCGGCCTTGGCAATGGCATGACGCTGCCGAACGCGAATGCCGGCTTGCTTTCGGTACGCCCAGAGCTTGCCGGCACTGCCTCGGGTCTCGGAGGCGCGATCATGATCGGTGGCGGCGCGGCGCTGTCGGCGCTCGCTGGGTGGGCTCTTGGTTTCGGCGGCGGCGCACTGCCACTCGCCATTCTGATGTTCCTGTCGGCGATTGGCTCGGTCCTGATGATCCTGATGGTGATGCGCCGCACCCGGCGGCTTGGACTCTGACGACTGCGCTTCGGGGCAATTGCGCAGTTCGCAAATTCGGCTAATCTGACCCGCAAATCTGCAAAGTCGGGACGGAAGATGGAATTCAAAGACGGGCTGGTGATCGGCTTCAAGCCCAAGTTCCGCTCGTTTGGCGATGATTGGGAACGGTACATGTTCGCAATCGTCGATCTGGAGGAAGAGGGCAAGATCACCCGGACGCCGGGCGTGCCCCTGTATTCCAGCCATTGCAAGGACGGATATCCCTGGCTCATCGACCAGTACTTTGACGCCGGGAAATTCGACTTGATCGAGCAGCACTTCACGCCCTCCGGTGAAACCTTCTACGGTCCAATAGGCGATGCAGCTCAAGCCGTATTCGACCGATTTCGCGAAATGGGGCAAGGCGCACGAGCATTTAGAATCCTGCGCGCGCATACGGGCCTGATGAAAGGCGTCTACTGGTTCTACATCAGCGAGCGCCGCAAGCGGTTCAAATACGAACCAATGATCCTCAATGTCAGCGAAGCGGAGCAGCGAACTTCCCACGATCGGTTCCTGGCTCAAATCCCCGAGAAGAAATCAATCCTCTTGAAGCAAATGGCCGAGTTTCGTGCGGTGGCTGTCGCTGAGGGCTGCAGCGCTTCCGAACTCGACCGCATCGATGCCGACATCGCCGCGATTGAAGCCGAAGAACGGCCCAAACCGCAGGGAAAGACAGACCCGCGCAAGATGACCGAGGATGTTTTCTGGGAACTCATCGACGCCGGACTCGGCGTGGAAACGCTCGGCGAACGGCTCGACCTGCTTCCGGAACGGCTTGCCCTGTTCAAGCCTTCGGCAATACGCGGCTTCGACAAGCTCCTGCGCGAGATCGACGCGCGGGCGTATCGCACAGACGTCTGGGCCTTGGCCTACTTGCTGCAGGGTGGCTGTTCGGACGATGCGTTCGATGCGTTCCGCGGCTGGCTGATCCTGCAGGGCCGCGCTGTCTTCGAGGCCACGATTGCCGATCCAGACGGTTTCGACACCCGGCTTCACCACGGCAGCGCAGGGGGTATGGACGCGCTGCGCGACGCCGCCCCGATCGCCTACGACTTGCGCGAAGGCAAGGCGATGCCGCCGGTGAAATCCAAGCTGCTGAAGTTGAACGGGCCCAAGGCAGAAGAGCACGACTTCGCCCAGCTATTGCCCCGCGTCGCTGCCGCCGTGGAGACCGTCTGATGCCCACCCAGAAACTCTATGCCGGCGCGAAGCTGCGAGAGACGCGGACACGCCTAGGGCTTACCCAGAAGGCTTTCGCCGCCAAGCTTGGCGTGTCGCTGCCTTATCTGAACCAGATGGAGAACAACCATCGGCCGGTTTCGGCCGCCGTGGTCCTCGCACTCGCCGGCGAGTTCGGGCTCGACGTGACGGAGCTTTCGGCAGGCGACGCCGAACGGCTCGTCTCGGACATGCGCGAGGCGCTGGCCGACCCGGTCTTCGCCGACAC
This sequence comes from uncultured Rhodobacterales bacterium, assembly GCA_965368915.1. GTDB lineage: Bacteria > Pseudomonadota > Alphaproteobacteria > Rhodobacterales > Rhodobacteraceae > Albidovulum. The sequence continues at coordinate 16,526 of CBDUOT010000063.1, read as the reverse complement.
TGCGCCACCCCTGGCGGACCTTCGGCTTGCTGCTTCGAATGCGCCGATGCTGGCGCGCGCCTTTCTCGCGCTGCACCGCGCCTACCGGCAGAACGACGAACGGCTCGCCTCGCTCGACGAAGCACTCGGGCGCGAAGAGGCCGGATCACGCGCCTCGCCGTGGGACGAGGTGCGGGACTTCTTCCACTATTGCGACAACTACATCGACGCCGTCGACCGCGCTGCCGAACGTTTCGGGGAACCCCATGAACCGGGCTTCGACCTTGAACGGAAGGCCCGCGCGATCCTCGCGGAACACGGGGTCGAACTGGTCTATGAGGACATTGCCGAGATCCGGCAGTTCAGTGACGGACGCCTCACCCTCTCGACCCGAACTGCACCCGAAACACGCCGCTTCCAACTGCTCCACCAGATCGCACTCGTGACGCAGGACGAATTGCTGGAAGCCACGCTTGACCTCGCGCGGTTTCAGTCGGACGCTGCCCGGTCAATCGCCAAGATCGGGCTGGCCAACTACTACGCCGGCGCAGCACTTCTGCCCTACCGTGCGTTTCTCGACACTGCGCAGGAAACCCGGCACGACCTCGAGCGTCTCGCCGACCGCTTCGGCGCTTCGATCGAACAGGTCGCCCACCGGCTTTCGACGCTTCAGCGTCCCGGCCAGAAGGGCCTGCCCTTCTTCTTCGTTCGGGTCGATCAGGCGGGCACGATCACCAAAAGACACTCCGCGACGCGGCTTCAATTCGCGCGCTTCGGCGGGTCGTGTCCCCTTTGGAACGTGCACCGGGCGTTCGAGACGCCCGGCCGCTTTCTGCGTCAGCTGGCCGAGACCCCGGACGGCGTGCGCTACTTCTGCCTCGCCCGCGACGTATCAAAGCCCGGCGGATCGTTCCATGCGCCGGTGCGCCGATACGCCATCGGGCTCGGCTGCGAAGTCAGCCACGCCCGCGATCTCGTCTATGCCGACGATCTGGATCTGACGAATGCGCGCGCGTTCGAGCCAATCGGGATATCCTGCCGGATCTGCGACCGGAAGGATTGCCACCAACGTTCAGTGCCGCCCTTGGAGCGGCGGCTAGACGTCGATCCTGACCGTCGTGGCATCCTGCCCTACCGGATCGAGTAGCGCGCGCGTTCAGGCGTCCGCCAGCATCCGCGCGATTTCATCCTTCAAGTGAGAGCGCTTCTTTCGCATCTCGGTCTCGACCAGATCGCCGACCGGCTCCACCCCTGTCTCGGCCCGGTGTACCTCACGGTTGAGGGCATGGTACTCGTCCGCGAGACGGGCAAAGTGCGCGTTCGAGATTTTGAGCGCGTGGATTTTCTCTGCGTCGTTGGGAAATTCTTCGTGAAGTTCGTGCGGAGTGTTCGTCATTGCGCGATCCTTTCGTTTCTTTCCCAACCTTTGTGAAGAAGCCGCGGACACCCCACATTGACCTCGGTCAAATACGGGTTCCGGATGACGCCGCGAAAGGCGCCCGAAGCGGCGGCAACGCGCTTGCGTTCGACGCGAGGAACGACATAGGTCTGCTCCGCGACGCAGCGAATACGTGGCAGTGATGCTATTCTTGGAAAACGGCCCCGGCGGTGCACCCGCTCTGTTCGACTGCCCCCGGCGGTTGATCCGCGCTAACGACGCGGGCGCTGTCGGTACAGCGCTCGACGCAATTGATCAGGCTCGCGCGGACGGCGCGTGGATCGCGGGTTTCGCAAGCTATGAACTGGGCTACGCGCTTGAGCCGAGGCTCGTGCCGCTCATGCCAGCGGATCGCCGCGTGCCGCTGCTGGCATTCGGCATCTTTGACGCGCCCCGCCCGGCCGACGACTTCCTTGCCCGCGCCGCGGCGGAGGCTGACGGAGCGTGGCTCGACCCCGCCCAGCCTGGCTGGGATGCCAAGGCACATGAACGGGCGCTCGGCCGCATCCACGACTACATTGCGGCGGGCGACATCTACCAGGCCAACCTCACCATGCCGATGCGGGCGAAGCGGCATGGCACCGCGCCCGGTCTCTATGCCGCGCTGCGCAGGCGCCAGACCGTGGGCCATGGTGCTTTTGTTGCGCTGCCCGATCTGCCGGTGATCGTCTCGCGCTCACCCGAACTTTTCTTCGCCACCGATACGGAAGGCCGGATCGAGACGCGGCCCATGAAGGGCACAGCGCCCCGCGCCAGCAATCCGGCGCACGACGCGGCGCTAAGGATCGAGCTTCAGAACAGCGTAAAGAACCGCGCGGAAAACCTTATGATCGTTGATCTTCTCAGGAACGACATATCGCGCATCTGCAAGACGGGTTCGGTCCAAGTGCCAGAACTTTACGCCATCGAATCCTATGCGACCGTACACCAGATGGTATCTCGCGTGACCGGAGAGCTTCTGCCCGGCACGACCCCGTCAGGCCTCTTCCGCGCGCTCTTTCCTTGCGGTTCGATCACCGGTGCACCCAAGATCCGCGCGATGGAGATCATCCGGGAACTGGAGCTCGGCCCCCGCGGCGCCTATTGCGGTGCGATCGGCTGGATGTCACCCGACGGAGCGTCCAGCTTCAATGTCGCCATCCGTACCCTTACGCTCTACGAAGAAAACGAGGTCGAGTTCGGCGTGGGTGGCGGCATCGTGATCGATTCCACACCTGAAGGCGAATACGAGGAGGCGCTGTGGAAGGCCCGGTTTGCAGAGCTGACACCAGACTGATCGAGACGTTCGGTTGGGACGGCACGACGTTTCGTCGGCTCGAAGCGCATCTCTCTCGGGCGCACGCCTCCGCCGGAGCGCTGGGGTTCGCGTGGAACCGCGCATCGATCGAAGACGCCCTTGCGAAGGTTTCGGGCGCGGCTCCACTCCGCGTTCGCTTGACGATCGGACAGGAAGGCGACGCGGAGGCCACCACCGCTCCCCTCGCACAGAACCCGCCTGAATGGCGCGTCATGATCGCGCGGGAACGGCTTGACCCCGACGCACCACTCCTGCGCCACAAGACGACCGAGCGCGCACTCTACGACCGGGCGCGCGCAGCGTTGCCGGACGGGATCGACGAAGTGATCTTCCTGAACACACGCGATGAGGTCGCTGAAGGTACGATCACCAACCTGTTCGCGGACTGCGGCGACGGTCTGTTGACGCCGCCACTCACCTCTGGCTGCCTGCCCGGGATCCTCCGCGCCGAATTGCTCGCGACGGGTTTGGCATGCGAGGCCGTCATAACTGCCGACCACCTGCCCCGCGCCCGCCTCTTTGTGGGCAACGCGCTGCGCGGTCTCATCCCCGCGCGGCTTGTCGAGGCACCCTGAACTTCGCATTTGCTCAGGCATCCCGCGACGGCTGAAATTGCAGCGCCCGCCGGGCGGATCGGCGCGCCGCGGCGGGTCCGAAACCCAACAGCTCTCACCGGCTAGACGTGTGCTGCCAGCACCAGACTCAGCGCTGCGCCGTCTTCCAGCGTGGGCTCAGCCAAGGCTCGGCGTTCGAAGGTGAGAGCATCCCCTTGCCCAGCACGTGATCAGCCGCCTTCTCACCCACCATAATCGAAGGGGCATTCAGGTTACCGTTCGTGATGCGCGGAAAGATCGAACTGTCGGCGACGCGCAGGCCCTCGACCCCGATCACACGGCATTCCGGATCGACCACCGCCATGGGATCGTCCCGCGACCCCAGCTTCGCCGTCCCACAGGGATGGTACGCGCTCTCGGCATGCTCGCGGATGAAGGCGTCGATCTCGTCGTCCGTCTCACACCCCGAACCGGGCTGGATTTCGTGTTTCACATAGGGCGCGAAAGCGTCCTGGGCGAAGATCTCACGCGTGAGCCGGACACACTTGCGGAACTCTTCCCAGTCGTCCGGATGCGACATGTAGTTGAAGCGGATTTCCGGCGCGTCCTTTGGATCTGCCGACCGCAAGGTCACCGCGCCACGCGACTTCGACCGCATCGGCCCGGTATGCGCCTGGAAACCATGCCCCTCCGCCGCCGCCTTGCCATCGTAGCGGACGGCGATCGGCAGGAAATGGTACTGGATATCGGGATAGTCGACCCTCTTGTCGGACCGGATGAAGGCGCAGCTTTCGAACTGGTTCGATGCACCAAGCCCCGTTCGCGTCAGCAGCCACTGCGCACCCACGAACGCTTTGCCCCATAGGTTCCAGTATTTGTACAGGGTGATCGGCTGCTTCGAAGCGAATTGCATATAGATTTCAAGGTGATCCTGAAGGTTCGCCCCGACGCCCGGGCGGTCGGCCACGACATCGATCCCGTGTTCCGCCAGGTGTGTCGCCGGTCCGATCCCAGAGAGCATCAGAAGTTTCGGCGTGTTGATCGACGACGCAGCCAGGATCACCTCGGCCCGCGCGCCGATCACCTCGACCCGACCGCCACGCTCGACCTCGACTCCGGTCGCGCGACCGTCTTTGATCACGACCTTCCGCGCCAGACCGCGCACAAGCGTACAGTTCTCTCGCTTGAGCGCGGGCCGCAGGTAGGCGTTCGCTGCCGACCAGCGGCGGCCCTTCCAGATGGTCGCCTCGAACGGGCCGAAACCTTCCTGCTTTTCGCCGTTATAGTCGTCGGTCACCTCGTAGCCGGCCTGCCGCCCGGCCTCGACGAAGGCATGGAACAACGGATTGGTTCGCGGTCCGCGGGTTACGTGCAGGGGGCCAGACGTTCCCCGGAACCCATTGGCCGCACCGTTTCCGCCGTGCCAGGTCTCCATCCGCTTGAAGTAGGGCAGCACGTCGGCAAACCCCCAGCCCGCCGCGCCGCTTTCAGCCCAGTGATCGAAGTCCTTCGCATGTCCCCGCACGAAGACCATCCCGTTGACCGAGGACGATCCCCCGACCACCTTTCCGCGCGGCGTGGCGAGCCTGCGCCCGCCCAGATGCGGTTCGGGTTCGGAGCTGTAACCCCAATCGTACATGCTCATGTTCATCGGGTAGGACAGCGCGCCCGGCATCTGGATGAACGGACCCGCATCCGTGCCACCGTATTCGATGATGATCACGCTCTTGCCGGCCTCGGCCAGCCGGTAGGCCATCGCGCATCCACCAGAACCCGCGCCAATCACGATAAAATCGGCTTCCATCACACACCCTCCGCGAGATAGGCCATGAAGCTTTCGGGCGCGACGTTTCCGCCGGTGACGTAGACCACGGCCACCTGATCAGAAACATCAACGCGGCGATCCAGAAGCGCCGCCAGCGCGATCGCGCCCGAAGGTTCAAGCACAAGCTTCAATTTCTCGAATGCGAAACGCAGGGCACGGCGCACCGCAGCGTCGTCTACCGCGATGCCGGTCACGCCCGCCGCCCTTGCCGCTTCGAACGGCGCGGCTCCGGGTTGCGTGGCCTGAAGCGCGTCGCAGATCGTCATGCGCCCGCTGGCCACACGCTGCGGCGCGCCCGCCGAAAGCGAACTGCCCATGCCGTCGTAGCCCTCGGGCTCCACGGCGACGATGCGAACGTTCGGGTCGGCATTTCGAAACGATAGCGACACGCCACCGATCAAGCCGCCGCCACCCACCGGACAGACCACGACATCGGGCTTTGCGCCAATCTCACGCAACTGCTCCAGCGCCTCCAAACCTGCACCCGCCTGCCCCGCCACGATGGCCGGATCGTCGAAGGGATGAAGCAGAACCAGCCCGTCCCGTGCAGCGATCTCCCGTGCGAGTTCTGACGCCGCTTCTTCCCGCGGCCGATCCCCGTGATCCGACAGAACCACGCGCGCGCCGTAGCCTTCGGTCGCTTCCCGCTTGGTCGCGGGCGCGTCCGACGGCATGACGATCGTTACCGGCACGCCCTGCGCACGGCCCGCGGCAGCCAGTCCTTGTGCGAAATTGCCCGACGAGTACGCGACCACGCCCCGCGCGCGCTCATCTTCGGACAGGCGCGTCAGCCGCCAATAGGCACCGCGTATCTTGAACGACCCCGCATGTTGAAGACTTTCGGCTTTCACGAAAACACGAGCCGCACCGGTCGCCCTTGCCAACGCCTCGCTTTCCAGAAGCGGAGTACGCTGCGTGGCCTTCCGGGTGACGGCGAACGCTTTTTCAAGTTCTTCTGGCGTCGGAATCATCGTGCCCCCGCGATGCGGAGTTGGTCAGCCGGCAAAGCGTGTCGTCTTGGCGGAACTGCGCCTCGCGCCGGTTTTCCAAGCTTGATCACGAACCGGCCTCCAGTTCGCGCTCGAGGTATGCCGTCACGATCGACGCCGCTGCCGTACCGTCCGGCGCGCCAGCCTTGAGAACCTCGCGCAGGTAGACACCATCGATCATCGCGCCCATCCCCCGCGCCACAGGCTCCGCACGCACTCCGACAAGCGGTCGGAGCGCGTGTACAAGGTTCGACTGCAGCCGCCTTTGGTAGACGGCCAGAAGCCGCCTCGCTTCTGGTTGCGTCTGGGCGAGAACGTAGAAATTCAGCCATGCGCCAATGACTTCGCGGCGGAAGCTGCCACTCGCGAAGCTTGCGCGGACAATCGCCTGAACGCGCCCCATAGGCCCTTCGGCGGCCGCCAGCGCACCGCGTACCTCGGCCCCGTAAAGCGTCAGGACATGGCGCATCGCTGCGAGGAATATCTGTTCTTTCGAACCGAAATAGTGATGCGCGAGCGCCGATGACATGCCTGCCCGCCGGGCGATCTGGCTGACCGTTACGTCCAGAGTGCCCACGCGCCCGATCTCGGTGATCGTGGCCTTGACCAATGCGGCTTTGCGAATCGGCTCCATTCCCACTTTCGGCATCGGCCCACCCTCTTGCTTGCGAACATCATCGCTAGCCGATGCTTTATTGACTCGTCAATCAATAAAAACCCGACGACCTTTAGCCATGGTTTCTTTTCTGCGGCTGTCACTTGCACTAGGCTGACGCACACGGTGGGTCATTCGCCCGAGCGGAAGAGAAAGGTTTTCTGCTTGCGTTTCGGGCTTAGATTGAACTTTATTGACCCGTCAATCAATAAAACAGGGAGCCAACCAATGACCCGTTCCAACACATTCAGCGCCGCGCTGATCACAGCAGCGCTGTCGGTCACGGCGCCGGCCTTTGCGGAAGGCTGCGACAACGTCGTCTTCTCGGACGTGGGCTGGACCGACATCACGGCCACGACTGCGGTGACGACGACGATCCTCGATGCGCTCGGCTACGAAACCGAAGTGAAGGTGCTTTCGGTACCCGTTACCTATACGGGCCTAGCCGAAGGCGATATCGACGTCTTCCTCGGAAACTGGATGCCAACGATGGAGGCGGACATCGCGCCCTACCGCGAAGCGGGCACGGTCGAAACGCTCGGCATGAACCTCACCGGCGCCAAGTACACGCTCGCGACGAACAAGGCCGGCGCGGATCTCGGCATCACCGATTTCGGCACCATCGCCGAGCACAAGGACGCGCTCGACGGCAAGATCTACGGGATCGAGCCGGGCAACGATGGTAACCGCCTGATCCTCGACATGATCGAGAACAACCAGTTTGGTCTCGAGGGCTTTGAAGTCATCGAAAGCTCGGAACAGGGCATGCTGGCGCAGGTCGCCAATGCCGATGGCGACGGCGATCCAATCGTTTTCCTTGGCTGGGAACCGCACCCGATGAACGCCAATTTCGAGCTGACCTATCTTTCGGGCGGCGATGACGTCTTCGGCCCGAACTACGGTGGCGCCGAAGTCTTCACGAACACCCGTGCGGGTTATGCGGCCGAGTGCCCGAACACCGGCAAGCTTCTTGAAAACCTCTCCTTCACGCTCGCGATGGAGAACGAGATCATGGGCGCGATCCTGAATGACGGCGAGAGCCCGGACGACGCCGCCAAGGCTTGGCTGATGGCCAACAAAGATGCGATCGGTCCGTGGCTTGATGGCGTGACCACGAAAGATGGCGGCGACGCCATGGCAGCGGTCGAGGCCGCACTGAACTGATCCGCGCGCGGATACGTTACCCCTTCCCGAAGCATTTGCGCCCCGGGAAGGGGCCATAACTCGCATGACAGACAGAAGCCGGTGCGGCGGGTTCCCTGCCCCGGCATCTTCGTATCGGGGGGGGACGGGGATGGAATGGCTGACTGACAACAAGCTGCCGGTCGGAAAATGGTCCAAGAAGGGCTTCGACTGGCTAAAGGAGAACGCCGAGCCGTTCTTCGACGCGCTCGCACAGCTTATGGAATGGCTGATCGACGGCATCCTGTGGGTTCTTCAGACGCCGCATCCGCTTATCGTCGTCGCGGCCTTCGTCGCCCTCACCTGGTTCCTTCAGAAAAGCTGGAAGACCTGCCTCCTGATCCTTCTCGGCTTTCTCTTCATTCTCAATCAGGACTACTGGAAGGAAACGACGGAAAGCCTGACGCTGGTTCTTTCCGCCTGTGTCGTCTGTATGGCTGTCGGCGTGCCAATCGGCATCGCGGCGGCGCACCGTCCCAAGCTTTATGCCTGGATGCGTCCCGTTCTCGACCTGATGCAGACACTGCCGACCTTCGTCTACCTGATCCCGGCGATCGTATTCTTTGGCATCGGCATGGTGCCGGGCCTGATCGCCACGGTGATCTTCGTCCTGCCCGCGCCGATCCGTCTGACGCATCTTGGCGTCTCCTCTACCCCACAACCGCTTTTGGAGGCGGTGACCGCCTTCGGCGGCACGCCGCGCCAGAGGCTCTGGAAGGCGGAACTGCCTTATGCACTCCCGCAGATCATGGCCGGACTGAACCAGACGATCATGTTGTCGCTGTCGATGGTCGTCATCGCGGCGCTCGTCGGCGCCAACGGGCTCGGCGTTCCGGTCGTCCGGGCGTTGAACTCTGTCAACACCGCGCTCGGTTTCGAGTCCGGCTTCATCATCGTCGTGGTCGCGATCATGCTCGACCGGATGCTCAGGATCGGAGGCGCGAAATGACGGTCGCTGTCGAGTTCGACAAGGTCAACATCGTGTTCGGCGATCATCCCGAACGCGCCCTGCCCCTTATGGATGAGGGCCTGGACCGGGCAGAGATCCAACGGCGCACTGGCCAGATCCTGGGCGTCCACGACTGCTCCCTCACCGTCGAAACGGGGGAAATCCTCGTACTGATGGGGCTGTCGGGGTCCGGCAAGTCAACGCTCCTGCGCGCGGTCAACGGCTTGAACACCGTCTGCCGCGGCAAGGTCACCATCCATGACGAAGACTGGTCTTGCGAAGTCGTTAGCGCATCGACCCCCGATCTGCTGCGTGTCCGCCGTGAATGCGTGGCGATGGTGTTCCAGCAGTTCGGCCTTCTGCCATGGCGGACAGTGCGGGAGAATGTCGGCCTCGGGTTAGAACTTGGGGGGCAAAGCGCGAAGGAACGCCGCAAAACGGTCAACGATCAACTCGAACTCGTCGGCCTGTCCGACTGGGCCGAGCGCAAGGTGGGCGAGCTTTCGGGCGGTATGCAGCAGCGCGTGGGCCTTGCCCGCGCCTTTGCAACCGAGGCGCCGATCCTTCTGATGGACGAGCCTTTCTCGGCGCTCGATCCGCTTATCCGGACGAGGCTGCAGGACGAGCTTCTGGAGCTTCAGGAAAAGCTGAGGCGCACGATCATCTTCGTCAGCCACGACCTCGACGAGGCGTTCAAGATCGGCAACCGCATCGCGCTGATGGAGGGCGGCCGGATCGTGCAGTGCGGCACGGCGCGCGAGATCATTGCCAAGCCGGCATCGGATTATGTCGCCGATTTCGTAGCACACATGAACCCGCTGGGCGTTCTCCGCGCCTCCGACATCATGCAACCCGGCCCCGCCCGAGCGCCGAACACGCCCGACGTTCACCCCGATGCGCCGGTCAAGGAGGTGATGGAGAAACTGACGCAAGTGCCCGCGCTTGCCGTGACCGATGGCGGCCGGACGCTGGGCCGCATCACCCGGGAAAGCGTGATCGGCCGGCTACTCGATCCGCGCGGTTAGAGCTTCGCCGCAACCGGCGCAGGCGTGACCGCCCGCCGCTTCAGCTGAGCTTCGCGCCAGGTCATGTAGGTGATCGCCGAGATGATCATGCCGCCGCCCAGGAATACGAAGGGATCCACCGCCTCTCCGAAGACCACCCAACCCAGAAGCGCTGCCCAGACAAGTTGCAGGAACGTCACCGGCTGCGTCACCGTCAGCGGTGCCGCGGCAAAGGCCCGCGCCATCGAATAGTGGCCAAGCGTCGCGAAGGCAGCGACGAGACCCAGCCATAGCACCTGGTTCAGCGTCGGTGTGACCCAGACAGCAATCGCGAAGGGCGCGAGCCCGACCGTCACGGTCAGCGACAGCAGCGCGACGAGCGCCCCGGGACCCACGACCGTCGAGAGCCGCTTCGCGAAAAGGTAGGAACAGCCAAAGCAGAAGGCCGCCCCAAGCTGCGCAATATGACCCGGCGCCACCTCCCGCAGACCCGGCCGCAGCACGACGAGCGCACCGACAAGCGCCACCGCGATCGCCGTCAGCCGCCTGAGAGCGAGCCGCTCGCCCAGAAACAGCGCGGCGCCCGCCGTCACGACGATGGGATTGAGATAGCCGATCGCCGTGACCTCGGCGATCGGGATGCGGGCCATCGCGAAGAACCACAGGATCACCGCCGTCAAGTGGAGCGCACCGCGCCCCAGAACCATCGGCCATGCTCCTTCGGGTAGGCCGCGCTTGAGCACGGGCACGAGCGTCGGGGCAAGAAAAACAATCCCGTAGACGAACCGGATGAATGCCGACTGGGCAGCCGGCAATCCGGTGCCGAGATGCCGGACGATCCCGGTAACGACCACGAAGCACAGTCCCGTGGCGAGCATCCAGAGGATACCGGCGACGGGGCGATGCTGCGGCTCAATCAACATGCCGCGACATGATCCGATCGCGGCGGCAGGTGCAAGACCCGGCGGCGCGCCTGTCAGCCAAGAGCCAGGCGCAAGGCGATCGCCCACATCACAAGCGCGACGGCGGCGTCTAGCCAGCGCCAGGCGATCGGACGCGCGAAGACAGGGGCAAGCGCACGCGCGCCGAAACCGAGTGAGGCGAAGAACACGAACGATGCCGTGACGGCCCCAGCCGCGAACGCCCATTCCCGCCCCGGAAACTGCGCCGAGATGGAGCCCAGCAGAACCATCGTGTCGAGGTAAACATGCGGGTTGAGCCACGTCACCGCAGCCAGCGTCAGGAGCACGGTCCCAAGACGGGCCACGCCTTCACCTTCCGCCTTGAGCGCCCCTGCCCCATTCAATGCCGACATGGCCGAGCGGAACCCGTAGTAGACCAGAAACGCGACCCCGCCCCAGCGCAAGGCTGGCCCTATCCACGGAAACGCGGCACTCGCCGCCGCGAAGCCGGCCACCCCCGCGATGATGAGCACGGCATCCGAACTTGCGCAGAAAAGCACAGTCGGCAGCACGTGTTCGCGCCTGATCCCTTGCCGCAGAACGAACGCGTTCTGCGCCCCGATCGCCATGATCAGCCCGAGTGAAAGCTGAAATCCTGCTAGTGCCGCCAACAACATGTGCGATCCTCCTGTTGCGAGCTTGACTAGGCCGCACAGTTCGTTAAGTCGAGTTAATGTTTCTGCTATCAATGAAGTTATACTAATGATTGATCCCGCACAGCTTCGCGCCCTCACGCTGATCCTGCGCACCGGATCATTCGAGGCCGCAGCCCAGGCGCTCCATGTCACGCCTTCGGCGGTCTCGCAGCGCATCCGCGCGCTTGAGGATCAACTCGGGACCGCGCTCGTCATCCGGTCGCAGCCGGCGCGCGCCACCGACGCAGGTGCACGCCTCGCCCGCCATGCCGAGGACGTGGCGCTTCTTGAACAGGCGCTGGCGGGCGATCTCGGATCCGACCTGGGAACCGAACGGCCGAGCCTGCGGATCGCCGTCAATGCCGACAGCCTGGCGACCTGGGTCGTGGAGGCGCTGCCGGCCATGCAGGATGCGCTCTTTGATCTGGTGATCGACGATCAGGATCATTCGGCAGACTGGCTGCGACGCGGCGCCGTGCAGGCGGCGGTCACGTCGCAGGGTTCGCCGGTCGCAGGCTGCGACACCTACCCTCTCGGGGCTCTGCGCTATATCGCGACCGCGAGCCCCGACTTCGTGCAACGCTGGTTCCCGAACGGACTTGATGCGGACAGCCTCACCCGCGCGCCCGCGCTGGTCTTCGACCGAAAGGACGCGCTGCAATCCCAGTGGGTGGAACGGCACATTGGCAGGCGGGTACCACTGTCGGCGCACTACGTGCCGTCAAGTCACGCCTTCGTTGACGCAGCACTTCTGGGCCTCGGCTGGGGCATGAACCCCGAACCCCTCGTGCGCGAACACCTCCGCGATGGACGCCTCGTCCCGATCCTTCCCGGCGCGCCAATGGACGTGGCGCTTCACTGGCAGGTGGGTCGCCTGACCGCACGTGCGCTTGCACCGCTGACCCAGGCGATCAGGAAGGCGGCGGGCGCGTATCTCGTGCCGGTTTGACCGACACGCTTCGCTGCGCCGCCCTTTTACCTCAAAGCTGAGCTGCGACCTCTTCGGGAATGTCGAAGTTCGCGGTCACGTTCTGGACATCGTCATCGTCCTCGAGCGTCTCGATCAAACGCATCAGCTTCTGCGCCGTCTCAAGATCCACCTCGGTGCGGTTTTGAGGACGCCAGACGAGCTTCGCCTCTTCGGATTCCCCGAGTGCCCCTTCAAGCGCATCGGCGACGGCCGACAGGTCGGTATCGGCGCAGTAGATCCAGTGCCCGTCCTCGTCGGACTCCACGTCTTCCGCCCCGGCCTCGATCGCGGCCTCCATCACGGTGTCCGCGTCACCCGCGCCTGGCGCATACGTGATCTCGCCGACGCGATCGAACATGAAGCTGACCGAGCCCGTGGTACCCAGATTTCCGCCATGCTTGGCGAAGGTCGAGCGGACGTTCGAAGCGGTGCGGTTTAGGTTGTCGGTCATCGCTTCGACGATGATCGCGATGCCGTTCGGGCCGTAGCCTTCGTAACGGATCTCCGTATAGTCCTCGGCGTCGCCGCCTTGCGATTTCTTGATCGCGCGGTCGATCACGTCCTTGGGGCAGGACACGGCCTTTGCCGCCTTGACCGCAAGTCTCAGGCGCGGGTTCTTCTCGGGATCCGGGTCGCCCATCTTGGCGGCCACAGTGATCTCCTTCGCGAGCTTAGAAAACAGCTTCGATCTGGCGGCATCCTGCCGACCCTTGCGATGCTGGATATTGGCCCATTTGGAATGGCCCGCCATGGATGTCTCCGTCAATTCGTGCAGATTTCGCGTCTCTATATGTCAGGCCCGGCTCCGGCTTCAAGCCTCGCCAGCGCTTGCAACACCCGAAGGCAAAAGGTTCACTGGACGCGACCGGAGGCGCCATGACCCAAGAACAGATCATTCTCTTCACGCTTTTCGCAGCTGTGTTCGGCGCTCTGATCTGGGGCAGATGGCGCTATGACCTCGTCGCGTTCACCGCGCTGATCGTCGCTGTCACTATGGGTGTCGTGCCTGCGAAGAGCGCTTTCGCGGGCTTCGGTCACCCTGCGACAATGGTCGTGGCACTTGTTCTTGTCGTTTCGGCCGGGCTGACGCGTGCGGGCGTCGTGATGCTGATCACGCGCACCTTCGTCGATACAGGCCGGGCGCTTGGCGCGCATATCGCGATCATGGGAACGGTCGGTGGCGTCCTGTCCGCCTTCATGAACAACGTCGCGGCGCTCGCGCTCCTGATGCCGGTTGACGTGGCCAGCGCACGGAAGGCGGGCCGCAGCCCGGGACTATCGCTGATGCCGCTCTCGTTCGCGACGATCCTCGGCGGCATGGTGACACTGATCGGGACGCCCCCGAACATCATCATCGCGACGATCCGGCAGGATTCCCTCGGCGAAAGCTTCGCGATGTTCGACTTCGCCCCCGTCGGCGCGATCGTGGCCCTTGTTGGCCTCGCTTATGTCGCGACGATCGGATGGCGCTTGATCCCCAAGCGCGAGGATATCGGAGCGGACCGCGAGGCGGCAGCCTACCTGGCCGAGTTGATCGTTTCTGATGGGTCGAAGCTCGTCGGCAAAACGATGAGCGATGTCTACGAGGAAGGCGACAAGGCGGGCGTCATGATCATGGCGCTCGTGAGGGACGGGAAGCGGAACTACAACGTTGCCCGCAAAACCAAGGTCGAGGCTGACGACGTGTTACTGGTCGAGGCGGAGGCCGAGGCTCTGGACGAACTGCGCGCCAGTCTGAAGCTCGATTTCGCCGATGAACGGCGCAAGCACTACGTTTCGGCCGAAAGCGCTGGCTTCACGATGGTCGAGGCGGTCGTGGCGGCCGACGCCCGCATTCGCGGCAAGACGGTCGAGGCCGTGGGCTTGGCCTGGCGCCACAGGACAGCGCTCATGGGCATTTCACGTCGGGGCCAGAAGATCAAGGGACCGCTCAGGAAGGCGCGTATTCGCGCCGGAGACATCCTTCTGCTGCTCGCTCCCGCGGAGACGGCAGAGGAAGTCGTCGATTGGCTTGGCTGCCTGCCGCTGGCTGAACGTGGGCTGACCGTCACGAAGCACAACCACACATCGGCCGCGATCGGGATCTTCGCCGCTGCCGTTCTTGCCGCGAGCCTCGGATGGGTGGACCTGCCAGTTGCCCTCGGCGCTGTCGTCGTGGGCTACATTGCCGCCGGTGTCCTGCCCCTATCCGAAATCTACGACCACATCGAATGGCCGGTAATCGTGCTGCTGGGGTCGATGATCCCGCTCGGTGCGGCGCTGGAAAGCTCGGGCGGAACGGAGATGATCGCAGCCGGGCTGACGGCTCTGACCGCTGGCGCCCCGGCCTGGGTCGCGATCCTTCTTCTGATGATCGTGACCATGACGCTGTCGGACGTTCTGAACAACACCGCAACGGCGATCGTGGCCGCACCCGTCGGCATTGCCATGGCCCGTTCGATGGACGCGTCTCCCGATCCTTTCCTGATGGCGGTCGCGGTGGCGGCATCGTGCGCCTTCCTGACCCCGATCGGGCACAAGAACAACATGCTGATCCTCGGGCCCGGCGGTTACCGGTTCGGAGATTACTGGCGCATGGGCCTGCCGCTTGAGATCATCGTGATCGCGGTCGGCCTGCCGTCGATCCTTGTCTTCTGGCCACTCTGATCCGGCGGGAGACCTGATCAGACCGGCCAGAGAAGCGGGATCATGATGCTCGCCGTAACAGCAAGCGTAAGGTTCAGCGGGATGCCCACCTTGAGATAGTCGGTGAAGCGGTAGCCGCCCGGCCCGTAGACGAGCATGTTGGTCTGATAGCCGATCGGCGTGGAGAACGCCGCCGAAGCCGCAAACATAACCGCCACGACAAGCGCGCGCGGGTCGAGCCCCAGAGAAATGCCCAGCTCGATCGCGACCGGAGTGAAGATCACGCCCACGGCGTTGTTCGACACGATCTCGGTCAGAACCATGGCCAGAAGATAGACACAGAAGATCACCAAACTCGGCGGCAAGCCCTCGAGACTGGGGCTGATCCAGCCCACAAGCATCCGCGCCGCGCCCGAATGGTCCAGCGCCGTGCCGACCGCCAGCATGGAGAAGATCAGCGCGAGAAGCCGCCCCTCGATGAAGGAAAACGCCTCTTCAGCGTCGATGCAGCGCGCCAGCAGAACAATCGCCACACCCATGATGGACAACGGCAGGATCGGCGCGATGCCGAGCCCCGACAGGATCACGATCCCGGCGAGAACGGCGAAGGCGATCGGCGCCTTTGCGCGGCGATAGGCCTTCACGGTGGGTCTGGAGACATCGACAAGATCCATGTCGGCCGCGAGGCGCTGGATATCCTCGGCCGCTCCTTCAAGGAGAAGCGTATCGCCGACCACCACCACAAGGTCGTCAAGCTGTCGGCCGATGTTCTGGTTTCGCCGATGCACGGCAAGGGTATAGACCCCGTAGCGCCGGCGCAGACGCATCTCGCCTAGACTGCGGCCGATCATCCGGCATCCGGGCGAGATCAGCACCTCGACCGTCTCTGTCTGAACCGAACTCAGCTTGTCGACCAGACGGATATCCTTGTTCTCCTGAAGGCCCAGCAACTCGGCCATCTCTGTCCGCAAGACGACGCGGTCACCGGCCTGTAGCACCACAGGCTCCAGATCCCGGCGCAGCGACGCGTCGCCACGCAAAACGTCGATCACCCGGACGCCGGACCGTTTGAAGAGGTCGATCTCGAGCACCTTCTGCCCGATCAGATTGGAATCCTCCGGCAGCGCAACTTCGGTGAAGAACTTCAGCTTGCGCCGGTCACTCAGCATGCCAGCCATCGACTGCCGTTCGGGCAGCAGGTGCCGGCCGATCGTGGCGAGGTAGAGCATCCCGACGAGCACCTGAATGATGCCCAAAGGCGTGATTTCGAAGATCGTGAACGGCTTTAAGCCCTGTGCCTTGGCCACGCCGTCAACAAGCAGGTTCGTCGAGGTCCCGATCAGTGTGACCGTACCCCCGAGGATCGCTGCATAAGACAGCGGGATGAGAAGTTTCGACGCCGAGACGCCAAGCTGTCGCGCGATCGAGACCATCACCGGAATCATGACGACGACCACGGGCG
>CBDUOT010000062.1:0-20347 GCA_965368915.1 uncultured Rhodobacterales bacterium | reverse complement strand
CTCTAAGTCCCGGATAGGGTGAGGTGCAACTGTGTCCCTCTGATCCCCGATTGGCTGGGCGAACCTCCGCAGGTCAGCCCGGTGCCGAACCCGGCCACACCGACTGGCAGCTCGGCTTCATTTGCAAGGCGGGCCTTTTCTACATGGCTTCTCATCCCAGCACCGACAACCAAAGCCGCGCTTTCGTCGATGCCCTGTATCACTTCGGCATCGCTGTCAGCTGGGGTGAGAATCGGGCAAAGGACTACGCCGTCAGTCGGGAACCGGACTTCGAAAACGCCATCTCATCGGCCGCCTGCCAAGTGACGCCGCAGGTTTGCCCTTCGGTTGGAATGGGCAAAGCCCCATCCTGCCTGACGGTTAGGTCCTGCCCGTCAAGAAGCTTCAGATGGACCAAGGTTTCGGCCCCAAGCGGCTCTGCGTAGACCACCGTCCCGGAAAGATCGGTTTCCTTCTCTGGGACGAGCCGAACATGCTCGGGCCGGATGCCCAGCCTCGCGCCGTCGGGCAAAGAGCGTCCGAGGCGATGCGCGTCGAGGAAATTGGTCGGGGGCGAACCGATGAACCCGGCCACGAAATCGGTAGCCGGGTTTGCGTACACTTCCAGTGGTTTGCCAATCTGTTCCGCCACGCCCGCATTCATGACGATCATCCGGTCAGCAAGAGTCATCGCCTCGACCTGATCGTGGGTCACGTAAAGGGAGGTGACGCCAAGCTCGCGCTGAAGCGTCTTGATCTCAAGGCGCATCTGAACCCGCAACTTGGCATCCAGGTTCGAGAGTGGCTCATCGAACAGGAACACCGCCGGCTTGCGTACGATCGCGCGGCCCATCGCGACCCGTTGACGCTGGCCGCCTGAAAGCTCGCGTGGTCTGCGCTTGAGAAAGGGTTGCAGCTGTAGGATCTCGGCGGCGTTCGCGACCCGCTTCTCGATCTCGTCCTTTGGAACCTTCGCAATCTTCAGCCCGTAGGCCATGTTCTCGAAGACCGACATGTGCGGGTACAGAGCGTAGTTCTGGAACACCATCGCGATGTCTCGGTCCATCGGCTCGACATCGTTAACCCGGCGGCCTTCGATCCGCACCTCGCCCGAAGTCACACTTTCCAGACCGGCCACCATGCGCAGAAGCGTTGACTTCCCGCATCCGGACGGCCCGACGATCACGATGAACTCGCCGTCTTCGATGTCGATATCCACGCCATGAATGACAGCTGTCTTGCCGTAGGATTTCTTCAGATTTTCAAGCGTGACGGTCGCCATTACTTTTCGCTTTCCACAAGGCCGCGAACAAACAGTCTCTGCATGCTGATCACGACGATCACCGGCGGGACCATCGCAAGGATCGACGTCGCCATGATCACGGGCCAGTCAGCAATGTCATCACCCGAGGGGAACATCTGCTTGATGCCCATCACGATCGTATTCATCGAGGGGTCCGTCGTGATCAGAAGTGGCCAAAGATATTGGTTCCAGCCATAGATGAAAAGGATCACGAACAACGCGGCGATGTTGGTCCGGCTCATCGGCAGAAGGATATCGAAGAAAAAGCGCATCGGCCCGGCGCCGTCGACCCGTGCCGCCTCGGCCAACTCGTCCGGTACCGTCATGAAGAACTGCCGGAACAGAAATGTCGCCGTGGCCGAAGCAACGAGCGGCAGTATCAGTCCAGAATAGCTGTTGAGCATACCGAAATTGGCGATCACTTCGTACGTCGGCACGATCCGCACTTCCACTGGCAGCATGAGCGTCAGGAAGATCAGCCAGAAGAAAATCCGCCGGCCGGGAAAGCGGAAGTAGACGATCGCGAAGGCGGAAAGCAGCGAGATGGCGATCTTTCCCAGCGCGATCCCGAGCGCCATGATCGCCGAGTTGAAAAGCATCGTTGCGACCGGGGCGTTGATGCCAGAGTAAAGCGCGCGGGTGTAGTTCTCGAGGAACTTGTCGCCCGGCAGCAGCGGCATTGGCGGGCGCACGATTTCTTGCTGATCTACTGTTGAGGCCACGAAAGCGAGCCAGATCGGGAAGAAGATGAACGCAATACCGACGATGAGCCCCAAGTGGGTCAGCCAAAGTGCGGTTCCACGCTTTTCGACCATGCCCCTGTGCTCTGCCATCAGTAGTGAACCCTGCGCTCTATGTACTTGAACTGGATCACCGTCAGGATCGAAACGATCACCAGAAGGATGACCGACTGCGCTGCCGACGAACCCAGATCCTGACCCACGAACCCGTCGGCATAGACCTTGTAGACAAGGATCGTCGTTGCCTGCTGCGGTCCGCCCGACGTGATCGTGTGGATCACGCCGAAGGTTTCGAAGAAGGCGTAGATGATATTGACCACCAGCAGAAAGAACGTTGTCGGGCTCAGCAGCGGAAAGACGATGGTGCGAAAGCGCGTCCAGAAACGCGCGCCGTCGATTGCCGCAGCCTCGATCACCGATTTCGGAATGGCTTGAAGCCCCGCGAGGAAGAACAAGAAATTGTAGCTGATCCGCCCCCAGGCGCTTGCGACAACGACCAGACCCATCGCCTCGCTCTCGTTCAAGACGTGGTTCCAGTCATAGCCCAACAGGCCCAGATACCAGGCGACCACCCCGACACGGGTATTGAACATGAACATCCAGAGTACGCCTGCGACAGCCGGGGCCACGGCGTAGGGCCAGATGAGAAGCGTGCGATACGTGCCCGAACCCTTGACCAGGCGGTCGGCCAGCACGGCGAGATAAAGTGCTACGCCCATCGACACGACAGTGACCAGGATCGAAAAGATCGCGGTCGTGACGAAAGACGCGCGGTAGTAAGGATCACCGAGCAGATACTCGAAATTGCCCAGCCCAACCCACTGCATCGACAAGCCGAACGGATCGGGAATGAACAGCGATTGCCAGATCGCCTGTCCCGCCGGGTAGAAGAAGAACACGGCTGTAATGACGATCTGCGGCAAAAGCAGCAGGATGGGCAGCCAGATGCCCTTGAAGGTGACGCGCTTTTCCATGTCCGGCAGCTCAGCCGCCCCGAAAGTCCGGGGCGGCCGCGGCTCCTGATATCAGAGGCTCAGCGCGTTGACTGTTCGAACCGGCGCAGAAGCGCGTTGCCGCGCTCTACCGCACTGTCGAGCGCTGCCTGCGCATCCTTGTCGCCGGACCAGACGGCTTCGAGCTCTTCGTCGATGATGCCGCGGATCTGGTCGAATGAGCCAAGCCGCAGGCCCTTGGAGTTGGCCGTAGGCTCTTTGGCCGTCATCTGGATCACCGCAACATCGGTACCCGGGTTCGCATCGTAGAATCCCTGGCTTCTGGTCAGGTCACCCGCTTCGACCGTGATGGGCAGGTAACCGGTGTCCTGATGCCATTTGGCCTGGATCTCGGGCGAGGAGAGGAAGTTCAGGAACGCCGCGACGCCCTTGTATTCTTCCGGCTCTTGGCCCTCCATGACCCAGAGCGACGCGCCGCCGATGATCGTGTTCTGCGGTTCGCTGACCAGCGCTTCCCAATAAGGCAGCGGGCGCACATCGAAGCCGAACTCCGCCTCTGCCTTGATGCCTGCGTAACCGGCAGAAGACTCTGTGAAAAGAGCGCACTCGCCTGCGCGGAAATTGGCGCCGCCTTCGTTCCGGCGACCAGCGTAAATGAACTTGCCATCCTTGGCCCATTCACCCATGGCAGCAATATGCGCCACCTGCGCTGCGCCGTTGAAGACCAGTTCGGTATCCGTGCCACCGAAACCGTTGTCCTTCGTGGCGAAAGGCGTGTCGTGATACGCTGAGAGGTTCTCAAGGTGAATCCAGCTCTGCCAGGCGGTCGTCATCGGACAATCCACGCCCGCCGCCTTCAGATCATCCAGCACCGCGCCGACCTTCTCCCAGGTCGAAAGGTCGGTGTCCGGGTCGATGCCCGCCTCTTGCAGCTTGTCACGGTTGACCCACAGAACTGGCGTCGAAGAGTTGAAGGGCAGCGACAGCATGTTGCCGTCGGACGAGGTGTAGTAGCCCTTTACCGATCCGATGTACTTGGACTGGTCGAAATCGGCCCCGGCCTCGGCCATGACCTCGTAGACCGGTTTGATTGCGCCCTCGGCGGCCATCATCGTTGCCGTGCCGACTTCGAACACCATCAGGATATGGGGCTGTTCGTTCGCGCGAAAGGCCGCGATGCCCGCGTTCAGGGTCTCGGAATAGTTGCCTTTGTGGCTGGCGACGACCGTGTAGTCCGACTGAGATGCGTTGAAGGTCTCGACCTGTTCGGCCACCAACTCCCCCAAGCGCCCGGTGAAAGCGTGCCAGAATTCGATCTCGGTTTGGGCGTAAGCGGTCGTGCCGGACAGAAGTACTGCCGCGACCGGGGCAAAGGATGTCGCGAATTTCATAATGTTCCTCCCTAATTGGCTACTTTTTATCACCTTGGGTACCATGTGAGAGCGACCGCGTACAAGGTTATTGGGTCCTGTCGGGGGGCACCTGTTCAGGTGTCACCCGCCGATGAAAGAGATTGATAAGCGCACCCTCGCCGGACTTCACTAATTCCATCGCACGCCTGCGCAGCCACGCGGTCATCCCCGCCGCTTTTTCCGCGCGGATACATCCTGCAAGCGGGGTTGCGGGATCATCGTGAACGCGTTGGCGGTCAGGTAAATCTGGGATCAGCTCTTCGCGGCCGGTGTCATGCCCCGCTCCCTCACTGCGTTTGACAAGGTGCGGGGCGAGGCGGGGCTTCTCTTCTACGGCGACGACGGCAATCGACTTGGCACCGTTATCCAAAAGGCTCCTTCTCCGACCTTATCTGCAGCCCGGCTGAATGCCGGCGTCAGGCTGAGTGGATACTTTCCAGCAATAACTGTCGGCTTGAGCAATGACGCCATCATTTCCCTGCTTATCGGATTTCTTTCACTGCTATTGGCAGGTGTTTTCCATTTTATCGGGGAAGTTTGGCGCGGACTGGAAGGCTCAAAGCTTCCCGCATCGCCATCCGCGCGAACATCCTTCCCACTTTGCCGCTGGCCAGTTCAATTCGGCCTCACGAAGCGGGACCACGATCCGTCCGGACGCTCGCGGCGCTCATACTCGTAGGGAGGCGTGTCCCAGCACAGGATCGCATCGTCGAGCGAGTCGAGGACATGGGTTCCGCCATCGCTTTCAAGTAACAGAACCGCATGCGGGAAGAACTGCTCCTTGTGGTGGACTATGGCCATCGTAAGCGCGGCCGAAGACACACCAGCCGCCCTCAGTCTCTTCCGTTTTTCGAGAGCCAGATCCTCACAGTCTCCGTAGCCCTTAGATGGCAGAATCCAGAGTTCCTCCTCGCCATGGCAATCGATGTCCGGCATCAGTTCAATTTCCTGATTCACCGCGACGTTGATGGTAGCGACCAATTCGCGCGTCGGCTGATCGAGCATGATGCTGTGTTCATCCTCCAAATCGCACTGCTCGGGTCTGGAGAGGCAGAACCTGGCATATTGCGAGGGCGCGTCCTCCACCCTCAGAACCTGAAGATTAAGCGCGCTGCACGGCACCTGAAAAGCAGCAGCGTCCAACGCCACGCTGACCGTCACAAATAGCGCCGAGCATGAAGGAAAGGCATTTGCGATCATGCTGAATCTTAGCAAAGCGAGGGACAGGCATCCATGCGATGGATCAGCAAGGCAGACTAGCATCTGATTGGGACGACGAGAGGTGCACCGATACGACCCATGACGCAACCATGAAGCGAAAAGTGATTGGATCGGCGTGACAATGCGGTTTCAGTCTAGGTCGCGCACCCCTAATGATGCCCAGACCGGAAGCGAACTGGGCGAAGCGAGGATTCCCATGCAGGCGAAATTTACCGTGAACGGCACCGCCCGAGAAATCGATGTTCCGGATGACATGCCCCTGCTCTGGGTTCTTCGGGACGAACTCGGCTTGACCGGTACCAAGTACGGTTGCGGCATTGCGCTGTGTGGGGCGTGCACCGTGCACATGGACGGCATGGCCGTACGATCCTGCCTGGTGCAGGCGAGCGAGCTTGATGGCGTCGAGATCACCACGATCGAGGGACTGGGCACGCCCGATGCGCTCCACGCGGTTCAGGCGGCATGGGTCGAAAACCAGGTTGCACAATGCGGCTACTGCCAGTCGGGTCAGATCATGCAGGCCGCCGCGCTGTTAGAGATGAACCCTGAGCCCACAGACGATGACATCGATGACGCCATGTCAGGCAACCTCTGTCGATGTGGCACCTATCCACTTATCCGCGCGGCCGTTCATGCGGCTGCCGAAAAGATGAAGGCCTGACCCCATGGGACGACTTCGCACGATTGCCCGCCGCTCGTTCCTCATCGGCTCCGCCGCGATCGCCGGCGGCGTCGCCTTCGGGATCTATGCAGTCCAGAAACCCCACTCCAATCCCTTGCTGGATGATCGGGCGGACGGCGAGGCGGTCTTCAACCCTTGGGTCAAGATCGACGCAGACGGCATCACGCTGATCACGCCCCATGCCGACAAGGGTCAAGGCGTCGCCTCCGCTCAGGCCGCGCTGATCGCCGAAGAGCTGGACGTCGATTTCGGCCAGTTTGAAATCGCATTCGGCCAGCCCAGCGCGGCCTACTGGAACACCGCCATGGCCGGTGAGGGCGTGCCGTTCAAATCGACTGATGAAAGCTTCGCCGCCGAGACGATGCGCACCGTCATGGGGGGCGCGATCAAGATCCTCGGAATGCAGATCACAGGCGGATCGACAACGATTCCCGACAGCTTCGACAAATTGCGCCAGGCCGGCGCCGTGGCGCGCGAAACGCTGAAACTCGCCGCCTCGCAGCGCACCGGCGTTCCGGCTTCTGAACTGAAGACCGGATCGGGCAATGTCATCCTGCCGGACGGTACTTCCATTCCTTATACCGAACTTGCCGCTGAGGCGGCTGAGATTGAGCCGGTGCAGGACGTGGCACTTCGCGATCCGTCCGAATGGCGCCTGATCGGCAAGCCGATGGAACGGCTCGATGTCATGGCGAAATCGACGGGCACCATGACCTACGGCATCGACCTGAAGGTCGAGGGCATGGTTCACGCCGCGATCCGGGTGAACCCGCGACAAGGTGGCAAGCTCAACCGCTATGACGCAGGCCCAGCCCTCACGATGCCCGGAGTTAAGAACGTCGTGGAAATCACCGGCGGCATTGCCGTGATCGCCAACAACACATGGACCGCGATCAAGGGCGCCGAGGCCGTCGAGTGCGACTGGGGCCCTGCGCCCTATCCGGCCGAACAGAATGCGCATTGGGAAGCGCTTGCGAAGTCGTTCACCAAAGAACAACTCGACCGGAAATGGCGCGACGACGGCGACGTGGAAGCCGCGCTGCAGGCCGGGCAGGTGATCGAGGCGGAGTATCGTTCCCCCTACGTCGCCCACGCGCCGCTTGAGCCGCTGAACGCCATCGTCCGCGTGGATGACGGAGGCGTCGAGGTCTGGTCGGGCCACCAGGTACCCCGTCAATTGCAGGTTCTGGTCGCCGCGATTACCGGACACGAACAAGAGCAGGTGACATTCCATAATCAGTTCATCGGTGGCAGCTTCGGTCACCGGCTGGAGTTCGAGTACCTGAAGCAAGCAACCGAGATCGCGAACCAGATGCGCGGCACGCCGGTCAAGCTGACCTACAGTCGGGAAGAGGATTTCGCCCACGACTTCCCGCGCCATATCGCGATGGGTCGCGGCCGTGGCGTGGTCGCGGACGGCCGGGTCGAGGCGATCGATTTGTCCATCGCCTCGCCGTCGGTCATCACCTCGCAGATGGGACGCGCGAACATCCCTGTGCCGGGGCCGGACTCGCAGATCGCGGCCGGTGCCTGGAACAATCCTTACGCGCTTCCGAATTTCCGGATGCGTGCCTACCGCGCGCCTGAGCTTGCACCGGTCTCGTCATGGCGATCGGTCGGCGCGGCCGGCGCGGGCTTCATCTTCGACAGCTTCCTTGACGAACTGATCCACGCCGCCGGAGCCGACCCGATGGAGGAACGCATCCGCCTGATGGATCACGACGTATCGCGCAAGGTACTGGAAGCCGTGGCCGAGATGTCGTCGTGGGGCGGAGAGCTGTCGCCCGGCAAGGGCCGCGGCGTGGCCTTCGTTGAAAGCTTCGGCGTGCCGGTGGCTGAAGTGGTCGAGGTCACCGCGACTGAGGCAGGCATAAGCATCGACAAGGTCTGGGTCGCCTGCGATGTCGGTACGGTCGTCGATCCAGTGAACTTCGAGAACCTCGTGCAGGGCGGCGTGGTCTTCGGCCTCGGCCACGCGATGAATTGCGAGATCACTTATTCCGACGGAATGGCCGAACAGTCGAATTACCATGCGCATGAAGGCATGCGGCTTTACCAGTGTCCCGAGATCTTCGTCCGCGGGCTGGAGAACGGCCAGAAGGTAACCGGCATCGGCGAACCGCCCGTGCCGCCTGCCGCACCTGCGCTTGCCAATGCGATCTTCGCCGCGACCGGCCAGCGCATCCGCGAGATGCCATTCAACAAGCATGTAAGCTTCGTCTGATGAGGACCGGAATGACGCGCAATGAACGCAAATACCATGCCGCAGCGATCCTGCTCTTCCTTTCAGCCGCGCTGCACCTGCCGGTTCTCGCCCTTGCGCCACAAAGCCATGGGTCACAGGCGTTCGTCGCGACCGTGCTCTGGGCAGCATTCGGGTTTGGCCTACTGCGCGGATACCGCTGGGTCGCTTACCTTGCCTTCCTCGGGATGTTGGCCGGGCTCGTCTTCGCGCTCGGCGCGGCCATGTCCACGTTCGGGCTGACTTCGGTTCTCTTCTGGCTGATCTTCGTCGTGGACTTAGTTGCCGCCTTGGCCCTGTTCGGCCTTTTGTGGTCCCGCCCGGCGGAACAGTTGGAAGTGTGACGCCTCACGGAACGCACTGCGAGGGGTTTGTGCCCTTCGCATCAAGCGTCTTGTTCCTGCGCGGCCTGCTGGCCTAACCTAGCCTGCATCGGCTTTTCCAGTGAGCCTTTGGGAGGAACACACATGAAATTCGATCCGGCGCCGTTCATCACGGCCACCAAGCGCAAGCTCAGGTCGCTGGCGGACACCAAGGTCGCCTTTGCGACCGTCAGGGATGCGATGCTGCGGGAGGTCGAGGACATCCGCGCGGCGCAAAGCGCGGGCCGGCAGGTCGTGCCGGAAATCTCCTATGCCGCCATTCGGGAAGATGGGGTCGACGACGCGGTGCGACAAGAGATCAAGCGGCGTGGCTGCGTTGTCGTGCGCGGTGTGTTGGACCGCGCGCAGGCGGAGGAGTGGAATGACGAAATCGGCCAGTATGTCGATCGGAACAATTACTTCGAACGTGCCAAGGAAAAGGCGGGCATCGACAAGTATTTCAGCGCGCTGGACGCCGGACGGCCGCAGATTTTCGGGCTTTACTGGTCGAAACCGCAGATCATGGCGCGGCAGGCGGAAAGCATGGCCGCAACCAAGCGCTTTCTGAACAGGCTTTACGATGTCGCCGCGCCGATGGGGCAGGAATTCGATCCCGACAATGACTATGCCTATGCCGACCGCACCCGGCGCCGCCAGCCGGGGGACAAAACGCTGGGTCTGTCGCCCCACATGGACAGCGGGTCCTATGAACGATGGTGCGATCCGGTCTACCAGGCGATCTACGGCCCGATTTTCGGCGGCGACTTCGCATCGTTCGATCCTTGGAACGCGGCCTACCGTACACAAACGCGGGAATACGCCTCGCCAGCCGTCTGTTCGATGTTCCGCACCTTTCAGGGCTGGACGGCGCTGACGACGCAAGGCCCTGGCGACGGAACGCTCAGCCTGATCCCGATTGCCAATTCGATCGGCTATTTCCTGCTGCGCGCCCTTCAGGACGACGTGGCCGACGACGATCTATGCGGCGCCACGCCCGGCCGCGCGCTTGGCGCTAGCCCGGAATGGCATGCAGAGATTCTGGAAGGTCTGGTCAGCATTCCCACGGTCGAGCCCGGCGACACGGTCTGGTGGCATCCCGACGTGATCCATTCGGTTGCGAATGAACACACCGGGTCCGAATACGCGAACGTGATCTACATCGGCGCTTCCCCGGTCTGCGCGAAGAACGAAGCCTATGCCAGAAAACAGGCCGAAGCCTTCCTCGCGGGCCGCAGCGCGCCGGACTTCGCGCCGGAGGACTACGAGGTTGATTTCGAAGGGCGCGCGACCATCGACGACCTCACCGATCTTGGGCGGCGTCAGATGTGTCTTGCGTGACGGACCGGGTGCGGGCGGCGGCCGGTTGGACGTCGCCGCCCCGCTCAGGCAACGATCCGGTCCTCGGTCTTTGGATCGAAAGCCACAGCCTTTTCCATATTCACCGCGAATTCGAAAACGTCGCCCGCGCCAACGGTGATATCCGCCCTCATCCGCGCGATCGCATCACTTCCGCCCAAAGTCATCGTCACGAACGTGTCCGATCCGGCTGGCTCGGTCACACCGATCCGGTTCGTCAGGCTGACGACATTCTGCGATTTCCGGTCGGCGCCGTCGGGATCGGTGATCGCCTCGGGGCGAATGCCAAGAAGGATCTCCTTTCCGTCCCACGCCGCCAGATTGGCCTGGCTGAACCGCAGAAGCTGGGGCTTGCCATCGGCATCCGTCAGCCGCGCGAACGGCACACCGTTTTCGACCACCACCGTGGTCGGAATGATGTTCATCGCAGGCGATCCCATGAAGGTCGCCACGAACAGGTTGGC
This sequence comes from uncultured Rhodobacterales bacterium, assembly GCA_965368915.1. Lineage (GTDB taxonomy): Bacteria > Pseudomonadota > Alphaproteobacteria > Rhodobacterales > Rhodobacteraceae > Albidovulum. The sequence continues at coordinate 9,633 of CBDUOT010000062.1, read as the reverse complement.
GGGCGTGTCGTAGATCTCCCGCGGGGTGCCGAGCTGTTGGATATAGCCCTTGTTCATCACCGCGATCCGCGTCGAAAGCGTCAGCGCCTCGATCTGATCGTGCGTCACGTAGACGACGGTGGTCTTGAGCTGTTCATGCAGCTTCTTGATCTCGGTCCGCATGTCCACGCGAAGCTTGGCATCGAGGTTGGACAAGGGCTCATCGAACAGGAACACGTCGGGATCGCGCACCAGCGCCCGGCCCATGGCGACACGCTGCCGCTGACCGCCCGAAAGCTGCCCGGGCTTGCGGTCGAGCAGGTGGTCGATCTGCAAGAGCTTGGAGACTTCGGCCAGCGCCTTTTCGCGCTCCGGCTTAGGGACGCCGTGCATCTCCAGCCCGAAGGTCATGTTTTGGCCCACGGTCATGTTCGGGTAAAGCGCGTAGCTTTGAAACACCATCGCGATGTTGCGCTTCGACGGATGGACGCCATTGACCACCCGGCCATCGATGGAGATTTCGCCGCCCGTGATATCTTCTAGCCCCGCGATCATGTTCAGAAGAGTGGACTTGCCGCAGCCCGATGGCCCGACGAGGACGAGGAACTCGCCCTCCTCGACCTCAATGTTGACCCGGTGCAGAACCTCGACGCTGCCGTAGGACTTGGTGACGTTTGAGATATCGAGAAAGCCCATGTTCTTATCCCTTGACCGAACCCGCCATCAGACCGCGGACGAAGTAACGGCCAGCAACGATGTAGACGAGAAGTGTTGGAAGCGCGGCAAGGATCGCGCCCGCGAAGTGGACGTTGTATTCCTTCACGCCAGTCGATGACTGAACGAGGTTGTTCAGCGCCACGGTCATCGGTTGACTGGTACCGCCAAAAGACGCGCCGAACAGGAAGTCGTTCCAGATATTCGTGAATTGCCAGATGACCGAAACGACCGTGATTGGTCCGGAGACCGGCAGGAGAATGCGCCAGAAGATGCGGAAGAACCCTGCCCCGTCGATCATCGCGGCGCGCACAAGCTCGGTCGGGAAGGCCGCGTAGTAGTTGCGGTAGTAGAGCGTTGTAAAACCGACACCATAGACGACATGGACGAGAACCAGCCCGGGGATCGATCCCGCCAGTCCCAGCTTGCCCAGGATCGTCGCCATCGGGATCAGAACGATCTGGAACGGAATGAAGCAGGAGAACAGGATCAATCCGAAGATGATGCTGTCTCCCTTGAACCGCCACTTCGTCAGCACGTAGCCATTGAGCGCGCCAAGCACGGTAGAGATCGCGACGGCAGGCACCACCATCAGGATGGAGTTCAGGAAGTAGGGCTTCAGTCCAGTTGGCTCGACCCCGATCTGCGCGGTCGACCACGCCGCCAACCACGGCTCGATCGTCCAGTCCTTGGGCAGCGAGATCATGTTGCCGCCCGTGATTTCGTCGAGCGGCTTGAGCGAGTTCGCAACCATCACGAACAGCGGCAGCAGGTAGAACAGCGCAAAGAGAAGCAGCACGAGGTAAATGAAGGTACGCGTCACCTTGCCGGTGCTGACGGCGGTATCCTGCGTTGCAGCCGACATCACTTCTTCTCCTTCAGCTCGGCATAGAGATAGGGCGTCATGATGGCCGCGATCGTCATCAACATGATGACCGCGCTGGCTGCCCCCGTCCCCATCTGGTTGCGCGTGAAGGTGTAGGAATACATGAACGTGGCAGGCAGTTCGGTCGCCCGGCCCGGCCCCCCGCCGGTAAGTGCGACGACGAGGTCATAGGATTTGACCGCCAGATGCGCGAGGATCACGAAGGCCGACAGGAACGCCGGACGCAGCATCGGGATCACGATGCGCCGGTAGAGGTTCCAGTTCGATGCGCCGTCGATCTGGGCAGCCTTCAGGATCTCGTTATCGATCCCGCGCAGGCCCGCGAGAAACATCGCCATCACGAAGCCGCTTGTCTGCCAGACCGCTGCGATGACGATGGTATAGATCGCCATGTCACGATCCTTGATCCAGCCGAACTTGAAGCTTTCCCAACCCCAAAGGTGCATCGTGTTCTCCAGCCCGATCCCGGGGTCGAGAAACCACTTCCATGCCGTGCCCGTTACGATGAACGAAAGCGCCATCGGGTAAAGGTAGATCGGCCGTAGCATGCCCTCGCCCCGGATCTTCTGGTCTAGAAGAATGGCGAGCGTCAGGCCGATTGCCGTACAGATCAGGATGTAGAGCGATGCAAAGATGGCAAGGTTCACGACCGCGGTCCACCACGCGGAGAGCCCCCAAAGCCGGACGTAATTCTCGATGCCAACCAGGTCGTAGCTGGGCAGCATCCGGGAGCCGGTGAAGCTGAGGTAGATCGTGAAAAGGATGAAGCCGTAAACGAAGACCAGCATCATCGCGACGGAGGGCGAAAGCACCAGCTTCGGTATCCATTCCTGAAGCTTGGTCCTGAAGTCCGTTTCGGCGACGCGGCTTGCCATGGCTTCTCCTCGCCAGAACTTTGCTGGCTTTGGAATCAACTATCGTTGAATTGGAGCGGGAGGCCCAGAGCCCCGCTTGGGAAGGGCGAGCGAAGCCCGCCCCTCCCTGGGAGGATCATTTCGCGGATTCGACCGCGTTGACCAGTTCTTCGGCGGCCGTCGCCGAGTCGTACTCGCCGTTGAAGTGGGCGGTGACGACGTCATACATCGCGTTCTTGATCGCGGCGGGAACCGAATGGCCGTGCGCCATGGACCCGAACAGACGTCCGCTGGAACCAGCTTCGGCGAGGTCGGCCATACCCTTCTTGCCGCAATCATCGAAGTCGGTGTTCGGCACGTCGGTGCGCGCCGGAACAGAGCCCTTCACTACGTTGAACGCGGACTGGAACGTCGGGTTCATGACCGATGCAGCCATGGCCTTCTGCGCTTCACCGCCTTCAGCGACATCAAACATGACGAACTGGTCAGAGTTGAACGTCACCGCACCTTGAGTACCGGGGAACCGGATGCAGACGAAGTCCTGACCCGGAACCTGACCGGCGCGCAGGAATTCACCCTTGGCCCAGTCGCCCATCATCTGCATCCCGGCTTCGCCGTTGATGACCATGGCGGATGCGAGGTTCCAGTCGCGGCCCGAGAAGTTGTCGTCGACGTATTCGCGCAGCTTGGCCATGCGATCGAAGGCTTCGACCATCTTTTCGCCGCCAAGCGCCTCGGGATCCAGATCGATCATGGATGCCTTGTAGAAGTCGTCGCCGAGGCTCAGGACCACAGCATCGAAGATCGTCGCGTCCTGCCAGGCCTGTCCGCCATGGCCGAGCGGTGTGATCCCGTTGGCCTTCATCGCGTCAAGCACGGCGATCAGCTCTTCCCAACTGGTCGGAGCCTCCATGCCGGTCGCATCGAGCGCGGCCTTGTTGATCCAGACCCAGTTGGTCGAATGCACGTTCACCGGCGCGGCAATCCAGTGGCCGTCATGTTTGGAGAAGAATTGCAGCGCCTCCGGGACAACTGCATCCCAGCCTTCGGCTGCCGCTACCTCGTCGAGGTTGCCCAGAACCCCTTCGTTCGCCCAATCCTTGATATCGAAGCCAAGCATCTGCACGGCGGTGGGCGCGTCCCCGGCGGTGACGCGGGCGCGGAGCGTGGTCATCGCCGCTTCGCCGCCGCCACCTGCGACCGGCATGTCGATCCAGCCGATCCCTTGACCCTGCAGATCGTCCTTGAGAACGTTTAGAGCGGCGGCTTCCCCCCCGCTCGTCCACCAGTGCAGGACTTCCACGTCCTCTGCGGTCGCGGCGCTTGAGGCGAATGCCGTAAGGGCAACGCCCGTCATCAGGTGCACAAGTTTCATCGATTCCTCCCAAAAATCGCGATAGTGATTTATAACGTTATAAACGGTCTACCTGTCAACCGCTTTTTGGTATAACCCAATCATAGATTATATCATTGAAACTAAATCGCTTTATCAGATGTATTCTCCTACCTGCAGCCGGAATCTCCGAAGTATTGCCTAATATAACGTATTAAAATAAGCTTCACACGATTCGCACTCAGGACATGGCGGGAATGGCCGAGCGCCAGAAAAATCAGCGTCCGACACAGCGGACCATAGCGGAGAAGGCGGGTATTTCCGTCGGCGCCGTGTCGCGCGCATTGGCCGATGATCCGCTGATGTCCGAAGAGACGCGGACACTTGTACGACAGATTGCCGAAGAGGTCGGATACACCCCCGATCGCGCCGCCCAGCGCCTTCGAACCGGGCGCACGCATGTCATCAGCCTGATCCTGTCTCCACATGAAGAGATCCTGGGATATGGCACCTCGCTGATCCGCGGCATCAGCACCGCGATCAAGGACACCTCTTACCACCTCGTGGTCATGCCGGACTTCGGGCAGGAGGACACCGATACCGTTGTTCGTCGCGTGGTTCGTGACAATCTTGCCGACGGCATCCTCTTTTCGCGCACCGAACCAGACGATCCACGGGTCCGCTATCTGCTGGAGGCGGACTTTCCTTTCGTCTGCCATGGCCGAACCGAACTTGCGACACCGCACCCGTTCGTCGATTTCGACAATTTCGAGTTTTCGCGGCTCGCCGCGAAAAGGCTCATCGCGACGGGTGCGCGACATCTGGCGATACTGCTGTCGCCGCGCAGGTTCATGTTCAGCCATCACCTGCTTCACGGGTTCATGACGACGGTGCGGGAATCCGGCGTGCGGCACGAGATCATCGAAGGGGCCACTCTGGACAGCCCGTCCGAAGCGATCGAAGCGGCGATACGCCAGCGCTACACCGAACCGGACGCACCGGACGGGCTGATCCTTCCCGGCGAAGTGTCGGGGCTTGCCGCTTTGGCTGCGGTTCAGGATCTGGGCCTCGTGCCCGGGCGCGACGTCCACTTCGTCGCCAAACAGACAACGGGCCTTTTCGATCTGGTGCGCCCCAGAGTTCCCAGCCTTCACGAAGATCTCAGTGCGGCAGGGGTTATGCTCGCCGAATTTCTGCTGCGCCGCATTGCGGGCGAGCCCGCCGTTGAGCTTCAATTTGTGCAACCCGTAACCGAGACGCTTGAATCATGAATACCAATCACACGCGCGAACAGCGCGCCGCGCCCGGCCCTACCGATGCACCGGACTTCTGGCTGAACGACGCGCGGCATAGAAGCTGGCTTGCCGCGGAAGCCCTGCGTGAGTTCGACTTCTTCCGGGCGAGCCTCAGGCAGGGGCCGGGGTTTCATGTGCTGGGCTATGACGGCGCGCCATTGTCGGACACCGTTCAGGAACTGCACACGACGACGCGTCTCGTTCATTCCTATTCGTTGGGCAAACGTGCGGGTGTGCCCGGTTGTGACGCCATCATCGATCAGGGGATGCGTTACCTCTTCAGCCATCACCGCGACGCGCAGCATGGAGGCTTTCTCTGGGCGCTCGACGGTGAAGAAGTTCATGACGAACGAAAGCTGGCCTATGGGCATGTCTTCGTCCTGCTGGCGGGTGCCAGCGCGAAAATGGCGGGTCATCCCGATGCCGACCGGCTGATCGACGACGTCGATACCGTGCTGGATGCTCATTTTTGGGAGGAGGGGCCTGGGCTTTTCTGCGACGAATGGAACCGGGACTGGACTCCGTTTTCGACCTATCGCGGCATGAACGCCAACATGCACGGCGTTGAGGCGATGCTGACCGCATTCGAGGCGACGGGGCGTGAAAAGTATCTGGATCGGGCGGGAAGAATCCTCGACTTCTTTCTCGGCCGCATCGCGCCGGAATATGGCTGGCGGCTGCCGGAGCACTATACAGAGGACTGGCGTGTCGATCGGGACTATTCTGGCAACCCCATGTTCCGGCCAGCAGGCACGACGCCGGGGCATTCTTTCGAACTGGCCCGGCTATTGCTGCAATACTGGGATCTGCGCGGCCGCCCGGATGACGGCTCTCCGGCGACGGCCCGCAAGGTCGCCGAGCGGGCGTTGCGGGATGCCTGGGACGAGGGCAATGGCGGCTTCGTCTACACGCTGGGCTTCGATGGCAAGCCTGATGTGAAGTCGCGCTACTGGTGGCCGGTAACCGAAGCGATCGGCGTGCTCGCCACGTTCATCAAACTGGACCCGACACCTGCGGACGAGGCGTGGTATCGCAAGCTCTGGCAATTCGCCGATGCGCGGTTCATCGACCACGATCATGGTGGCTGGTTCCCCGAGATTGACGATACGAACCGACCCGCGATGACGCAGTTCAAGGGCAAACCTGACATCTATCATTCGATCCAAGCGGCGCTCTTTCCGCTTGCACCGGGGATATCAAGGCTCAACGCCGACCTTCGCGCCTGACTTGGCGCTAGGGCATCTGCTTGAGGCATCGGTAAAGCGCGCGGTAGCGGCCTAAGCGGTCTGCCAATTCAACTGATGGGGCGGAGGGCTCGAACCACCTCTCAACTTCGGGCGAACGGGCCAGATCAGACACGGCGATCTCTCCGGACCCAGCCGCCGCGAGCATTGCCGCGCCCATGGATGGCCCGGCTTCGGCACCCTTGCCTCTGCCAAGCCTGCGTCCCGTAGCGTCGGCAATCAGCTGGAGCAGCGCATCGCTTCGCGATCCGCCACCGATCGCCAGAAGATGCGGCGCAGCGTCGAGGCTTTCGCCGAAGCTTTCGGTCGCGTCCGCCATGGAAAACGCGACCGCTTCCAAGACCGCATAGGCCATTTCGGCGCGTCCCGCGCTGTCTTCCAGCCCGTAGAACGCGCCGCGAATGTCCGGGTCGCCGTGCGGGCTCCGCTCTCCGGTCAGATACGGCAGGCACAGCGGCGAACGCGCGGGCGACGCCTTGCGCGCCTCCTCAACAAGCTCCGCGACCGAACATCGGAAGATGCCGGCCAGCCAGGCCAGCGGGCGCGCACCGTTCAGCATCGCCGCCATCTGGTAGAAGCTGTCAGGCAGCGTATGCGCGAAGGCGTGAACGTATTTCTCCGGGTTGGGGCGATGTCGGTCGGTGCACAAAAACAACTGCCCCGATGTGCCGAGCGATATGAACCCCCGCCCCGGCTTGGTCGCGCCGACGCTGACCGCCCCTGTCGCCGCGTCCCCGCCGCCCGCGAAGACGGGGATACCCGCTGGCAGGCCGGTTTCATCCGCGGTCTGTGGCAGTAGTACGCCCACCTGATCGGTGCCTGCATGGACCTTTGGCAGCCAGTCCACGCTGCAATCACTCGCGGCGCAAAGCCCCGCATCCCAAGCCCCGGCCTCCTGATCGAGCCAAAGCGTCCCGGCGGCATCCGAACGGTCGGTCGCCAGTTCACCGTGCAGCCACAGCCCGACGTAGTCCTTGGGCAAAAGGATATGACGAAGGGCGGTGTAGGCCTTCGGCTCTGCCACTTTCAGCCACATAACCTTCGGCGCCGTGAACCCAGGCAAGGGCGGGATGCCCGCCGTCTGCGCGATCGAGGGCGCGCGGCGCAAAAGCTCTTCACACTGCGCGGCCGACCGGCTGTCATTCCAAAGAATACAGTTGCGCAGCGGCTCTCGGTCAGCGCCCAAAAGGACCGCCCCGTGCATCTGACCCGACAGCCCGATGCCCCTGACGGCCGCAATCGATGTGCCCAATTGTGAACAAAGCTGACGCAGTGCAGATCGGCAGGCCGAAATCCAGTCCGACGGATCCTGCTCGGACCACCCCGCCTGCGGCGAAACGACTTCAAGCTCGACCGAGGCCGACGAAAGAACCGCGCCGTCTCGCACGGCGACGACCTTGACGGCAGACGTGCCGAGATCAAGTCCGATGAACACGCTTACGCCCCTTCCAATGCCGCGCCGGGAGCCTCGCCCTCACTGCGCAGTTCGTCCGCCAGCCCAAGCTCGCGGAGCTTCAACTATTCCGAATGGACCCGGAAACAAAGGGACATTCAAGCGTGCAGGAGGAAGCAGATTGAAACGGCGCAAGTTTCCCTTGCTCACGCTCTCGTACTTACGTCACGCCGCGCCTTCCTCTAGACGTGGCCTTGGCGCCGGATGCTTCAACTCTTCTGAACCAAGAAGAATTGGGAACTCCTCGCGCACTCTTGCATCCGCCGCCCCGAAGTAGTTCGGGAAATGGCTGTTCAGGATCGTATCCGACTTTGCCCGCGCTCTTTCCAACAGGTCGGTCCGGCCTTCCCGCTCCCATGTATCGGTCCGCTCTCGGTCCATCAGTTCGGGGAAAACGAACTCGGTCGTCATGTGTTCGAGGGTGTGGGCATTCCCGAGGAAATGGCCCGGCTCGATCGCGCAGGAATGGATGACATCGACGGCCAGCGTTTCGTCGCTGACTTCTATGCCTCGGAGCGTGCGAAGGATCATCCCCCCGGCCTCGTCGTCGATCACCATGCTCTCGAAGCTGCACCCCATGAGACTGCCAAGCATGCCGCCGAATTCGCACAGCCGGTTCGCGCCCGCATGGGCGGCGAGCGCAAATGTCAGTGCCTTTTCCAGCCCGTATTGCGCGTCGGGCAGCTTCGCATCCGTCATGCCGCAGCCGACCGAAGTCGGCAGTTCGTAGAAATTGCCCATCTGGATCGCCGCCGCCGAAATCAGCGCCTGTTCACCACTGCCGCCCGTGAAGGAACCGGTGCGCAGGTCGGTGATGAAAGGCCACGCGGCGAACACAACCGGGCAACCCGGCGTGATCAGGTTCACGATCGCCACGCAGGCCAGCGTCTCGGCCACAGATTGCGCGAGCGTGCCGGCGAGCGTCGCCGGCGAGGTCGCGCCCGCCTGCGGCGGAACCGCCAGATCGACCGTCAGGCCAAGCTTTGCGGTGTCGATCATGATTTCGAGGTTTTCCTTGCCGAAGCGCAAAGGTGACACGACGGGACAACCGCCGAAGATCACCGAAGGCTTCTTCAGGAAGCTACCCTCGCCGCCCGACGCATGGTCGAACAATCGGATGGCATGGGGGATATGTTCACGCGCACGGAAGGTCAGGCAGGCGGGCTTCTGACTGCCCGCCAGCATCGCGTAGACCATGTTCATGTCATGCGCGTAGTCGTCGGTGACATCCGTGGCCAGGACCGTGTCGCCCAGCATGTGGATATTTTCCAGCCGGTCGACGAGCCGCGTGAAATCGTAGATGTCGCGCAGGGTCGACGGCCGGAAGCTTTTCGTTTCGGCGTCGAAAGTCGTGACCGCAGTACCGGAATTGGCGAAATAGACGTTCTGCGCGGTGCAGTGCATGTCGTCCTTGCCCGCACGTTCGCCGCGCGCGTGGACATAGAACTCGCGCGCGGCCCCGGCCAGGATGTCCTCCATCAGCGCGCGCGGAAAGCAGAGCCGATTGTGTTCATTCAGCCGCGCACCCTTCGGCAGCACAAGGTCCAGAAGCTCGGGTGTATGATCCTTGAGCCCGGTGCGCTCCAGCACCGTAAGTGCCGCTTCGTGGACGCGCGCCATATCCGCGTCGGACAGCGGCCGGTACCGCCCGCCCGACAGCCCGGCGCGGATTGCCTCGTTGCCCGTAGCCTGCGCGCGCGCTGCCTGACGAGCCGCGCGCCCGCCGCCGCGTTGTGGTCTGCGATGCGTAGGATCGGTCATGTCCATGTCCTTCTTTCAGGATTCAAGCGCGACGATTTCGCGGCGGAACCAGTCCCTGTCGACCTCGACGGGATCGCGTTCGAAGTTCCGCGCGGCCAGATGGCCGGAAAACAC
>CBDUOT010000061.1:0-20660 GCA_965368915.1 uncultured Rhodobacterales bacterium | reverse complement strand
TTCTTCAGCGGAGATGAAGGGGCCCTTCGCGCGCTTCTCAAGGAGCGTGCGCAGCGCGGAGAGTTCGACCTCTTCCCGTTCGAACTCCAACCGGACAAACCCGAGGCCGCGTTGGACCACGGCGCTCAGACTAGAATACTGGCCCTTCGCTAATAGACTGCGGGCAAATCTGTCTTGCTGCTCGGATAGCGATACCGATGCTTTCACAGTCATTGATCAAGCTTCATAGAGAATGCTGCTCGGTAGTTAAAGCGCATCCTAAGCTCAATCCGGAGGGGAAACTCGCATCTTCCAACATTTCCCGATCCGGCAGATCGCTCGACGGCCACAAGCCGGCTACATTGCCTGCTCGGCCAGCGTGACGGTGAGCGGTTTTACGAGCCGAAGCAAAGCGGCTATGAGATCAACCCTGATCCCTGACCTGGCGCGCAGCATCCGACGCGTAGGGCGGATTCCGGACTTTCGCCGCAGGATTGATGCAATCGTCTAATCGATGAAAAGCAGACTTTCACTGAGCGGTGGTATCGCTCTTTCGCTCTGCGACCCAAAGGTCCATCCACGCCCTTCCTAAACATTCCTTCCAGTCGGAAAGACCTGTGCAGAAGCCCCCAGGGAGGACCAATCCAAACACTACCTTGGGTCCCATTTTTATTACCACGCATCGCTGGCACTGATCAGTGCGCTGCCGTCCTTTTCTCCCAATACTGGGCCAGTAGGTTGCCAATTCGTGGTGTGACGCGGCGCCTTGGCCTGGATCAGATCCGGGCCAAGGCTTGTCGGGCCGCCTCTTTCGCTTGTTCCTCGGCCACCAGGGTCGCAAAGCGGTAGAAGCCATGAATCATCTTGGTGTAGGGCAGGAGCAGGAAGAACGACAGCACCGCGCCGAGATGAACTGCCAGCAAGGCAGGAACGGCGGCGGTCCCCATTGCAGCGTAGAGTGCGAGCCCGGTCGCACCCGTGGCACCCAACAAACCGACAAATGCCATCTCGCCGCCCCAGACACGTGCCGCGCCGAGTGCCGGGTCCGCTTGCGTCTTGAGCCATGCCAGACCCGCGCAGCCGATTGTCAGCAGCACGCCGCCCGGCACGCCGAGGAGTTTCGGCAGGCTGAGCAGGCCATAGGGAGCGGGCATGTCGAAGACGTAGTGCAGGATCGTGCCGGCCGAGGTTGCGGCGAAGCAGAGGAGGAAGCCGTACATTACCGCCTGATGTAACCAGCGCCGACGATCGGAATAACGGTCTTCCTGCTCGAAGTTGCAACCCTGTCCTTGACCACCATCGAGGTTCGTCAGTCGCGCTGCAGGCATTGCCGCGGCAACAACGTCGCGCCAGCGAAGCCTCTGGCCGCCAATCTCGCGCCAGTAGGCGCGCAGGCTGATTGCGACCGAGACGAGCGGCAGAAGGAAGGCGGGCAGGAACATGGCGACCATCGCCCGATGCGAGAGAAAAGCGTAGAACCCTTCACCGGTTTCGGGGCGTAGGGTCTGAAGTAGTCCGAAGAGCAGCGCGAAGGCCCCGGCAAGAACCAATGCGACGGCGACACCGCTTCGATGGAATCGCCGGGCCAGCGGTGCTGGCCATGCGTGGCGTTCCCAGCTCTCCTGCCGCACCTCCGCAAGGGCTGCGGGGAAGTTCAGCGCGAATTCGTGCGGTTCGGTATACTGGCAGGAATAATAGCAGCCCCGGCAGTTGTGGCAGAGGTTCGCCAGATGCGTAATATCGCCGTCCGCGAAGACCTTGTTGCGGGTCAATGCCGGAAAGACCGAACAGTAGCCTTCGCAGTAGCGGCAGGCATTGCAGATCTCGGTCTGGCGGCGCGCTTCGGCGATGAGGTCAGTTGACATGGGCTGCGGCCTCCCGGCCTGCGATACGTCCGAAGACGGTTCCAATGGTCATGCCGAATCCGGCGAGATAGCCTTGGCCGAGGATGGACCCGGCCATGATCTCACCCGCCGCCCAGATGTTTTGCATCGGGCCATTCGCGGTGTGGACTTGCGCGCGATCCGAGACCTTCAGCCCGAGATAGGTGAAGGTGACGCCGGGGCGGAGCTGGTAGGCGTAGTAAGGCGGTGTATCTATCGGGCGCGCCCAGTTGGTCTTGGCCGGGGCAAGGCCCGTCGTCGACAACCCGTCGAGCTCCGTGGGGTGGAACTTCCCTGGGTGGCAGGCGGCGTTGAAATCCGCCACGGTCGCGGCGAGTTTTCCGCCGTCGAGGCTCATCTGGTCACCCAGTTCCTCGATTGTGTCGGCCCGGCTCGGCGGAAAAACCGAGGGCATGAAGAGGTCGATGGATTTGGAATCAATGATGGCATAGCCGACCTGATCGGGCTGCGCGGCGACCAGACGGCCCCAGATCGCATAGCGCTTGGGCCAGACATCCTCACCTTCGTCATAGAACCTCTCGCCATCGCGGTTGACGACGATTGAGAACGGCACGCAATCGAGCCGGGTGACGATACCGCCGTCGAACTTCGGCGCGCGCCCGTCGATGGCGACGGCGTGGCATTGCGTCGGGTCGCCCACGCTTTCACAGCCCTGATCGAGCATGTCGCGCAGGACGACGCCCCGATTGTAGGGCGTACCGCGTATGAGGAAATTCGCCGCCGCCGGTCCCCAGGCGCGGGTCAGCCAGTCGGTGTCGGCCTGGAACCCGCCGGAGGCGAGAACTGCGGCGTGCCCCGCGATCCGGACCGTTTCACCGCCGATCCTTGCGTCGAGGTGGTTGAAACGGTCGCCGTCGAGATGCACATGCGTCACTTCTGCGTCGTAGGCGACGGTGACGCCAAGATCCTCGGCAGTGTTGTAGTAGGCGTTCACCAGCGCCTTGCCGCCGCCAAGGAAGAAGGCGTTGGTGCGCGAGAGCGACAGCGTGCCGGAAAGCGAGGGCTGGAACCGGACGCCATGCGCTTCCATCCACGGCAGGCATTCCTCCGATGACCGGATGGCGAGACGGGCGAGGTGTTCATCGGTCTTGCCCTGCGTCACCAGCATCAGATCGTCGAAGTATTCGTCCTCGCCATAGCTGTCTGTCAGCACCGAAAGCGGACCCCGATGCATGCAACGGAAGTTGCGGGTGTGGCGGCTGTTGCCGCCGCGATAGGGTTTCGGCGCGGATTCAAGGATGACGACCCGAGCACCCGCCTCGGCGGCGGTGATTGCGGCGCAAAGGGCCGCGTTGCCGCCGCCGACGATGACGACATCCCAGGGCCCGGAGAGGGGGTGAGCGGATTCTGATGGCATGGCTGGTCCGTTCGTTTTCCTAGCTTGCATCAATGGGCCGTTCACGCCCGCGCAGCGCCTTGAGGCGCACGCGATGGGCGGCCTCGATATGGTCGCGCATGCAGGTTTCGGCGCGTGTGCCATCACGCGCTTTCAGCGCCTCCAGAAGCTCGGCATGTTCCCTGACCGCCTGGCTCGCACGGTCCGACTCGGCCAGCGTCGAAGGACCGATGATGAGGAGCGTCTTCTGCAAAGCGTTGACCGATTTGACGAGGTAACGGTTCTTCGCCGCGTCGAGCAGCGTCATGTGAAATTGTCGGTTCAACTCATAGGCTGATCGCGCGTCGGGTGCTGCGGCAAGCTCGGCGTTCAGTACGCCGAGTTCGTCAAGCTCCAGATCCGAGGCGGCGCGGGCGGCGAGGCGTGCCGCGGTGCCTTCGAGCACGGCGCGCATCTCGTAAAGTTCCATCACCTCGGAATAGTCGAGCACGCGGATCGTCGCGCCCTGTCGTGGGATATGATCGACAAGGCCATCGGCCTCGAGCTGACGGATCGCCTCGCGGACGGGTGTACGGCTGATGCCCAAGCGCTCGGCCAGTTCGGTCTCACGCAGCCTCGCGCCGGGGGGAAGCTCGCCGCGGCTGATCTCTTCCAGAAGGCGGCGATAGGCGCCGTTTCCCTGTGGGCCATCCTCGGTTTCGAGAGTGTCGGCGCGTTCTGGCATGTGAAACTTCGCTTGCTATCGGTATCCAAGTGTATACAAATGGATGCGAAATACGTCAAGCTTGTTATATGGGAATGTGAGGGACCGGAAATGATCTCGCGTTGGCGACTTCCTCCACGCGCGCTGACGGTCGGGGTGGCGGCGCTCGGGGCAGCGGCGTTCTCGCTCGCGGGCTTGCCGTTGCCGTTTCTCTTCGGGCCGATGGCGGCGTGCCTGATCGCCGCGCTGCTCGGTGCGCCGCTGAAGGGGCTGGGGCAGGTTTCCGTTGCCGCGCGCACGATCCTGGGCGTCGCTGTCGGCGCCTCGATCACGCCGGAGCTTTTCCACCAGATGCCACTGATGGCGGCATCTGTGGCGCTTATTCCGATCTACATCGCGGTAATTGCGCTCATAGGCGTGCCGTTCTTCAATCGGCTCTTCGGCTTCGATCCGGTGACATCGTTCTACGCGGCGATGCCGGGCGGGTTGCAGGACATGGTGATCTTCGGCGAAGCGGCCGGCGGCAATGTCCGGACGCTGTCCTTGGTCCACGCCACGCGGGTCCTGATCATCGTTACCATCGCGCCGATTCTGCTGACGCAGCTTTACGGTGTAAGCCTGACCAACCCCATCGGCGCGCCGGCGGCGACGATTCCGCTTGGGGAGCTTGCGCTGATGGTGGTCGCGGCGATCGTCGGCTGGAAGGGGGGCGAGCGCATCGGGCTGTTCGGTGCGTCGATCCTGGGGCCGATGATCGTGGCGGCGGTGTTCTCGCTTGCGGGCTGGATTCATCTGCGCCCGCCGAAAGAGGCGATCCTGACCGCGCAGTTCTTCATCGGCATGGGGATCGGGGTCTACTACGTCGGCGTGACCTTGCGCGAGTTGCGGCAGGTCGTGGCCTCGGGCGTCGCCTTCGTGATCCTGCTGGCGATGCTCGCCGCGACCTTTACCGAGATCGTTACACTCGCCGGGTTCGCTCAACCGGTCGAGGCGTTCCTGGCCTATGCGCCGGGCGGGCAGGCCGAGATGACGGTGCTGGCTATCGTCGCGGGCGCCGATCTTGGCTTCGTCATCACCCATCATCTGACGCGGATCATTCTGGTCATCACCGGCGCGCCCATTGCGGCACGGCTGATCGGTGTGCGAAGGCGGTAGGCCCTTGACGCTGTTGTCCGCTTCCCCGGGCAGCTATGTTCGATGCAAGGGAGATTACCATGACAGCCGACGAGGAAGCCAACAAAGCCAATGCACAGGCTTTCTACGATCTCATGTTCAACAAGTGCAGGCCCCGCGAAGCGGTCGAGCGCTATGTGGGCAGTGTGTACATCCAGCACAATCCCCATGTCGCGGACGGCAAGGAGGCATTCATCGGCTACTTCGAACGGATGGCCGCCGAATATCCCGGCAAGAAGACTCACTTCAAGCGCGCGATCGCAGAGGGGAACCTCGTCGTTCTTCACTGCCACCAGATATGGCCGGGCAGCGACGACTATGCCGGTATTGACATCTTCCGGTTCGACGATGGCGGCAAGATCGTCGAGCATTGGGACGTGCTTCAGGTCATCACCGGGCAGTCCGCAAATGACAACGGCCTGTTCTGAGGTCTTGCCGCGCCGGCGCTACGCGCCCCAGACCTCGGGGTTGATCATGTGGATCGGCGCGCATTCGGCATAGGCGTTGATCTGGTCGTAGATGTCGGCGAATTGCAGATCCAACTCGTCCTCGGTCACGTAGCCGATATGCGGCGTGGCGATGACGTTGGGATGCGAGATCAGCGGATCGTCCGGATCGGTCAGCGGCTCGGTATCGAAGACATCCAGCGCGGCCATTCCCGGCCGTCCGGCATTCAGCGCCGCGAGGAGGGCGCCCGGCTGAACAAGGCCCGCGCGGGACGTGTTCACGAACACCGATCCGGGACGCATCGCGGCGAAATCGGCGGTCCCGATGATGCCACGCGTCGCCGGTTTCAGGCGGACATGGACGCTGACGACATCGGAGGCGGCAAAGAACGCCTCACGGTCCGCGGCGACGGTTTCACCATCTGCCCGCGCGCGTTCTCGTCCTTCCTCCGACGCCCACCAGAGCACCTCCATCTCGAAGGCGCGCGCGTAGCCTGCAACCGCCCGTGCGATGCGACCGTAGCCGTAAAGCCCGAGCACGCGTCCGCGCAGCGTCTTGCCGACGCCCATCTGCCAGCGCCCCGCCTTCAAGGAGGCCATCTGCTGCGGGATTTGGCGCATCGCCCCCAGGATCAGCCCCCATGTCAGCTCGGCGGCGGCATAGGATGGGGTGTCGGAATGCATGTTGGAGCAGAGCAGGACGCCGTTCGCCGTGCAGGCCGGTACATCGACATGCGGATAGACGCTCCGCTGCGAGATCAGCCTCAGGCTCGGCAACTTGGACAGCAGTTCCGCCGTAATCAGTGTGCGTTCACGAAAAAGGACCAGCGCTTCGGCATCCTTCAACCGGTCGGCCAGTGCGTCGATGTCGGTGACATGATCGGTCCAGATCGTGACGTCATGCCCGTCAAGGCGCTTGAAGGACTCCAGCCCGCGCAGCGTGTCGAACCAGTCATCAAGAATGTGAACTTTCAACTGGCGATCTCACGTTCTCGATGTGCCGGTATCGGCATGAAGAATGCTTAGTGCTGCCGATACCTTGCGATGCTGGGCAAGCAGATGGTTGTACTGGACATCGCATCCCGCGACAGGCGCAGGATAGGCCATGATCTCCGCGGTAGCCAGTTTGCGCGCAGCCTCAAGTTCAGAGGTCGCGCGGCGTATGTGTTCACGCAGTGACTCCATTTCGGCCATTCCATGTTTCCTTCCGATTTCGACAGCACCCGGACTGTCCACTCACATCACCCTGTCTTGCCCGACCAGACATCTCCGGGCACGAAGACTTCGCCGCGTGCGAGCAGCCTCGCTGTTCTGAGCAAACCGGCGGAGCGAAGATGGAACCCGTCTGAACCGCTCTGATAGTCGACGGTGACCTCGATCGTGCCCGAAGGATGCTCGATCACCACGAGTGCGGGCGCGCCGTCAGGCTGCGTGAACAGCCCCTCGGCCACGGTGCCGGGCGTAAGCACGCAGGAGGCGAGGCATTGCGAACCGGTCACCGCCATCGTCGGGTGGCAGCTTTTCGGCATAAAATACCGTGCGGCGATTGTGCCGCCCGCGCGTGCCTCGGAAAGCAGGCCGAATTTCGGCGTGACGGAACCCGACACATCTCCCATGCCCATCCGCTTTCCCGCCTCGACGCGGATCGGCTCCATCCGGGCGTAGAAATCGCGATTGGCGTCGATTTCCGCGACGGTCTCATGGCCGGTCAGCCCGAAATCGGATGCGCGGGCGATGACCATCGGCATGGCGACATCCATGCAGGTGACCTCGATGCCGCCGATCACATCGCGCAGGTTGCTGGTAGGCAGGAGTGCGCCGCAGGTCGAGCCGACGACATCCATGAAGTTGAGGTACACCGGCGCCGCCGTTCCGGGCACGCCGTCGATGGTCGCCGAGCCGTCGTAATGCACCTTGCCGCCGGGCGTCTCCACCACCGCCTCGATCCGCGCGCCTGTATTCACGGCGTGGACGCGGATGCGCGTCTGGTCCCCGGTGGCCTTGACCAATCCCATTTCCAAAGCAGCCGGCCCAACGCCGGACAGGATATTGCCGCAGGTCGGCTTGAAGTCGACGGTGCGATCCTCAACCGAGACCTGCGCGAAGAAGTAGTCGATGTCGGCCTCCGGATCGGCGGAGCGCGACAGCATGGCGACCTTTGTCGTCACCGCCGTCCCGCCGCCGATGCCGTCGATGTTCAGCGGATGCCCCGAACCGATCACCGCCAGCAGCACATTCGCCAGGGTATCGCGATCCTTGGGCAGGTCGGCGCGGTTGAAATAGGGTCCGCGGGACGTGCCGCCGCGAAGGAAGTGGTATGGGATCGCGATCTGCGCCATCAGTCTGCCCTCAGCGGATCGGCCAGGGCAGGTCGTAGACGCCTTGCAGCCAGCCGGACGGGAAGTTCAGGCTGAGCATGTAGGCCAAGCCGAGAATGAAGCCCGCCGCCGCGGCGGTCATGATCGCGGTCCGCAGCCACGAGGCGTTTGCGCGAAGGCGCAGGAACGCCACGAAGAACACGATCATCGCGATATAGAAGCCGACGAGGGCGGTCGCGGCGACCAGTGCGGCGATCCAGGCGGGGCCGGTCCAGAACCAGCTGTTGCCCTCATTGCCGACATGATCACCGACGATCTCATAGTCAAAGAACGCCGGATGATCCTCGTGGCCGCGCCAGAGATGGATCAGCAGAATGATCCCGAACCCCGCACCGACAACACCCACACCGAGCGGGAACACCGCGCCGAGGAAGGAATGGGCTGACGCATCCCAGAGGGCCATGGCGAAGAAGGCGATCATCGCGACGGCGAAGGCGATCTGGATGTTGCGGCTGGTGTGGGAGGTCGCGACGGCATCGCCGGTCGGGCCGGTGTCATCGACACGGTTCTTCAACCCGAAATAGATCGAGGTCAAAGTAAGCGCGGCGATGATCAGCACTCCGGGCCGGATCAGGAAGCCCCAGCCGTTGAATTGCAGCGCCTGATAGAAGAACGTTTCGGCCTGCGGGGCCAGCACGTAGCCGATGAGCAAGGCCGGGCGCGGCCAGCCGAAACGCTTCATCAGGATGCCGACCAGGCCGATCGTGAGCAGCGCCACGAGGTCCGAGAGGTCGCGCGTTGCCTGGAACGCGGCGAAGCAGATCAGCGCGATCATGCAAGGTGCCAGATACTGGAACGGGATCGCGGTCAGGCGCGAGATCGGCTGCGCCAGTGCCATGCAGATGCCGGCGCCCATGATATTGGCAATCGCCAGCGACCAGATGATCGAATAGGTGACGTTGAGGTCGGCCCCGACCATCGACGGTCCCGGTTCGATCCCGATCAGGACCATGCCGCCAAGGAACACTGCCATCGACCCCGACCCCGGAATGCCGAAAAGCATCGTCGGCAAAAGCGCGCCGCCCTGCATTGCGTTGTTGGCGCTTTCGGGTCCGACAACACCGCGGGGGTCGCCTTTGCCGAATTTCGAGGTGTCCTTTGCCGTCTGCACGGCATGTCCATAAGCGATCCAGTCCACGACCGATCCCCCGAGGCCGGGGATTGCGCCGATCATGCAGCCGAAACCGGAACAGCGGATCGATAGGAAGATGTTCCGCCACCAGTCGCGCAATCCAAGAAGCCAGCCAGACCCGAGGGCATTTCCCTCGGCAATCGTGCTGTTCTTGCGCAGCAGATCCGAGATTTCCGGAATGGCGAACAGGCCAAGGCCGATGATGACCAGCGGGATGCCGTCATAAAGGTATTCGGTGCCGAAGATCATGCGGAACTCGCCCGTCGCGGGGGCAGCACCGATCGACCCGATCAGGAGGCCGACGGCGCAGGCGGCGAGGCCTTTGGGCAGACTGCGCCCCGCCAGCACGGCGACCATCGAAAGGCCGAAAAGCGCGAGCATGAAAAGCTCGGCCGATCCGAACAAGAGGATCAGTGGCCGCGCAATCAGCACGAAACCCGTAAGGATGATGGCTCCGACAATGCCGCCGAAAAGCGACGAGATGAACGCCGCCGACAACGCCCGCGCGGCCTGTCCCTGCTTGGCCATCGGAAAGCCGTCGAGCACGGTTGCCTGACTGGCGCTCGATCCCGGGATGCCCATCAATACGGAAGAGAATGTGTCGGAGGTCGGGATCACCGCGACTAGGCCGATAAGCATCCCAAGCGCCGAGATCGGGTCCATACCGTAAAGGAACGGCACCAGAAGCGATAGACCGGCGATACCGCCAAGACCGGGGATGACACCGATGATCAGTCCTACGGAAACCCCGAGCAGCATGTAGGCCAGGTGCTGGAACGTGAGCAGAGTGGCCAGGGCGGTGAGAAGTGTGTCCATCATGGCGGGTTCCTCCGGCCCGGTGCTGGGCTGCGCCGGGAAAATGTGGCTAGGGATCGGAACATCTGGATCGGACGGCCCCCTTCCGCAGAAGCGGGCCGCCGCGTTTTCTCAGGTTCCCACCGAGTGGGAAATCAAGACTATTACTCGTCCGAGCCGAGCTTCACGCCGTAATCGGCAGCCAGCATGTCCACCACCTGCTTGCGCAGTTCCGGCGAAATGACGGTACCCTTCTTGAAGAGCGAATTCGCGGCTTTGCCGGTCACCTGCTCGTAGGTGCCAAGGACGGCTTCCTTGTTCGCCTGGTAATCCGGGTCGTCCTTCATCGCGATGACGGCGGCTTGATAGGCATCGACGATTTCCTGCGGCGTGTCCTTGGGTAGGAACACCATCTTCTGCGCCGGGAAGCCGGCGGTGAAGAACGCGAAATAGGCGTCGTAGTCCGGACCTTCGGGCGCCTTGCCCGTCAGCATCTCATAGGCTTCTCCGAAATGCGGAAGGTCGGGGAAGGTCGGGTCGCGGACGAGATTTCCGTCGTCATCCAGAGCACCCCAGCTGAACAGCGGAACCGCGGTGCCGGCATCGACCAGCGGCTGCACGTTCTTGATGTAGGCAGACGAGGTCTGGTAGTCGATATTGGTCTCGCCTCGCTCGAACGCCAGACGTCCGTCGCCGCGGCCCTTGAAGCCGAAGACATGCTGGACATTCAGGCCCATCATCTTGAAGCCTAGGAGCGGCACGAGGTCGAGCGACGTTGCGCCCTGGCTCGCATAGATCAGATCCTGATCGGCCAGTTTGGCGATGTCTTCCGGACCTGTCACGCCGGTTGAGGGCGAAGTGTAGACGACGCCACCCGTGGGCGAGGCCATCACGATCTTCCAGTCGGCATATTCGTAGCGAACGCGTGGGTCGCCGAGAAGATACGGGAACTGAGTCGAGCCCGAAGTGCCGAGGATGGTCAACCCGTCCGGCTTGGCGCGGGCAGCGAAGAGGTTGGTGCCCTTGGTCGAGCCACCACCGGGTTCGTTGACAACGACCACGGTCGGTTCGCCGGGTAGATACTTGCTCAGCAGCGGCGCGTTGAAACGCGCCCAGGTGTCCGAGCCGCCACCGGCCGAGAACGGAATGATCCATTCGATGGTCTTGCCTTCGAACGACACTTGCGCCGAAGCCGGGCCAGCGAGCCCAAATGCGGCGGCCGCACCGAGCGCGAGGCCGATCGCGCCGCGGCGCGTGGTCTTGATTAGTCCGGTCATGTGAGATCCTCCCTCAACCGTTTCATTTCTGGAATAACAGCAGATGCGTGCTGACCTCCGCTCGCATCGTGCCGGCTCCCCCCAAAACACTCGCCGCCAGCATGTTTTCCACGCAGACGACTTGATGCGGGGCATGATAAGCGCGCATCCTGTCGAAAACCTGTCAGGTCGAACAAATGCGGATCGTCCTTGTCGAAGATAATGAGAGGCTGGCGCAAGGGATCGAAAATTCCTTGCGGGATCAGGGCTATGCCGTGGACTGGTTGTCCGACGGCAGCGAAGCGGACCGCTTTCTGGCCGCCGAAGGTGCTGATATTGCTATCATCGATGTCAATCTGCCGGGCCTCAGCGGCTTCGACATCGTGCGGGCTCTCAGGAAGCGCGGCGACACCCTTCCGGTGCTCATGCTCACCGCGCGCGGGGAACTGGACGATCGCGTGGAAGGGCTGGACGCGGGCGCGGACGACTATCTCGTTAAACCTTTTGAAATGGCGGAGTTGACGGCACGGATCAGGGCGCTGTCCCGGCGCAGATCAGACATCCAGTCAGGCGTTCAGCAGATTGGTGCAATCCGGTTTGACCGCATCGCCCGAATGCTGACCGGCCAGAATGGCATCATCGACCTGCCGCGACGGGAACTTGCGCTCTTTGAATGCCTGGTGGACCACAGCGGCAGGCTCGTCTCAAAGGAGCGCATTGCCGACACACTCTACGGGGTTGGGTCAGAAATCGACACGAACGCCGTTGAGCTCCTGATATCGAGATTGCGGCGCAAACTGGCCGGGACGGGAGTCACGATCCGAACCGCTCGCGGTCTGGGATATCTTCTGGATGACGACGCCACATGAACCAGTGGTCATTGCGCAGCCGATTGTTCGTTCTGATTGTTTTTCCGTTGGTTCTTGTAGCGAGTCTCGCTGCCGTGGCGCGCTACGTTATGGCCGAGCGGATGTCAGAGCGCCTCTATGACAACACTCTGTTGGCGGTTGCCTTGACGATCTCTCGCGATGTCGTTCTTAGCGAAGGCGATGTGCTGACGGAGCAGTTGCTTGACGCGCTGACAAATGCGCTCGGCGATCCCGTGTACTATCGCATTGAAGGGCCGGAGGGGCGGTTCGTGACCGGGTATTCCAATGCCCCGCCCTTGCCCGATGCGGCCGAGGTAGAGTCCGGCATACCATTCTTCTACAATGCAATAAGTCTGGGTGAACCAGTGCGGGTGGTAACCTTGCGTGAATTCATCGCGGAACCGCAATTCGGCGGCTGGGTTACCGTTGATGTCTGGCAGACCGTCACTCAGCGTGATGCGCTCAGCCTGGAGCTTCTGGCGCAGTCGATCGTCCTGATGACCGTCGTCGTGGTGGCCGCTGGTCTCTTGGTTTGGTTCGGGATCAATCTGGGGCTGAGACCACTCTTGCAGTTGCGCGAGGCTGTCGCCCTGCGATCGCCGGATGATCTCGGTCCGATCCGGCGGGCCGTTCCGAAAGAGGTTCGAAGCCTTGTCGGTGCCATGAACTCGCTGTTCGTGCGGCTGTCAGATGCCTTCGCGTTGCGTGATGCCTTCATTTCCGACGCGGCGCACCAGCTGCGCAATCCGATTGCAGCTATTCAGGCGCAGGCCGAAGCGGCCACAACCGCGCCGAGCGAGGCCGAACTGCGCATCCGCGTGGCAGACCTTGCCGAGACCGCGCGACGAACCGGAAGGCTGACACAACAGCTTCTGTCGATGGAAAAAGCGCGTGGACGTGATCCTACGGGCAACTGGCATGCCGTGGATCTTCGTGAACTGGCCGAAGACCTGGCCAGACGGTTTGCTGAACGGGAAATGCGGCGCGGCGTCTCTGTCTCTTTCACTGTGTCCGGCAATGAGCACCCGGTTTCGGTCGATCCTTTGATGCTGTCGGAAGCCATCGAGAACCTATTGGACAATGCCGGTCGGTATGGTTGTCCAAATGGCGGCGAAGTCGGCCTGGAACTCGATTTCAACGACATGGACGTAATGATACGCGTGACGGACTCTGGACACGGCATTCCCGAAAACCTTCGTGACCGTGTTTTCGACCGGTTTTTCCGGATAAGCGACGATGCGTCGGGGGGCTGTGGACTTGGCCTGGCGATCGTGAGGAAAGTTGCGGAGGCACATGGCGGGTCCGCGGGCGTCGCTGTGCGTAACTGCGGCACGTCCATCGAGATTCGTATTCCCGCTGACGGCAAACGGACCCAAGCGGACTGAGACGCTCCCGAACAACGAGTGCCTCGGCCGCTGACGGAATGGGCGATTATTTGGTTCAGCATGTTGCAGTAGTCTGAGAAACCCAGTAGCGCCACAAAGGTCCGCAGTGTCCGCGTCTCGATTGTTGAAATGGGCTTGCGGGGCGCGACCTCGCCCGCACCGTAGTCGATGATGCCTCACCCGCACCGAGCGTCGATAACGTGGCGCGCGCCCTCAGCCTTGACCATGAACTCCGATGGCGTTCATCTGGCGAAAGACGGCAGAACAAATCCATGTGCGCGGATCATGTCGCACGCGAAGTCTAGGAAGGCGTTGATTTCGGACCGCTTCTTACTGCTTGCCTTTCGCAGGTCAGGAATTCGATCACCATGGCGGCGGTCCAGGTGAAACTGCTACCGCCGCAAGGTTCGCCGGTCTTGGGATCGTAGTATTCGGCGAACCCACCTTGCTCGATCAGCCGCAGGCTGTCGGCGACGATGCGATCGACTACCGGTGCCTCGCCAGCGCTCTCGAGACCGTCGGCTATCATGTAGTTGACGATCAACCAAACCGGCCCGCGCCAGTACCGCTTGCCGTCGAAAACGGGCGTGTCCGGGTCGTGGCTGGGGACCAATAACGGGACGCGTCTGCCGATTGCTTCGATCCGGCGTGCGATGGCAGCAGCGCGCGGTCGCGGGATCGGCGCGAACGCAGCCAAAAGCCCGCCAATGGAGGGGCTGTCGACCCGCGCCTCGACGGCGCGGTCGTAGCAAAGATACTGCCCGTGATCCTCGCTCCAGAGCGCGTCCAGTGCGGCGATGCCCTTCTGGGCTTGTGCGCGCGACCGCGCTGCGATGTCGGTCTCTCCCAATCTTTCGGCCAGCCAGCCGAGATCGTCACAGGCCCGGATCAGGATCGCGTTAAACCCCGGATCAACCACCCGGAACGGCGAGGCGTCGTGCAGTTGCGTATTGTCCCAGCCGAGGGATCTGAAATGCTGTACCAGCCAAATATAGCGCTCGTACTGCGCTTGAGTGGGCCGGTGGTCGGGGTTCGCGTGCTGGATGTCGCGCCGGGTGAACGGCATCACGCCTTCGGTGGGAACGCGGTCAAGCGCGGCATCCCAGTCGACCGAGTTATCACGCCCCGATTCCCAAGGGTGGATGATCGCGACGAGTCCACTGCCTTGCGGATCTCGGCAGCGGACGAACCAGTCGTGCCATGCCGCGATCTTAGGCAGGAGAGCGCGGGCGCGCTCTTCCGCCAAGCACTTGTCGCGCGCGCGCTCAAAAAGCCTCCGAACCGCGAAGCCTGCAACAGCGGGCTGCGTAATGCCCGTGGTCGGCACCGCACGGCCCGTTCCCCAGACTGCGGGGCCAGGGAAATAGCCGTCGTCGTCAACGTGGAAGACGATGTGCGGAACCATGCCGTCGTCCCATTGATGAGCGAACAGCGTTTCGATCTCGGTCCACGCGCGGTCCTCGTCGAAATGACCAAAGCCGAGCGCACTCAGGCAACTGTCCCAGTTCCACTGAAACGGATAGAGGCCACGGGTCGGAACCGTATACGTGCCGCGGTCGTTCGCGGCGAGAATGGCGCGCGCGGCGGCGATCAGAGCGTCTGACATGGAGACCTCACGCGACGGCCAAGGTGGATTGGGGATCGAACCAGCGTACCCGGTCCGGCTGCGGAGCGAGCGTGAGTTCGTCTCCGGGCTTGACCGAGAGGTCGCTGTCGAGGATCGCACGGATCATCGTGCCGTCGACTTCGCAGGTGACGAGCAGATGGGCACCCAGAGGCTCTACCACTTTGGCAGTGGCCTTGAGCCCGCTGTCGGCTATGCGCATGTCTTCCGGCCGGATTGCGAACTGAAGCGGCGACGCGGCAGAGGTTGGGCCATCCACGGTCTGCCCGGCGACTTTCCACTTGCCGCTGCCGGCGCGCGTAGCGGGCAGAAAGTTCATCGGCGGATTGCCGATGAAGCCCGCGACGAACTCCGCCGCCGGATTACGGTAGACCTCGATGGGCGTGGCCGCCTGCACGATCTTGCCCTGATGCATAACGCTGATCCGGTCGGCGAGGCTCATCGCCTCGACCTGGTCATGGGTGACGTAGATCGCAGTGGTTTTGCTCTCAGCAAGCACGCCTTTCAGTTCTGCCCGCATTTCAAGCCGTAACAGGGCATCAAGGTTCGAGAGCGGCTCATCCATCAGGATCACGTCTGGCTCCATTGCCAACGCCCGGGCCACGGCGACGCGCTGACGCTGTCCGCCAGACAGCTCGCCCGAATAGCGCTTCAGCAACTGCTCGATATGCATGAGAGTCGCGGTGCGCTCTACCCGGCGCTTGACCTCGTCATTGGGCAGCTTTTGCATCCGAAGTCCGAAGCCGATATTCTCAAACACGGTCAAGTGCGGAAAGACCGCGTAGTTCTGGAACACCATCGCTATGCCCCGATCCTTCGGCGGCAGGTGGTCGACCCGTCGTCCCCCAATCCAAACTTCGCCGGTGGTCGCGGTCTCGAGTCCCGCGACGATCCTGAGAAGCGTGGTCTTGCCGCAGCCCGAGGCCCCGAGCAGCACCATGAACTCCTGGTCGGCGATGGTCAGGTTGATATCGTGCAGCGCCTGGTAGGCGCCGAAGATCTTGGCGACGTTCTTGATCTGGATTTCTGCCATTTCTCAGGTTCCTTTCTCTGGACGCGCCGCGTCAGCGGTTCGCGATGCCCCACATGGCGAAGAGGTACTTGCGCACGGCGAAGATGAAGATCAGCGCCGGCACGACGAGGATGAAGCCACCTGCGAATTTCAGATGCAGGGGCGCTTCGCTCAGTTTCACGAGCAGGAACGCGGTCAGCGTCCGGTTCTCGATGGTCAGGACTGCAGCGGCAAAGACCTCGTTCCAGGAGATCACGAAGGCGAAGATCGCCGATGCCGTGATGCCGGGAAGGATCAGTGGGAGTACCACCTTGGTGAAGGCAGTGAACCGGGTGCAGCCGAGCGTCCAGGCGGCTTCCTCAAGCTCGACCGGAATGCCGGAGAAGAGCGAGAAGGTGATGAGCACCGCAAATGGAATCGCCAGCGTAGTGTGCACTAGCGCAAGACCGAACGCTGTATCATCGAGCCCGGTACGGATGAAGAGAACCGCGAGGGGTAGTGCCAGAAGCGGCAGCGGGAAGGCCCGTGTCAGCAGGATCAGGAGCCGGAACAACTCCTTGCCCCGAAAGTCGAACCGCGACAGGGCGTAGCCCGCCGGAGCGCCGACGGCGATGGAAAGGACCATCGTCATCACCGCGACCACGATCGAGTTTTTCAGCGCGGTCAGCATCCCCCCGTAGCCGGCGAAGAAGGCCATGCTGCCCATGTCGAATTCCGGAACGAACGGCTTGGGAAAGCTGTTGACCGTGTCGGGCGAGGACAGCGTGTTGATCAGGAGGAAGTAGAGTGGAACGATCACCCAGGCACAGAGGAGAACGATCGAGGCGATGTAGACATAATGCCCCGTTTTCCGTGTCTCACTCGTATCCACGGGAATTGCGACGGTGTCGGTCATATCGTGGCTCCTTTCGGGACGCGGAGCGCGCGCAGGATGATGAGCGTAAAGACGATCGAAATCCCGAGGACGATGAGCGCAAGTGCCGCCGCTGCGCCGCTGTTCAGCAGGTCGAACTGATAGGCGTAGATCTCGCTCATGAGGACCGGGAAGAGCGTGCCGCCGAGCGCCATCACGACTGCGAAGACCTCGAAGGCGAGCACGACGCGCAGGATCAGCGCGGTCTGAAGCGACGGTCTGAGGAGCGGCAACGTGACTTTCAGGAACCGCTTCCAGGGTGACGCGCCGAAGACTTCGGCAGCCTCGTAGTATTCCTTGGGGATCAGCCCGATGCCCGCCACCAGGATCACCAGCATGATCGCCGTGGCGCGCCAGATTTCGGCGAGTGCAATGGCCACGAAGACCGTGACGGGGCTCTGGTATGACAGGAAGTTCGCCGGACCGTCGGCCACACCGAGGCCAACCATCATAGAACTGAGAAAGCCCGACTGTTCAAAAATCGCCAGCCAGATGATCCCGGCGGCGAGGTCCGAGATGCCGAGCGGGATGGTCCAGATGTAGAGGACAATGTCACGCCCCTTTTTCATCTTGCTGACCATCGTGGCCATCAGCAGCGAAAGCGCCAGCTGGACCGGGACCACGATGGCTGCCAAGAGCATCGTATTCCTGAGCGAGATCGGGAACTTCCAGTAATTCACCACCTCGCGGAAGTTGTCGAGCGTGAAGCCTGCGCCCGTGCTGAACGCCTGCTGGGCGACGAGTACGAAGGGATACAGAAAGAACAGGCAGAGGAACAACGTGACCGGCAGGATTAGGATGTAAGGAAGCAACCGGGGATTCATGGTACCGCTCCGTTCTCAGCGCAAATTCGCCGCTTTGAGATATGGTGAGGTGTCCGGGCCAACGCGGCCCGGACGTGTATCTGCGTCAGCCCCGGGGGGGGGGGGCTGGCGTCACTCGACCGGGCAGGCGCCTTCGGACGGAGCATCGGGTGCCCAGCAGGGCGCGCCGGTTTCCTCCATGATCGCGCTCAGCCGACCCTTCTGGTCGTCGAGCACCGCACGAATGTCCTGACCGCCAAGAATGATGCGTTCAAAGGTGTCGACGTAAACCCTGCTGAAGTCGCCGCCCTTCTCGCCGAGACCGGCCGGCAGCAGGCCGGGATTGGCATCGGAAGAGGCGCTCATCTTGGCGACAGCGGATCCGGCCGCCTGCACTGCGGGGGGCAGGTCGTCCGGCAACTCAACGTCTACGACCGGGAAGAAACTGGTCGCGCGCAGGGTCGCGATCTGGGTCTCAGGCGACAGGAGATATTCGATGAGGGCCTTTGACGCATCCATATCGGGTGCCGTCTTCGGGATCGCGACGCCTGCAAGGACCGGCATGAAGCCACGGCCTGCCGGACCTGCCGGAGCCGGGAAAGCCACGAAATCGTCGGGACGCTCGTTGAAGGCTTGCGCTAGGCGCGACGTGTGATCGAACACGATCCAGGCATCGCCCGAAAGCAGCTGTTCCTGCATAAACGAGAAGTTTGTCGAGGCAGGGTTGGTGTGGGACCAGAGTTCGTGAAACTTCTCCCACGCCGTCACGGCCTCATCGGAGGCGAAGGTCCGTACCACTCCATTGGTGTAGGATGGGTAGAGGTATCCCTGGAAGAAGCGGTGCTTCAGGCCCTTGGGGCCGGCAGGGAATCCGAATTTGGGCTCGCCTGTCGCCTCATGGACATTGGCCGCCCATTCGATCAGTTGGTCATAAGTCAGCGCGTCGATATCGGCACCTTCAGGAAGGTACTGAAGCGCTTCCTTGTTCGCCGCCATGATGTAGCTCGCCTGCATCCAGGGGACGTATTGCAGGTGATCGGTACCAAGTCGCGCCAGGTTGTTGAACGTCTCACTTGACGACGAAACGCCGAGGTCGTCGAGATCGACCAGGTTTTCGGGGTCCATCGCCGAGAAATCGCCGTGAAGGGCACCAAGCACGCCGATCGTGCCGCTGCCGGCCTGCAATTCGGCTTGCAGCCGGGTCTGCCAGGGTCCGTCTTCATTAGGCTGGTAGTCGACCGTGTCGCTGAATCCGCTGAGCACCTTGTCACGCATGGCCTGTGCTTCTTCAATGGGGCGGGCCTGTGTCGACCAGAATAGGACATCAGCTTGCGCGGCCGCGGCGGAACAAAGAATTGCGACGCCGGACACTACGCCGGCGAGCTTGAATTTTAAGGTCATGGACTCCTCCCAGAGTTGAAGCTTGGGATCCGGCCTCCTTGCCGGCACCCGTTGTGAATGCGTTCGCCCGGCTTTCGCGTCGGGGTCACTGCGACCGCAACCGGCGAGCTTTCTCAGCCATCGCCGACTCGCCCAAGCGGTTGACAAACAATGATACATCGTTATATCACTGTCAACTGTGTTAAGGCCTAAGCCTTGCGCGCATGGCTCGATGAGGACGCCGTTTCGGCGAATATCCTTGCTTCCAAGTCGAAGATCGCTCAGATTTTGGAAAAACGATATATCTACTCACGTGAGGTAAGCATGTCTGGCAAGCCGACGCTTGGTACAGTTGCCAAGGAGGCGGGGGTCTCGATTCCGACGGTGAGCCAAGTCCTGCGCGGGACCGGGCGTATCTCAGAGCCGACTCGCGACAAGGTTCTGCAAGCGGCCAAGAGATTGCACTACGTGCCGGATTCCCGTGCCGCTGCCATGCGATCGGGCGAAAACCGCGAGATCGGCTTTGTCATCAACCAGCTTTTGAACCCCTTCAACGCGGAAGTCGTCAGCGGCGTTGTCGACCTTTTGGAGGCCGAAGGTTATATGGTCTCGATCCTTGACACGCGCGACGACGCCGGGCGTCAGGGTCGTCACTTGGAAGCGTTCATTCGGCATGGAAGGGGTGGGCTCTTGTGGGTTCCGGCACTTGAGACGCCGGATGAGACCTTTGACCTTCTGGCCACGCACGGCATACCGACGGTCACGTTCCTGCGGCAAGTCCGTCGCGACTTTGATCACGTCGGCATCCGCAATGCCGAGGCCACGGCAATCGCCACCGGCTATCTTGCGGACCTCGGTCACCGTCACATCGCCTATCTTGGCGGAACGGACATGACCGTCGTGCGTCAGGAGCGGATTGCCGGATACGAACGGGCAATGACCGAGCGCGGTCTTGGTGACGTCGTCGTGTGGGCCTCTGAGGACAACAAGCTTGCAGGTCTCGATTCCATGCTTGACCTGCTCCGCACGCACCCAGAAATCACCGCGGTCGTGTGCAATGGCGACATGGTCGCACTGGGGGCGTGTTTGGCCTTGATCCGCTCGGGCCTCCAGCCGGGCCGAGACGTTTCGGTCATCGGATTTGACGATATTCAGGATGCTGCCGTCGCCACACCACCTTTGACGACGATGGCCATTGCTCCCCAAAAACTCGGCCGCAAACTGGCGCAAGTTCTTCTGGATCGCATCAAGGACCCCGATATGCCGGTGACGGTTTCGGAGGTCTCGGCAAAACTCCAAGTCCGCGGGACAACGGGCGTGTCACCTGCCTCCGGTTCGCAGCATGAGTCCAAGAAAGCCCAAACAGGTCCACAATAGCACCGCTTGCCGGCGACATCCCGCGCGGAACTATCTCGCCATCGCACCCATGGCATGCTTAAAACTGCGGCTCAATGGCCCGCCTACCTTCGCCCCGAGTCTGGCCCGTTGGGCGGATTGCTGACATTCGCTGCAAATGCAAGAATTCCGGCACCAACCGACGAAAGCGGTCGTTCGTGATCACGCGTAGTCGAT
>CBDUOT010000060.1:0-20717 GCA_965368915.1 uncultured Rhodobacterales bacterium | reverse complement strand
GCGGACCCGGCCTCGATCTTGCCGGAAAAGCCGTTCCCGGCAGCGGCTTCTCCGATGACCGTAAGCGTCGCGCCCGAACGGTGGTCCGCCTCACGGATTGCGTAGCCGTCCATGGCGGAGGCTGCGAATGGCGGCTGATCGCGGCCTGCGATGACTGGTTCCGCCAGAACACGCCCCGCGGCGCGACGAAGCGGCACGTTTTCCGCGGGGAGCGTGGGACTAAGCGCAAAGAGCCGCCCGAGCGCCTCATCGACGGAAATCATGCGCTGCCTCCCGACGTATTCACGTTGCCTCGTAACGTCCTGATTTTCCGCCATCCTTCAGCACAACGCGTAGCCCTTCGATGCGCATCGACCGTTCGGCGGCCTTCAGCATGTCATAGACGGTAAGCGCCGTGACCGAGGCCGCCGTCAGCGCCTCCATCTCAACGCCCGTCTGGCCAGTTGTCTTCACCGTCGCGGCGATCCGAACGCCGGGCAGGTCCGGGTCGGGTTCAAGATCGATCGCCACCCTCGTGATCGGCAGGGGATGGCAGAGCGGGATCAGGTCGGCGGTCCGCTTGGCCGCCATGATCCCAGCAAGCCGCGCGACGCCGAGCACGTCGCCCTTCTTCGCCCGGCCTTCGGTGATCAGCGCAAGCGTCTCGGGCGTCATCACGACTTGTGCCTCGGCCGTGGCGACCCTGTCGGTCACGGCCTTGTCTGAAACGTCGACCATGTGCGCATGGCCCTCGGCGTCGAAATGCGTAAGCGCCATCGTCAAGCCTCGCAAGAAACGGGATCTGCCAGAAGCGCGCGGGTGGCTGCCGCGACATCCGACTGGCGCATGAGATGTTCGCCGACCAGGAAAACGCGCGTTCCGTGACGCGCCATGTCGGCAAGCTCTGAGGGCTCGAAAAGGCCGCTCTCGCAGACGCGGATACGGTCTTCGGGAATGCTCGGCGCAAGTTTCCGCGTCGTCTCAAGTGTGACTTCGAAGGTCTTGAGATTCCGGTTGTTTATTCCAACGAGCGGAGATTTCAGGCGCAGTGCACGTTCCAGTTCCGCCTCGTCATGCACCTCGAGCAGCGCATCCATGCCCCAGTGATGCGCCGCATCCTCGAGCTCTGCCGCCTGCGCGTCTGAGACGGAGGCCATGATGATCAGGATGCAATCCGCGCCCCAGGCCCGCGCCTCGGCGACCTGATAGGTGTCGTACATGAAATCCTTGCGAAGCGCCGGTAGCGAGACGGCCTCTCTTGCGGCGGTCAGGAATTCCGGCGCGCCCTGGAAAGACGGGGCATCGGTCAGCACTGACAGGCAGGTCGCGCCGCCCGCCTCGTAGGCGCGGGCGAGGGCCGGTGGGTCGAAATCGGCCCGGATCAGCCCTTTCGAGGGACTCGCTTTCTTGATCTCGGCGATCAGCCCGTATCCCGTGGCAGAGGCCCGCCGCAGTGCAGCGGCAAAACCGCGCGGAGCAGAGGCATCGCGCGCCGCTGCCTCGACCTTGGCAAGGGGGCGCGCGGCTTTCGCTGCGGCGATTTCCTCAAGCTTGTAGGCCTTGATCTTGTCGAGAATATCCATGCTTCCTCTTACCCGCCGCAAGAACGCGCGAAAAGCCCTAACCGGCCCAGTCCACTTGCCGGTCGCCACGCGAGGCAAGCCAGGTGTTCACTCGGCTGAACGGGCGCGATCCGAAGAAGCCACGATAGGCCGACAGTGGGGAGGGGTGGGCCGTTTCGATTCTGAGATGATCGGGATTGCGAAGATGGCGTCGTGCGATCTTCTGCGCGGGCGCACCCCAAAGCAGGAAGGCGCGCGGCTTCGCGTCCATCTCGGCTAGCACGTCGGCGACGAGCCCGTCCCAGCCAAGCGCCGCATGAGCCTTGGGCCGCCCCTCGGGGACGGTGAGGGCGGTGTTCAAGAGAAGCACGCCTTGCCGCGCCCAGTCATCCAGCTCCGTCCGGGTCCGCGAGGCGCCAAGATCGTCTGACAACTCCTTGAAAATGTTACCAAGGCTATCGAGCCGCCCGGGGAAATCCTGCGGAATGGAGAAGGCAAGTCCGTCTGCCTTTCCCGGCGTGTGGTAAGGGTCCTGACCAAGGATCACCACCCTCACGTTTTGTGGTGCGCAAGCTTCGAGTGCTGCGAAGATGCGGTCGCGCGGCGGGTAGATCGGCCCGTCTTCATTTGAAAGCGCAGCATCGATGCGCGGCCAGCCTTTCGCGAAGAACGGCAGATGCGCCCAAGCGGCGGGAATCATGCCGCCTGCGAGGCTTCGGCCAGCGCGTCGATCTTCGCCTTCGCCGCGCCGCTGTCGATACTTTCACGCGCTATCGCCGCACCTTCCTTCAGATCCCCCGCCTTTCCCGCAACGACAAGTGCCGCCGCCGCATTCAGTAGGACGGCGTCGCGATAGGCACCGGTTTCGCCTGCCAGAAGGGCGCGGAAGGCCGTTGCGTTCTCCTCGGGGCTGCCGCCCATGATCGCTTCGAACGGGTGGACGGGCAGGCCTGCCTCCTCGGGGTGCACCTCAAATTCATGCACACCGCCATCCTCAAGGGCCGCGACCCAGCTTAGGCCGGCGATGGAAAGCTCATCGGTGCCGTCAGAGCCATGGACAAGCCAAGCTTTCTCGGACCCGAGTGCTGCAAGCGTCTCGGCCATCGGGCGGATCCATGCGCGTGAGAAGGCACCAGTCAGTTGCCGCTTGACGCCAGCGGGGTTCGTCAGCGGACCGAGAAGATTGAAAACGGTACGGGTGCCAAGCTCTGCCCGCGTCGGCATGACGTGGCGAATCGCGGGATGGTGCATGGGCGCCATCATGAAGGCGATGCCGCAGCTTTCGAGAACCTTCTCGACCGCGTTGGCGTCGATCATCACGTTCACACCCATCGCCGTGAGCGCGTCTGCCGCCCCTGATTTGGAGCTGAGGTTGCGGTTGCCGTGCTTGGCGACGGTGACGCCCGCACCTGCGACCACAAAGGCCGTCGCGGTCGAGATGTTGAGCGTGCCCTTGCCGTCGCCGCCCGTGCCGACGATGTCCATCGCGCCTTCGGGCGCGCGGACCTTGTTGCACTTGGCGCGCATGACACGGGCGGCGGCGGCGATCTCCTCGACCGTCTCGCCGCGCGTGCGCAGCGCCATCAGCAGACCGCCCATCTGGGACGGAGTTGCGTTGCCGTCGAACAGCGCCTCGAACGCGGTCTCGGCCTCTTCCCGGGTCAACGGACGCTCGGCGGCAAGGCCGATGAGCGGGCGGATGTCTCCGCTCATGCCGGTACCGCCAGCGGCACGCGCGCGGCCTCAAGGAAGTTCTTCAGAAGGGCGTGACCATGTTCCGAGGCGATCGATTCGGGGTGGAACTGCACCCCTTCGATGGGCAAATCACGGTGCTTCAGCCCCATGATCGTGCCGTCTTCGAGCCATGCGGTGACCTCAAGGCACTCAGGCAAAGTCGTCCGTTCGACGATCAACGAGTGGTACCGGGTCGCCGCAAAGGGCGAGGGCAGGCCCGTGAAGACGCCTGTGCCCGAGTGGTGCATCGTTCCCATTTTGCCGTGAACGATCTCGTGGCAGCGGACGACCTTGCCGCCGAAGGCCTGCCCGATCGTCTGGTGGCCGAGGCAGACGCCCAGTAGCGGGGTCTTCGTTTCGGCCGCAGCTTCGGTCAGCGCAAGGCAGATGCCCGCCTGATCGGGTGTGCAGGGGCCGGGCGACAGAACAATGGCTGACGGCTTCAGCGCCATCGCCTCTTGCACGTTCAACGAGTCGTTGCGGTGGACAGCGACATCGGCGCCAAGCTCGCCCAGATAGTGAACGAGGTTGTAGGTAAAGCTGTCATAGTTGTCGATCAGCAGCAGCATGATCTGGCCTTCGTAGCAGGGGTGCGCAATCAGGGGGTGAACCCGCGCGCGCGTCGGGCTATACATGGTCAGAGCCACGCGGTCTGGTCAAGGCGTCAAGCGGGCCAATAAGGAAAGATGCGTCGGAGGCGGACGTGGGCAGAAGCTATATAATCGGTATCCTCATCGGAGGATTGAGTTCTGTTCTGGGGCTCAGCGCGGTGTCGCTGATGGCGCCGCCGGGCACGGAATCATATGCGCTGGCGAACAACCGCGGATCGGGCGAAGCGCCGGAACCGGAAGCGCCGTCCGATGAAATGGCCGCGAACATCGATGCTGCCCCTGCCGAGGGGAACGTCGAAGAGGTTGCGTCTCAGGAAGCTGTCACGACCGGGTCTGCTGATGAGGCGATGGTCGAGGCGGAGTCCGACGCCGAGCCTGAGACCGCCGTAGCCGAGGCCGATACTCAAACCGAGGAAGCCGAGCCGGAGACCGCCGTTTCGGAGATCGCAGAGGCAGATCCGACTGAATCCGAGACCGCTGCGGCGGAAGTGCCTGCAATCGAAAGCGAAGAGCAGGGCACGACAGCCACCGCCACGGCGCCCGAGACGCCGGAAACCGCCGAAATGGCTGCGGAACCCGCGGCCACCGAGATGGCTGCGGTCGAGACAGAGAGCACCAAGGACGTACCGGACGCGCCTGTCGTCGAGGTGCCAGCGGGGTCGGAATTCGCCCGCGCGCGTCCAGAGGAAAACATGGTTGTCCCCGCATCCGAGGATGCTCCGGCCGCGGCGGCGGCGCCTGCCGTTACCATGCCCGAAGTCGAACCCGCGCCGGCTCTCGCCGAGGTGAAGCCAGCGGCCATACCGGAAGGTCAATCGAAAGCTCCCGAGGTTATCTCCGCGCCTGAACCCGCAGCGCCCATCGTGCTCGCCGAGGCACCCTCCGCGGCCGAAGAGAATCCACTCGCCGAGGTGAAGACA
Source organism: uncultured Rhodobacterales bacterium (assembly GCA_965368915.1). GTDB lineage: Bacteria > Pseudomonadota > Alphaproteobacteria > Rhodobacterales > Rhodobacteraceae > Albidovulum. Next base: position 15,911 of record CBDUOT010000060.1, on the reverse strand, counting down.
CCGCCGGTTCTGGCCGTGGAAGACGCCGGCGAAGCATCGGGTTTGCCCGACACGACCGCGCCCGATTCGCCCGTGGCGGCAGCGGAGCCCGAGGCGCCCGCCGCCGAGGAGGAAATCGCGGCCACTGACCCGGTTGCGCAGGAAATGGCCGAGACGCCTTCGGACGAGTCCGTGGACGATGCACCGGCCGCTGTTGAAGCGCCTGAGCCTGCCGAGGCGATCGAACCCGCCGAGACCGAGATTGCGGAAGCGGGGGCGGCTCCCGAAGCACCCGATACGGACGCCGGCAACGATCTGGCTGAAATCACCGAACCCGATGCTGACGAGGCTGCGGCCCCCGCCCGGCGTCTGCCGCAGATCGAGGCACCCGCGGAAGCCCCCGAGGCCGAGGCGGAAACCGAAATCGCGCAGGTCGACGAGCCGGAGGGTGAGACGGCCAACGGAAATGGTCCCGTCATCCTCGACCTGTCGCCGAAACCGCCAGTCGGCGCAGCCTCTGCTCCGCAGCCCGGCTTCGCTCAACGGACAGGCGTGAAGATCAATCGCCTGCCTCGGATCGGCGATGATGCCGCAACGGACGAAAACGGCGCAGGCAGCAGAATCGTCGTGCCTGCGGCGCTTCCAGCGGACGCTTCGGTATCGGCGGCGGCGACGCGGTTTGCAGCCCCCTTCGACAATTCCGCCGGTCTTCCTTTCCTCGCCATCGTGGTCGCCGATATCGGCGAAGGCGCGGGCGGGCTTGACTGGGAAACGCTGGCGTCGTTCGGACGGCCGGTGACGATCGCGATTGATCCCTCGCTGCCCGATGCGAAGGATCGCGCGATTGCTTATCGCCTTGCGGGGCATGAGGTCGCCATTCTGGCCCCCGATCTGCCGGAGGGCGCGACCGCGAGCGATCTTGAAATCGCTTATCAAAGCTACGCAAGCGTCTTGCCCGAAGCCGTTGCGCTGATCGGCACACCCGACTCGGCGTTCCAGAGCGATCGGCGCGTGGCGCAGCACATGGTGGCGTTGCTTGGGACCGAGGGGCGGGGGCTCGTGACCTATGACCGCGGTCTAAACCCCGCGCGTCAGGCGGCAATCGGTGAGGGTCTTGCCAATGCGACCGTGTTCCGGTCACTCGACGCGGACGAGGAAGGCGCATCGACGATCGCGCGCTATCTGGACCGCGCGGCGTTCGAAGCAGCGCGTCAGGGCGAAGTGGTGATCGTCGCGACCTCGCGGCCCGAAACTATCTCCGCGCTTCAGGAATGGATTGCAGCAGGAGCAAAGGGCAGCGCAATCGCACCGGTTTCAGCTGCGATGGGGACGGGCAGCTAAACCTGATCGGCCGCCCGCGCCCTTGTTGTGCGAAGCCCGGTTGGTTTAGCCGTTGCCGCGATTGACGAACAGGCCGGCATCTTCGGCGGCCTTCTGAAGGGCGCGCGATTTGTTGACCGTCTCCTGGAATTCCGCCTCGGGATCGCTGTCGTAAACGACGCCGCCACCTGCTTGGATGTAGAGCTTTTCGTCCTTCACCACGGCCGTCCGCAGCGCGATGCACATGTCCATCTCGCCGTTCGCCGCGAAATACCCTACGCCGCCGCCGTAGATGCCGCGCTTCTCGGGTTCAAGCTCGTCGATGATCTCCATCGCGCGGACCTTGGGCGCGCCCGATACGGTGCCGGCGGGCAACCCCGCCAGAAGCGCCGACAGCGCATCCTGATCGTCACGAATCTCGCCGACCACATTCGAGACGATATGCATGACGTGGGAATAGCGCTCGATGATGAACTTCTCGGTGGGATGCACCGTCCCGACCTTCGCCACGCGGCCGACATCGTTGCGGCCGAGATCGAGCAGCATCAGATGTTCCGCCAGTTCCTTCTTGTCGGCAAGAAGATCGGCTTCAAGCGCCCGGTCCTCATCCGGTGTCTGACCGCGAGGCCGGGTGCCGGCGATCGGGCGCACCGTAACTTCGCCGCCGCGCAGGCGGACGAGGATTTCAGGCGATGCGCCGACGATGTGAAAGTCGCCAAAATTGAAGAAGGTCAGGAACGGCGACGGGTTCGTGCGCCGCAGCGACCGATAAAGCGCAAACGGCGGCAGCTTGAAATCCGCGGTCCAACGCTGTGAGGGCACGACCTGGAAGATATCGCCCGCCCGGATGTACTCTTTTGCCTTCTCGACCGCGTCCCGGTAGGCCTTGGGCGTGAAGTTGGACTTCAGCTCTCCCAGATGGGTGGTGTCGCCCAGCGACCGGGTCTCGCCAGCCGGCGCGCGTTCAAGGTCGCGCACCGCGTCCATCACCCTCTCGGCCGCCTGTGCATAGGCGGCGCGGGCCGAAAGCCCGGAACCGTTCCAGGCGGGCGAACAGACCGTGACTTCGCTTTTCACCGAGTCGAGCACCGCGATGATCGTCGGGCGCATCAGCGTTGCGTCCGGCACGCCGATCGGATCGGGGTTCACGTTCGGCAAATTCTCAACCAGGCGGATCATGTCGTAGCCGAGATAGCCGAAGAGGCCCGCTGCGATGGCCGGGATACCCTCGGGCATCTCGATCCGGCTTTCCGCGATCAGCGCGCGGAGGGTTTCAAGTGGATGGCCGGGCAGGGGTTCGAACGCCTCGGCGTCGAACCGCGCCTGTCGGTTGATGCGGCTTTCCTCTCCGCGGCAGTCCCAGATCACGTCGGGCTTCAGCCCCACAACCGAATAGCGCCCGCGAACCTCGCCACCCGTCACCGATTCCAGCATGAAGCTCATCGGTTGTGCCTCGGCGAGCTTCAGCATCAGCGAGACCGGCGTGTCGAGATCAGCCGCGAGCCGGGCGTAGACCAACTGGTTGCGGCCCTCGTTCCAGGCCTTCTCGAAATCGTCGAACGACGGGATCAGTGTCACGTGCGGACGGTCCTTCAGTTCATCTGGGCGTGGACGGCGTTGACTGCCGTCTGGTCGAGCCTGATGCCAGCCTCGTTGCTGATCGCTTGCGTATATAGCTGGAACATGTCCTGAGCGAGCGACTGCCCGACTTGGGCCGCGATCGCCTCACGCGTCGCCTTGAATTCAGCCCCATCGCGGTCAGCCTCGTGCACGTCCGCAAGCGCCGCTATGTAGACGACGTCTTGTCCCTCAACGACGGCAACACCGCCATCTTCCAGTTGGAAGACCTGTTCGACGAGCGCCGCCGGTGCACCGTCGATATGGCCGTTGCGGCCGAATTCGTCGTAGCGCGTGGTCACGAGACCGGTCGCGGTGATGTCTTCCCCGGCCTTGATGCGGCCCGCGATCTCGTCACCCATCTCCTTCAACCGCAGCACCGTCTCGGCCTCGGTCCAGCCTGTGATAACGGCGTCACGCACCTCATCAAACGGTTTGAGCGCGGGCGGATCGATCCCGTCAAGACGCAGCGCAAAGACCCCGCCATCGTCGAGCGCGGCGAGCGTCGGGAAATCCGCTTCGGTTACGTCGGTCGCTGCTTCCCGGAACCCGGTGTAGGCGGCAATGCCTTCGTCGGTGTCTGGCGCCATCTCGAGCTGGCCGAATTCCAGCCCTTCCTCGTCGGCGACTTCCTCCAAGGTGGCGCCGCCCGCGAGCAGATCTTCGATGCCCTCGCTCCGCTCAGAGATTATCCTGCGGGCGCGGTCCAGCGCCGCTTCGGTCGACAGGTCCTCGCGCGCTTCCTCGAATGTCACTTCGCGCGCCTCGAGAACGCCGTTCATCGCGAAGAGCGCGGGTCCGATATCGGTGGTCAGAGGGCCGACGACGCCGGGCTCATCAAGCGCGAAGATCTCTTCGCCGGCATCGCCAAGCTGGGTCTCGGTGACTTCGCCAAGGTCGATATCGGTAAGCGAAAGGCCGCGTTCCTCTGCCAACTCCTCAAACGTTGCCTCGCCCGCATCATAACGTGCCTTCGCCGCCGACGCGGTTTCCTCATCCGGATAGACCAGCCGCTCAACCAGCCGGCGCTCGGGTGTCACGTACTCGTCGATCCGCTCCTGATAGGCTGCGCGGAGCGCTTCTTCGTCCAGTTCGACCTCGTCCGCGAGCATTTCTGGCGACAACCAGACATAGCTGATGCGCCGAACCTCGGGGCGGGTGAAGTTCTCAGGATGGGTGTCGTAGTACGCCTTCAGCACTTCCTCGTCGGGTTCGGGCAGCGGTTCTGGCAGGTCGCTTGCGATCAGCTCCGCGACCGTGAAGCTGCGCGTTTCGGTCAACCAACCCGCGATGCGATCGACCAGCGTGTCGGGCGCGTCCGTGCCGCCAAGGGCTGCACCTTGCAGGATCGTGCGGCCCGCCTCGTCGCGAAGTTTCGCTTCGAATTCAGGCTCGCTCAGCCCCTCTTGCCGAAGGGTCAGCGCGTAGGTGTCGCGATCGAAGCTGCCGTCGAGCCCCGTGAAGGCATCGATGGCAAGGATGCGCCGGCGCACCTCTTCGTCGCCCACCGACAGGCCGATCTTCTTTGCCTCGTTGTCGAGCGCAGTCGAGGAAATCACGCGCGCCAGCACGGACTTGTCGATGCCGAGCGACTGGGCTTGGGAAAAGCTGACTGGCTGGCCGATCTGCGCCGAAAAGGCCGAGATTTCGCGGTTCAGCGTCCGCGCATAGTCGCGCAGGTCGATATCGGTGTCACCGACCGAGCCGATCGCGCGGACCGACCCGCCGAAATTGCGCGCTCCGAAACCGCCGAGGCCGAGGATGAGCATGCCCATCAGGATCCAGACGATCATGCTTCCACGCTTCTTGCTGCGCAGCGGGTTCGACATGGGGGCTCCCCTCCCGAAAGACCAGTTCCGAGGGTGTTTAGGCCAGCCGCCGGGGCGGGGCAAGGCCGTGCATCAGGGTTGGAACGCTCCGAGGCGGTCGATAAGACGGCCGATCTCCTGCGCGTCGACATTGGCGAAGGCAATACGAAGCTGGCGCGCGCCGGCCGGATCGCCCTCGGGCATGAACATCGTGCCGGGCAGAAGAAGCACGCCCGCCTCGGCCACGAGCCGTTTCGCCAATTCGGGTGAGGGCAGATCAAAGGGATGCTCGACATATGCGAAGAACGCGCCCGCACCGAGGAGCCGCCAACCCGGAAGCCGCTTGAAGCCTTCGGTCAGGGCGGCGCGGCGGGCAAGGATCTCGGCCCGCTCGCCTGCGACCCATTGCGACAAGTTCCGCATCCCCCAAAGCGCGCCGATCTGGCCAAGCTGGTTGGGGCAGATCGCGACCGTGTCGAGGAATTTCTCGACCTCTGCGAGCCTGGCGGCATCGGCCACGATCGCGCCCACGCGGTGGCCGGTCAGCCGGTACGCCTTGGAGAAGGAGTAGAGATGGATCAGCGTCCCGCGCCAGTCTGGATCGGTGAACAGGTCGTGCGGCGCACCCGTTCGCGCGTCGAAATCGCGGTAGGTCTCGTCCACGATCAGCGCGATCCCCCGGGACTTGGCCAGATCATGGAAGGTACGCAGCGTCTCGGCGGAATACTCGACACCGCCAGGATTATTTGGGGTGACCAGAACGATCGCGCGGGTGCGATCGGTGATGAGGCGCGCTGCCGCGTCCGCATCGGGGATGAGGCCGGGACCAGTGGCAAGCGGCACGCAGGCGATGCCCTGCATGTCGAGCCACATTTTATGATTGAAATACCAAGGCGTTGGCAGGATGACTTCATCCCCCTTGGCAGCAATGGTGGCCATGGTCGCGCAGAAGGCCTGGTTGCAGCCCTGCGTGATCGCCACCTCGTTCGCCGTGATATCGCCGGCATAGGCCTCGGACCACTGGGCAGCGATTTCGGCCCGCAGCGCAGGCAGGCCAAGCACCGGGCCATATAGATGCGCGGCGGGGTCGTTCAGCGCGGCGTCGGCGAGGGCTGCCCGTAAGGGCTCTGGCGGCGGGTCCATCGGGGCCGCCTGGCTTACATTGATAAGGGGCCGGTCCGAGGAGAACGTTACGCCCTCAAGCCATCGCCGCGCCTCCATCACCGGGGGCGGGAAGGTGGCGGCCATGTCGGGATTGAGGGGCAGGTTCATGGGAAAGCGTCCGTTTCGGGCTTGAGCGTTCGCGGGACTGTAGCGCAGTGATTGACCGCCGCAAGCGGGATCCGGCACACCCGTCCGAGGCCGCCGATCAGGGGGCGGAGGTCGCAAACCGGGCGCGGTATTCCTGCCAGATCAGCCAGATCAAGGCGATATCGAACACCGTCAGACCTAGCATCAGCACCGACTGCGTCAGCAAGTACCGGTGAATTTGTAGCAGGATGAAACCGAAAATGACGGCGATCGACAGCGGGTAAGCCCATTTGGCCCCTGAAATCAGCGCGCCCACGGCAACCAGCTTGATGGCACCGTGACCGAATAGATAAAGCGCCCAGAAATGCTGTGTCCCGACCGAAAAGCTCTCCGCTCCGTGAAGCATCCAGCGGGCAAGGTGATCGGAGGGATCTTCGCTCAACTCGCTCGCCGTCAGCCACTTGGCCACCGAGAGAACCCATTCGGTCTTTATGAAGAAAATGCTGATGCCGGAAAGCGTTTCAAGAAGCGCAAACAAGGCCTTGGCAGCGATACCTACCTCGAAGGCTTCGTGCACGATGAGACGTTTTTCGCCGCCCCCGGCGATCATGTCGCTCAGTCCTTGCCGCGATAGGGCTCGACATATTGCAGCGCCATATCCCACGGGAAGAAGATCCACGTGTCCTGGCTGACTTCGGTGATGTAGGTGTCGACCATCGCGCGGCCTTCGGGCTTGGCATAGACCGTGGCGAAATGCGCTTTCGGATAAAGCTTGCGGACAAGCTCAAGCGTTTTGCCGGTATCAACGAGGTCGTCGACGACCAGAATGCCCTCTCCGTCTTCGCCCATGATGTCGGCTTGGGGCGCCTTGATCACGCGGGCCTCGGTCTGGCTCTGATGGTTGTAGGACTTCACGGAAATCGTATCGACGACGCGGACGTCGAGTTCTCGGCTCACGATCATCGCAGGGGCCATGCCGCCCCGCGTTATCGCCACGACCGCCTTCCAGTCGCCGTTGTCCGGTCCCTTGCCATCAAGCCGCCATGCAAGCGCGCGGGAGTCCCGGTGAATCTGGTCCCAGCTGACGTGGAACCCTTTTTCATGCGGCAAACGATCGGCAGCCATGGCGTCCTCGGTCATAAGCAGGGGGCGTTCGGGCCCCCTTTGTGGATCACTTCTCGATATCCGGCGCGTCGACGGCCTTCATGCCCACGACGTGATAGCCGCCATCGACATGCAGAACCTCGCCCGTTGTGCCGGAGCCGAGATCGGACAGAAGATAGAGCGCGGACTTGCCCACATCGTCGATCGTGACGTTTCGGCGAAGCGGTGAGTTGTATTCGTTCCACTTGAGAATATAGCGGAAGTCGCCAATCCCGGAAGCGGCGAGCGTCTTGATCGGCCCGGCCGAGATCGCGTTGCACCGGATGCCGTCCTTGCCCAGATCCTCGGCGATATACCGGACCGAAGCCTCAAGCGCGGCTTTGGCCACACCCATGACGTTGTAGTGCGGCATGACCCGTTCGGCCCCGTAATAGGTCAGCGTCAGGAGCGATCCGCCTTCCGACATCATTGCCGCCGCACGGCGGCAGACGGCCGTGAACGAATAGACCGAGATGTCCATCGTCATCTGGAAGTTCTGGAGACTCGTATCGACGTAACGCCCGCGCAGTTCGTTCTTGTCCGAAAAGCCGATCGCATGGACGACGAAGTCGATTGTGCCCCATTTCGACTTGAGATGATCGAACAGACGGTCGAGGGACTCCGCGTCCGATACGTCGCATTCCACCAGTTCGGTGACGCCGACTTGTTCGGCCAGCGGCCCGACACGTTTCTTCAGCGCTTCGCCCTGATAGGAAAACGCCATCTCGGCGCCCGCATCCGCGCAGGCCTTGGCAATGCCCCATGCGATGGACTTGTCATTCGCCAACCCCATGATAAGGCCGCGCTTGCCCGCCATCAAATTGCTTGCCATTCGTGCCCTCGCGCCGCTTTCTTCTGTTGTGGCGAAGCATTAGGCTAAGTTCTGACCCGCTTCAAGGGCAGGACGCACAACCTCAGGATGGCGGAGTGGGGCAACATGCACTTCCCGGATGAAACTATTGGAAGCGCTCGGCGATGAGTGAACGCAGCGGGATATTCCAGGGTGATGATCCTTTCGCCCTCGCGCGCGCTTGGCTGAGCGAAGCGGAACCGCGCGAGATGAACGATCCTAACGCCATTGCGCTTGCGACGGTGGATGCTGACGGCCTTCCCAATGTGCGAATGGTTTTGCTGAAAGAGATTGAGGCCGACGCGTTTCTCTTTTACACGAATTACGGTTCGGCGAAGGCGCGTGAAATCGCAGCGTCGGGCAAGGCGGCGTTCGTGCTCCATTGGAAATCGCTGCGCCGGCAGATAAGGGTGAGGGGACTGACCGTTCGAGAGGACGGTGCGCCAGCGGATGAATACTTCGCATCGCGCTCGCTCCAAAGCCGCCTCGGCGCATGGGCGTCTAGGCAGTCCGAGCCGCTTGCTTCCCGTAGCAGGCTGTTGGCCGATGTGGCACGAGTAACGGCGGAGCATGGTATGTCGCCCTCAAGACCGCCCTTCTGGGGAGGGTTTAGACTGAAGCCGCTCGAGATCGAGTTCTGGGCCGATGGGGCCTTTCGGCTTCATGACAGGTACCGGTGGCGTCGCGAGACGCTGGCGGAGGAATGGGATGTGACGCGGCTTTATCCGTGATAGCCGCACTTGTAGTTTGCCAGTAAAATGAAAAAGTCGCTGCACTAAGCTTGAATCCACCGGCTGCACTGACATGCTGGGAGCAGGCGGGATTGGGAACGACGCAAGATGACGGAAGAAGAACAGAGCCAGCACGAGGTCGTCGGCCGCGTGAAATGGTTCGATCCGGCCAAGGGTTTCGGATTCATCGTCGCCGATGACAGCGGCGGCGATATCCTGCTTCATGCCAATGTGCTGCGTAATTTCGGCCAAAGCTCGGTGGCCGACAACGCCCGCATTACCGTCGTCGTCCAGCAAACGGCGCGCGGCGCTCAGGCTGTCGAAGTGCGGGAGATTCTGCCGCCCGACAACGAAGCGCCTTTGCCGATCGAGGATCTGGGTGAAAGCGACGCGGAAGAGATCGCGGCCCTTCCACTGGAGCCCGCACGCGTTAAGTGGTTCGACAAAGCCAAGGGTTTCGGCTTTGCCAACATCTACGGTCGCCCCGAGGACGTGTTCATCCATATCGAGGTGCTCAGGCGGTCGGGATTCGCCGACCTTCAGCCCGGCGAGGCCGTGTGTCTGCGCGCGATAGAAGGAAAGCGGGGCCGTATGGCTGCCCAGGTCGTGTCCTGGGAGGCAGCCCTCAGGGACAAGAAGTGACAGCCGGGCTTCGCACTGCTGCGCTAATCGCGCTTCTGGCCACTCCGGCGGCGGCGGATTGCTCTGCGGATCTGGCCGAACTCCGGTGGTCTGGAGGCTCCGCGCGATTCGCTGTCGAGATCGCCGACACCGCGCAAGAGCGCGGCAAAGGCCTCATGTATCGCGATAATCTGCCCGCCAGCGCAGGAATGTTGTTCATCTACGAACGGCCGCAGGATGTGTCTTTCTGGATGAAGAATACGCTCATCCCGCTCGACATGATCTTCATCGGCCCGGATGGTCGCGTTAACGGCGTTCATGCGATGGCCAAGCCCGGGGACGAAACGGCGATCCCCGGTCCCGGCGGGTCGCTTATGGTGCTGGAGATCAACGGCGGTCTGGCCGAACGCCTTGGTCTGGGCGAGGGGGCTGAGCTTCGGCACCCGGCGCTCGATCAGGAAACCGCCCTTTGGTCGTGCGACGAAGGTTAAGTCTTTTCCTCCGCCGTTCGACACGCTAGAGACAGCGCGACGGGGCGTAGCGCAGCCTGGTAGCGCGACGGTTTTGGGTACCGTAGGTCGGAAGTTCGAATCTTCTCGCCCCGACCACCACTCCTCTTTCTTCGGCTCGGACTGTGGTGTTCCTGCACCCAGTCCGAAGGCGTGGCCAAGCCCCCGGAAACATTAACGCCTGTGGATGATGTTGAAGCGACTCTTCAGCAGCTTGCAGCAAGCCTGCGCAAATAAGCGATTTTCTGCCGAGGGGATTGGGCCTGCCGCCTGTGGGTGAATCAGGTGGCTCACCAGAAGCCCCACGACGGGATTCGCGGTCAACTAAAATCTAGTCGAAAAAATGTGAAAAATCGGTTGACCACTGCAGAGCGGATACGTCAGGTTGTGGGGGCTGACGGAGAAGCCACAACATTTAGTGGCCGATACGACGGGGACGGATTAGCAGGAACTCAGGCCGCATGGCCTCGTGTCATTTGCGTGGCGGTTGAACCCGCGGCGTGAACCTAATTGTCCCCACCGAGTCCCGTACGGCACTGGCGGTGAAAGCCCTCGAGAGGCTGCGCCGCGAGAGTGAAAAAAACGCGAAGGACGGGGCAGATGAAGATCGAACGCAAATTCACGAAAGCCGGGGCGGACGCCTATTCGGAGATTCGGTTCCGCACGACGGCGTCGGAGATTCGCAATCCCGACGGCAAGATCGTGTTCAGGAACGATAGCGTCGAAGTACCGGACAGCTGGAGCCAGGTGGCCTCTGACGTCCTCGCGCAGAAATACTTCCGCAAGGCAGGTGTGCCCGCGCGTCTTAAGAAGGTGCGCGAAAAGGACGTCCCGAGTTTCCTCTGGCGCTCCGTCGCCGACGAAAAGGCGCTGGCCGACCTGCCGGCGGAAGAGCGTTTCAGCGGCGAAACCTCGGGCAAGCAAGTTTTTGACCGTCTCGCCGGGGCATGGGCCTACTGGGGCTGGAAGGGCGGCTACTTCTCTGACGAGGGGGACGCGCGCGCCTACTATGACGAGATGCGCTTCATGCTCGCCCGCCAGATGGCGGCGCCGAACTCTCCGCAGTGGTTTAACACAGGCCTTCACTGGGCTTACGGGATCGACGGGCCGAGCCAGGGTCACTTCTACGTAGACTACAAGTCGGGCGAGTTGGTGAAGTCGAATTCGGCCTACGAACATCCGCAGCCGCACGCCTGCTTCATCCAGTCGGTCTCCGACGACCTCGTGAACGAGGGCGGCATCATGGACCTCTGGGTCCGCGAGGCGCGGCTCTTCAAGTATGGTTCCGGCACCGGCACGAACTTCTCGTCGCTCCGGGCAGAGGGTGAATCCCTTTCGGGCGGCGGCAAGTCCTCCGGCCTGATGGGCTTCCTCAAGATCGGCGACCGGGCTGCGGGCGCGATCAAATCGGGAGGCACGACGCGCCGTGCGGCCAAGATGGTGATCTGCGACATGGATCACCCGGACATCGAGAAGTTCGTCAATTGGAAGGTCATCGAAGAGCAGAAAGTCGCGGCGCTCGTCGCGGGCTCCAAGATGCATGAACGGCAACTCAATGAGATTTTCACGGCGATCCGCCAATGGGACGGCTCGACCGAGGATGCGGTTGATCCGGCCAAGAACGAGGCCCTGAAAGCCGCGATCCGGTCGGCGAAAAAGGTCGCGATCCCCGAGACTTACGTCAAGCGCGTGCTGGACTACGCGAAGCAGGGCTACGCCTCGATCGAATTCCCGACCTACGACACCGACTGGGACAGCGAAGCCTACGCTTCCGTTTCGGGGCAGAACTCCAACAACTCCGTCCGCGTCACCGACGCCTTCCTCAAGGCGGTCAAGGACGATGCTGACTGGGAACTGATCCGCCGTATCGACGGCAAGGTGGCCAAGACAGTGAAGGCCCGCGATCTCTGGCAGCAGGTCGGCCACGCCGCCTGGGCCTGCGCCGATCCCGGCATCCAGTTCCACGACACCGTGAACGCGTGGCACACCTGCCCCGAGGACGGGCAGATCCGGGGCTCCAACCCGTGCTCGGAGTACATGTTCCTCGACGACACGGCCTGCAATCTGGCCTCGATGAACCTGCTGACCTTCTACAAAGGCGGCAAGTTCGACGCCGAATCCTATGTTCACGCCACGCGGCTCTGGACGGTGACTCTGGAAATCTCGGTCCTCATGGCGCAGTTTCCGTCCAAGGAAATCGCGCAGCGGTCCTATGACTTCCGCACGCTCGGCCTTGGCTACGCCAATATCGGCGGCCTGCTGATGAACATGGGCTACGGCTACGATTCGGACGAGGGCCGGGCTCTCTGCGGCGCGCTGACCGCGATCATGACCGGCATCTCCTACGCTACGTCCGCCGAGATGGCGGGCGAACTGGGGGCCTTCCCGGGCTATGCGAAGAACGCCGACCACATGCTTCGCGTCATCCGCAACCACCGCAACGCGGCCTATGGCCATGCCGACGGCTATGAAGACCTGGCGGTCAAGCCGGTGCCGCTGGACCACGCGAGCTGCCCGGATGAAACCCTTGTTTCCCTTGCGAAATCTGCTTGGGACGAGGCGTTGAAGCTTGGCGAGGCGCATGGCTACCGGAACGCTCAGTCGACCGTGATCGCACCGACAGGCACGATCGGGCTGGTGATGGACTGCGACACGACGGGGATCGAGCCGGACTTCGCCCTCGCCAAGTTCAAGAAGCTCGCGGGCGGAGGCTACTTCAAGATCATCAACCGCTCGGTTCCGGCTGCGCTTGAAACGCTCGGCTACGGCAGCGCGCATATCGAGGAAATCATCGCATACGCGGTTGGTCACGCCTCGCTCGGCAATTGCCCGGACATCAACCACACGTCGCTGATCGGCCATGGCTTCGGTCAGGCGGAACTTGACAAGATCGAAGCGGCGCTGCCCTCGGCCTTCGATATCCGTTTCGTCTTCAACCAGTGGACGCTTGGTGAAAAGTTCTGCCAGGAAACCCTTGGTATCCCTGCAGAAAAGCTGAACGATCCCACCTTCGACCTGCTCCGCCATCTTGGCTTCACCAAGAAGCAGATCGAGGCGGCGAACGACCATGTCTGCGGGACGATGACGCTGGAAGGCGCGCCGCATCTGAAGCCTGAGCATTACAAGGTCTTCGACTGCGCCAACCCGTGCGGCAAGAAAGGCACCCGGTTCCTCAGCGTGGACAGCCACATCTACATGATGGCCGCGGCCCAGTCGTTCATCTCCGGCGCGATCTCGAAGACGATCAACATGCCGAACAACGCGACGATCGAAGACACGCTCGCGGCGTATGAGCTGTCCTGGTCGCTGGGCATCAAGGCCAACGCGCTTTACCGCGATGGCTCGAAGCTCAGCCAGCCGCTGGCCGCATCGCTCGTCGAGGATGACGAGGAAGCGGAAGAAATCCTCGCCAGCGGATCGATGCACGAAAAGGCCGCAGTCCTCGCCGAGAAGATCATCGAAAAGGTGGTGATCAAGGAAGTCGTCCGCAGCCACCGCGACAAGCTTCCCGAGCGCCGCAAGGGCTATACCCAGAAGGCGATCGTCGGGGGCCACAAGGTTTATCTGCGCACGGGTGAGTACAAGGACGGTGCTCTGGGCGAGATCTTCATCGACATGCACAAGGAAGGCGCTGGCTTCCGGGCGATGATGAACAACTTCGCAATCGCTGTGAGCGTCGGCCTGCAATATGGCGTCCCGCTTGAGGAATTCGTCGACGCCTTCACCTTCACCAAGTTCGAGCCGGCCGGAATGGTTCAGGGCAACGACTCGATCAAGCAGGCGACGTCGATCCTCGACTACATCTTCCGGGAACTCGCGATCAGCTATCTCGACCGCACCGATCTGGCGCATGTGAAGCCTGAAGGCGCGTCGTTCGACGACCTCGGCGGCGGCACCGACGAGGGCAAGTCGAACGTCTCGGAGATGAGCGAAAGCGCGGCCTCCAAGTCGCTCGAAGTGCTCAAGCAGATCAGTTCGACCGGTTATCTGCGCAAGCGTCTGCCTCAGGAACTCGTCGTTCTTCAGGGCGGCATGGGGGCGACCGCACTCTCGGGCGATCCGGTGGCCGCGTTGAACACGCTGGTTCCGGCTACGGCGCAGACGGTAGTGGCCTCAAGCACCACGGCCGTCGCGTCCGGAACTGTCACGATCGACGCGCGCACCAAGGCGAAGATGCAGGGCTACGAGGGCGATCCCTGCGGCGAATGCGGCAACTACACGCTCGTTCGCAACGGCACCTGCATGAAGTGCAACACCTGCGGGGGAACCTCGGGGTGTAGCTGAGAGTGGACAGTGAATACCGGTCACCCCGGTGACCAGTTCCGGGGCGGGTGCGCTCGCCCCAGACGACGTTCAGGCCGCAGGCAAGAACACCGAGCGGTATAAAGGACGAGCTTGAACGGCGAAACTCGGGGGGCTTCGGCCCCCCTTTTTCTTTTTATGCGGTGACGAGGCTCCGTCGCGCGCAGGTTGCATCGGCGTCTATCCGCTCTAGGGGTCACGCCGCCGTGATCCACACGCGGCCCCCTCTTGCGAGGTGCGCGACAAAACGCCAAATAGATGTGGGTGGCGTTCAAGCCACTGATTCTAGGGCTCATGCCCTTGCTGGAGTATGTAAGATGAAAAAGTTCGTTCTGGCCCTCGGCGCAGTCGCTTCCTTTGCAGCCGCAGCCAATGCCCAGACCGTTGTGACCGACACTGATGGCAACGGCAGCTACTCGATCGAGGAAATGACCGCCGCTTATCCGGACATGACCGCTGAACTCTTCACGACCGTCGACGCCAACGGCGATGGCGCAATCGACGCCGACGAACTGGCGGCTGCGCAAGAATCCGGCACCCTGGCACAGTAAACAACCGGGCCTTCGGGCTCCGAGCATGACCCCGGGAGAAATCCCGGGGTCATTTTTTTGTTTCAGGCGGCATCCTCATCGGCCAGAAGCGCTGCGGCCGGGCCTCTTGCGGGCAGGCCGCAGTTGACTCTCAGCCGCGCCCTTCCGCGCGCGAGCCGGGACATCACCGTGCCGATGGGCAGATCCTCGGCCTTCGCAATTTCCGCGTAGCTTTCACCGCCCGTGGCATGGCGCAGGATTAGCCTTTGCTCAGCCTCGGGAAGCCGGGACAGAGCCGCCGCGACTTCCCTTAGCATGAGACGCCGGGGGGCCTCGGGCGGCGCACTCGGCTCGGGCGCGTCGGAAAGGGGCAGGGTGGCCCGGCGCGGACGCCGGGCGAGGTTGCGGGCCGCTGTCATGAGATAGGGCTTCAGGTCGTCGATCCCCGAGCCCGACGCCATCTGAGTCCAGACGCGCAGCAATGCCTCTTGCACGAGGTCTTCGGCCCCTTCCGGGTCGCGGACCAATCGGCGCGCAAGGCGGCGCAGGTCGGGGATCAACTTGACGAGAGGGATGGGCGTCGGTTCGGGGCGTGTGGAGCTTGGCATGGGCGATCTCCTTTCCCGTCCGAGATTGAAGCATGGACGCCTCGGTTCAAGCTGGGGGAAATCCGCCGAGCCGGGTTTTGCTGCCCGTCGTTGCCCTTTACCGGCAGCATCCCGCGCGGCACGCGCGCCACCTTGGGCGGACTGCCGCGCGCAGCCGGGCAAGGCGCGAGGCCGAGGGAATAAAGGACGCCCTCATGCGTCCTGTTATGTGAGGGCCGCAGAATGGCGTGCCCTTCGAAACCGGACGATCAAGGAGATAATCCGATGAAGAAACTGGCTTTCACCCTCGTGCTCGGGCTTGTGCCGGCAGCAGGCGCTCTCGCTCAGGACATGACGGATCTTGATGTCGACGGCAGCGGCGGCCTTTCGATGGTCGAACTGCAAGTCGGCTACCCGACCCTGACAGAAGACGAGTTCGCCGTCATCGACGCCAATGGCGACGGTGCGGTCGACGAGGCGGAAATGACCGCTGCAACCGAAGCCGGCACGCTCACCACTGACGGATAATACAGCCGGCGCGGGGTCCCGGCGCTCACCCTTCCCCAGACCACCGTCCGGGGCCCCGCATCACTTCTTGCTCAAAGCCTCCGCATGATCCTTTGAGACGCCGGGCGCCACCAGTCCCAACACGCTGGATCAAAC
>CBDUOT010000059.1:0-20837 GCA_965368915.1 uncultured Rhodobacterales bacterium | reverse complement strand
AAACCCAGCCAGCGGCAACGGCGACACCGACGAACATCGCCGCAATTGCGCGAGTCGGCTTTTCTGCGCGCTGGCGTAGGGCGACCACAAGAGCCGCTGCCAGCACCACGGTCGACACAAGCGCTGCGAACCCATGGCCTATAACGACCCGCCCGAGCAGATCGCGTGACGCTCCGCCTTCGACCACCCAAAGTCGGGCGAGCGCCTCCCTCATCGGAGACAGCACACCGCGAAGGCTCGCCTGAGCAACGAGCGTGACCACGAGACCCGTCGTGATAGCGCGCAGATTGCCACTCGCCGAAAGCACCAAAAGCCGGCTTACGCAGCCGCGCGCCATAATCATGCCCGCACCGAAGAGAAGGCCACCGACGATCGCGCCTGACATGCTGCCGGTCTGGGCGAGTTGGCGCGCAGGCGAAACGTCAGCCCAGCCCAGCGCAACTGCACCCTGCGTGGCCGCGACCGCAGCCGAGAACGCTATGACCCAGACGAACATCTTCGGCCCGACGGTCCGGGCCGCGACCTCCTGCGTCGCAGCGCGCAGGCAGAAGCGCGAATGCTGTGCGGCCGCACCGAAAAGCATCCCCACGGACAATCCGAGGGCGAACAAAACCGACGGTTCGCCGAAACGGTCGACAAGCGCTTCGAGCATGGCTTCTCCTAGGTCACACCACGTGATCTACGTCTTGCCGCCAGCGCTCACCATGACTTCGGTCAAATTCAATGGCGGTCGCTATTGGCCGACGGCTTCGCGCGCGATCGTGTCGAGAAGCGCCTGCACCTCCTGCATCGAGCCTTCGGGCAGGTTGCGGTAACCGACCGTCACGACCCCCTCCCGGTCGGTGACGAAGATGCCATAAGGGCAGTGGGCAACGTTGGCAGGATCAGCCTCCATCACTTTTCGCGACACCTGCGCCGAGCAGAAAAGGAAGATGTCAGCGGCGTCGAAAATCTTGACGTCGCTGCCCACATCCTCGCCGGTGCGGTTAAGCATCTCGCCGACATGGCTCACATAGTCGATCACCAGACCCTGCCCGATGATCGCGTTCTCGACGCTGAAAGTCGCGTCCTCGAACGCGCCATCGAACGTGTAGGAGGTGGCGTCCTGCGCGAAGGCACCGCCAGCGGAAACCGCAAGCGCCGCGACTGCAGCTTTCCATCCTTGAAACATGAAAGTCTCCTTCGTGGTTAAATCTTGCGCGTTCCCGAAAGGAAGGGGCGGCGCACGCACGCCGCCCATCTTGGTCAGCCGAAAATGTCCGCCGTGATACCGGCATACCAGCCAATGCTTTCTTCATAGGTCGCCTTGCGCAGATCCGCGTCCTCGCCAGTCTGGCTGATGAAGCTGTCGACACTCGCGATCTTCTCATCCGTCGCCTCATACGAAGCGCCGACCTTGACGCCGTCATCGGTCCCGATGAGCGACCAGCAGGTGTTCGAGTATTTCGCCGGGAACGCCTTGGAGTCGGTCAGTTCCGACCGGATGCTCATCGCCGCGACCTTGGCCTGGCTATTGGCGGAGAAGCCGGATTTGGGCATGTCGCCCTGAGAAGACGCGTCGCCCAGGACATAGACGTTCGCGTCAGCGCGTGTCGCCATGGAATGCGGATTGACCGGTGCCCAGCCCGAGTCGTCCGTCACGCCGGCGTCAGCGGCAATCATGCCGGCCCTCTGGCCGGGGATGACGTTGCAGACGTCGATCTTCTCCACTTCGCCGTCGATCACCACCTCCATCGCGTCGGGGCGCACTTCGACGTTGTCGCCGCCGAAGTCGGGGCCGATACGCGTGATCATGCCAGTATAGTGCTTCTCCCAGCCTTCCTCGAAGAGACCCTGCTTTGAAAACTTCTCTTTCGGATCGACGATGAGGATCTTCGCGCTCGGGTTATTCTGTTTCAGCATATGCGCCACCATCGAGACGCGCTCATAAGGTCCCGGCGGGCAGCGATAGGGATTGGGCGGCGCCACCATACAGAAGGTGCCGCCTTCGGGCATCGCTTCGATCTGCGATTTCAGTAGCTGCGTCTGCGGCCCAGCCTTGTAGGCATGCGGCATGATCTCAGCCTGCGAAAGATCCCAGCCGGGCACCGAGCCATCGACGAAGTCGATCCCCGGTGCGATCACAAGCCGATCGTAGGCAATCGTCTCACCACCGGTCAGCGTGACGGTACCGGCCTCTCGGTCCACACCCGCCGCCATGTCACGGGCAAGCGTGATGCCGTATTCCGAGGCGAGCTTGTCGTAGCGATGGCCAAGGCTTTCAAAGTCACGAAAGCCGCCGAGATAGAGGTTGGAGAAAAAGCAGGTGTAGTAGACCTCGGATGGCTCGATCAGCGTCACGTCGATCGCGCCGTCGCTGTCCTTGGCGATGTAGCGCGCGCATGTCGCGCCCCCTGCCCCGCCGCCGATCACGACCACGCGCGGCTTTGTCTGCCCCAGGACGGCTGGCGCCGCGAAAGCGGCGCTTGATGCCGCTATGGTTCCAAGGAACCCTCGTCTGCTGAAAGTCATTCTTTCCTCCCTTGATTTATTGCTCTTTCAATGTCGCAAAGTAAGCGGCGAGCGCGGCGATCTCCTCCTCGGTGAGCCGCCCCGCCATCATCTGCATCACAGGATGTGGGCGAAGCTTCTGTTTGTAGGCATGCATGGCAAGGACGAAATGCTCCTCGGGCCATTGCGTGATCGAGGGGATGCCCTCATCAGCCCCATCGCTACGATGACACGTCTGGCATTCGGACGCGAGGTACTCGCCGAATTCCGGATCGCCCTTCAGCGCAAGAACCTCCTCGGGCAGTTCCGGCAACGTGCGGCGGGCAGTCGGCTCAGCTTCGGGGATGTCGCGGGGTTTGTCGGAAAAATCGCGCAGGAAGGCCAGCAGATCAGCGCGTTTCGTTTCATCACTCAGCCCGCGATAGGACATGCGTGTACCGGACGCAAAGATGCGCGGGTTCGTGATGTAAGCGTCAAGAGTTTCGAGCGTCCAAACAAGTCCGTCGCGCCCTGCGCGCTCCAGACTTCTGGAATAGTCGAAGCCTTCAAGGTTCGCCGCGCGGCGGCCGAAGACACCGTTGAGCTTCGGGCCGATCCCGTTTTCCGCATCCGGGCCGATAGCGTGGCAACCGGAACATTCGCCCCAGATCTCGGCCCCGCGTTCGGCATCGCCGATCTCGGCGGCGTTAATCTTCAAGCCCTGCGCCGCTATGAACGCAAGGCAAAGGGCGAGGCACTTGATGGAACCCCGCCCTGCCATGTCAGCCTTCGAAGGTCGCCAGATACGCGACGACCGCTTCGATATCTTCGGGTCTCTTCAAGCCGGAGAAGGACATCTTGGTGCCTTTCATGTAGCGCTTCGGGTTGGTGAGGAACTCCGCCAGCGCCTCCGGCGTCCAAACGAGTCCTCCCTCGGCTGCCGCCGTCATGGGCTTCGAATAACGGAATCCGTCCACTGCCCCAGCAGCTTGTCCAACCACGCCATTCAGCATTGGGCCGGTAGCATTCTTGGCCCCATCACCTACCTTGTGGCAAGCCTTGCATTTCTTGAAGACCTTTTCGCCCGCTTCGATCAGCGCCGGATCGACGGCCGCCATCTCGGTCTCTGTGGTTTCCTCGACTGCTTCAGCCGGTTCGGCGGCAGCCTCAGTCTCTTCCGTGACAGGAGCGTCATCCAAGGCCGCGACACTAAATGGAGGGATCGTTCCCGCAGGCTTTCCATCGGGATCCTCCGGCGTAACGTTCAGGTCGACCGCGCGCTTCGTGACTTTGACCGGCTCGCGGCAATTGTCCATGCAGGGCTCGGTCGAGAAGATCGGATACTCCGTCTCTGGCCGGTCATCGGGATAGAAGCCATCGGCATTCGGCATCACGATGTCGGAGAAGTTCTCGTTCGAAAGCTCGAAGTCGTCCTCCACAATCCCGTTCGAGTAAAGCAGAAACGCGGTGATCGCATAGGTTTCGTCCGCGGTCACGGTCTGGGCCGCGCCGAACGGCATCGACCGGTGGATATAGTCCCATACGGTCGAGGCGTAGGGCCAGTACGAACCGACGGTCTTCACCGGCCGACGGTCCCTCAGCGAACCCTGCCCACCCGCGAGAACCGGCCAGTTGTCGATGCCCTCGGCGAAGTCGCCGTGGCAGGACGCGCATTTGTCCGCGAAGACTTCGTCGCCGGTGAACACGTCGCCCGAACCGACCGGCAAGCCGGTTCCATCGGGCAGGACTGCGATATCCCATGCGGCGATTTCTTCGGGCAGCGCCTCACGTCCCAGACCGAGTGTTTCGGCCAATACAGGCGCTGACGTGACCGTCAGGGCGATAACCGGCACAAGGAGCTTAAGCGATTTCGACATTCTCGACCTCCCCGTCGGCGCGGACCCACCAGGTCTGGATTCCGTTGTTGTGATAGACATTGTTCAGCCCCCGGATTTCACGCAGCTGGTTCTTGGTGGGCTGGACGTAGCCGGTTTCGTCGACGGCCCGCGATTGCAGGAACAACTCCGATCCGTCCCAATCGATATCGAGGTGGAAACGGGTAAGCGCCTTGGGCTTCACATCGCCCGTCAGCCGCGCCTCGACCCAGTTGACCCCGCCGTCAAGCGACACGTCCACGCGAGAGATCTTGCCGTTGCCCGACCATGCCAGTCCGGTGATCACCAGAGGGCCCTTGCCGTGACGGATCGGCGCCTGCGGCGAGGGCGAAGTGATGACCGACTTCGCGTCCATCACCCAAGTCCACTTGCGCGCCTTCCCATCCTTCATCAGGTCGGTATATTTCGACGTCTCTTCGCGGCCTTCGACCGCCTGATCGTAAACACCGATCCGGCGCAACCACTTGACCCACATGTTGCCTTCGAACCCCGGAACGACGAGCCGGACGGGGTAGCCATGCTCTTTCCGCAGCGCCTCTCCATTGGCATAGAAAGCGACGAGCACATCGTCCAAGGCCTTTTCCAGCGGCATCGAGCGGCCGTTCGACGACGCGTCGGCGCCCTCGGCATAGACCCACTTGCCTTCGGGCTTGACCCCGGCTTCCTCCAGGAGCGTCCTGAGGGGGACGCCGATGTATTCCATGTTGTGGATCATGCCTTGCGTGAACTGGCAGCCCTCGAGCTGGGCGCCACCCCATTCCATGCCGCCATTGGCCGCGCATTCGCAGAAGGCGGTCGTGCTGCTCCGGGGAAAGCGCGTGAGATCCTCGTAGGTGAAGACCAGCGGCCTCTCGACGAGGCCGCTGATCATCAGCCGGTAATCCTGCTTGCTGAGTTCGATCGCTCCGGAGTGGTGGCGTTCGAAGGCACAGCCCTGCGGCGTGATCGTGCCTTCAAGAGCGTGAATCGGCGTGAAATTGATCGAGGAAACCGGACTTTCGGTTAGCCATTCGACATTGCGGCGAACGACATGGGATTCAAATCGGATCGGCGTTCCATAGGGCGCCGCATCGACCGGGTCCCCGAACGACGATGCCCAGTCCTGAACGTCGGTGATCAGCGGATCGGGCGCCGTCTGCGCCCGCGCAAGCCCTGCCGTTGCAACGGCGCCGCCAGCGGCGAGGCCAGCGCCAAGAAATGCGCGGCGGCTTGCGCCTGTATCTTCGGTCTCAGACATTGAAACCTCCTGTCTCGTGTTCTTCTTGCTCATCTCATGCTCCCGTTACCTGAACGGAGGTATTCGGATCGATCGTCACCGCGCCCTGCTTCTTGATCCAGCCCTCCACAAGATCCCAGATCGCCGGGCCTTCGGTGCCCTCGTTCACGCTGGCCCAGCCAGAGACGACGTACGACTTGGCCGGATCGACCGCCTCGCCCGTCTTCAGCATGGTCATGTTGGTGATGCGCGCGCCTTGCGGCTTCGTGACGTCGATGTGGTATCCCATGCCGCCTACGCGGACCATGTCGCCGCCCTGCTGGTAGTAGGGATCGGGGTTGAAGAGGTTGTCGGCAACATCTTCAAGGATCGTATGCAGCGTCTCGCCCGTCATCTCGCTGCGATAGGCTGCAGGGTAGGACATGGCGGTGGCGTTGTGCAGATCCTCGCGAGTGATGTTTTCGCCCGGCAGAAGCGACGGACCCCAACGGAAGCCAGGCGACAGCGCGATGTCGGCCTCACGCTCGTCGATCAGCGCGTTGCAAATCAGGTCGTCCCAAGTGCCGTTGAAGTTACCTCGGCGGTAGAGAAGGCTGTCGGTCGTGCCCAGCACCTCCTCAAGCTCGGCCTTGAACGGTTCGCGTTCGGCGTCGATCAGCGCAGCGACCTCGGCGTCGGGCTCGATCACGTCCGAGAAGATCGGGATCAGCTTGTGCTTGAAGCCCAGCATCTGGCCATTCTGCACGTCGAGGTCGACGCGGCTGATGAACTTGCCGTTAGAGCCGGAGGCGATCAGCAGCGTGTTGCCGACCATCACTGGCTCGGGCAGCGCGTCGTGGGTGTGGCCGGTCAGGATCAGGTCGATCCCTTCGACATTGCCCGCCATCTTGCGGTCCACGTCGAAACCGTTGTGCGAAAGAACGACAACCAGATCGGCGCCCGCATCACGCACTTCCTGCACGACCTCGGCCATGCGCTCCTCGCGCACGCCGAACGACAGGTTCGGGAACATCCACTTAGGATTCGCGATCGGAAGATACGGGAAGGCCTGCCCGATCACGGCGACACTCGCCCCGCCGACTTCAAACATCTTGTAGGGCTCGTAAGCAGGCTCATCCCATTCGGCGTCGAAAATGTTCGCGCCTAGGAACGGGAAGTCGAGGCCGTCGACTATCTCGGTCACACGATCGATGCCCAGCGTGAATTCCCAGTGCGAGGTCATCGCATCGGGCTTCAGCGCGTTCATCACGTTGACCATGTCCTGCCCGGCTGTACGTTGCGCAGTCAGAGAGCCCTGCCAAGTGTCGCCGCCATCCAGCAGCAACGCATCGGGCCGCGCCGCGCGGATCGCCTTGATGACAGTGGCGCAGCGATCAAGACCACCCATCTTGCCGTAGGACTTGGCGAGCGACGTAAAGTCCTCGTAGGTCAGCGCATATGCGTGCGGCGTGCCCGGTTCGATGTTGAACAGCTTGAGGAAGTCGGCCCCGGTGACGTGCGGGGGTAAGCCGTTCACGTCACCGACACCCAGATTGATCTCGGGTTCGCGGAACCAGACCGGCTTCATCTGCGCATGGATGTCGGTGATGTGGATCAGAGTGACATTGCCGAAGTCATCGAACTCCAGAAGCTTGTCCTGCGTCAGCGCCTGCTGCGCCGCCAGCCGCGCCCAGTTACCGACGCCGGACGCTCCCCAGAGCGCCGAAGCCGCCACGGTTGCCTGCAAGAAATCCCGCCGCGAGATCATGTCTGCCTTCCTCGTTCTTTCGGCAAAAGCTATCCAGCGCGCCGCAGCGCGTTCGGACCTTGCCCTCTTTCAAATGGAATAACGAACCGCCGGGCGGCGAACCGCCCGGCGCAGTTACTAGTTACGAACCGAAGGTCCCTCGACCGACAAGCCGTTGCCGCGCGAGGCGACGTAGAGCTCAAGTGCGATGAACTCGGGCGAACCTTCCTTGAAGGTCTCCGCGCGCGTGTCGCGGATGCAGCCCTTGAACCGCGAATGGATCGAGTTCAGCTTGGCATTCTTCAGCCGGTAGGTCGGGAAACCGTTGATCTGACCCTGGCTCAGATGGTCCGCACGGATGTAGTTGCCATAATTGTCCTCATGGCAGTTCGCGCAGCTGAGTTCGAGCTGGCCGTAGCGGGTGTAGTACATCTCCTTGCCCTGCTCCCAGAAGGGCTGGGCGGGGCCGTCTACGGCTACGTTCATCGGCATCCCACGCGATACGGAGGAAATCAGGGCGGTCATGTTGACCATGTCGCCCGAATTCCAGCTCCACGCTTCCGCGCCCATACGCTCGGTCCGGCAGTCGTTGATGTACATTTCCATCGTGTACATCGTGCCCTTTGCCTCGTTGAACTTCGGCATCTGGGTCCGCAGGCCGCGCATGCTTTCTGGGTCTTCATGGCAGGATGCGCAGGCTTTGCCCTCGCTTCCATCGACGGTGTTCCACGTCTCAAGGCCAGCTTCGGCGCCGAGCATCCCCGGATTATCGAAATCGTCGGCTTCCATGGCGCGGGTTTCCGTTCCGCGGAAGTGCCAGCCAGAATATTGCTCGCTCAGCCCGTCGATATAGTCAGGTGCGCTTTCGGTTTGCGTCACCACCTCGATCTCGCCATTGATGACCAGCGTGTCTTCGGCCGGATCGGCGCTGGCCGTTCCACCCCACGCGGCGAGGGCCGCGAATGCGACGCTTCCGGCAAGTTGCTGGAATTTCATTCCTGTTCCTCCCTGAATGGCGCCCCGCTCACAAAGGCGGAGCACCTTATCCCCAACAACAGCAACTCAGGCGATCTCGATCGGCTTGCTATCTTCGTAGACAGAGCCGTCGTCGTCATACCAAGTGAACTTGAACTCGCCTGCGGCATCGACCTTCGCGTCGAACTCAAAGTAAGGGTTCGTCGAAATCGCCGGCTCGAGCGTCACGTCGATGACGTTCTGGCCGTTCAGCTCACAGGTGAACCGATTGATGATCGAGCGCGGGATGACGTTGCCGTCCGAGTCCTTGCGCTGACCCGATTCCATCGGGTGGCTGATCAGCGTCTTGATCGTCACGACTTCGCCAGCAGCGGCGGATTTCGGGACTTTGACGCGGGGTTTGACATCTTTTGCCATGTTTTTTTGCTCCCTTAACTCAGCCGCCGCAGCCGCCGATGGTGACCTTCACGGTGGAAGATGCCTGCACGATGCTGCCATCCGCCATCTTGGCGATCGCGACAACGTCCTGCGTCTTCGCCAAGCGGATCCGCGTCGACGCGGCTTGCGACCCCGATGCAGGTCCGAAGTTGAAAGTGCAGACCGCAGGCGTCGGGTTGCCCGCCGCAAGCAGCATGATCGACGTCGCGCCAGGCGCATCGACCGAAATCGGAACGGTGTTGCCGTTCTCGGCGATTTCGGGTGCCGTCAGCGTGATACCGCCACTGCCGATCTCCGCACCACCGGCGAACTCGGCTGTCAGTTCCTCGACCGTCGACGCCAGTGCCGGAAAGGGCAGCGCAGCCGCCGCGATTCCGCCGAGGCCGACCGCTAAGGCTTCTCGTCTGTTCAGTTTCATTTCTTGCTCCTCATCGTGATCGGGTGCCTTGCGAACAGCACCTTATTCCTTAAGCGTCAGCAGATAGGCGACGACGTCCTCGACCTGCTGGGCGCTCAGAAGCGGGGCGAGTTCGCCCTCGAACGCTTTTCCAGTGTAGGCGTCACCCTGACGAATGTAGGGCCCGGTCTTGTAGAAGGACGGCATGATCGTACCGTCGAAAGTCATCTTAGCATCCGAAACGATGCCGCGCAGTTGCGCTTCTTCCCACCGATCCGCCGCGCCGTCGAGCGTCGGGCCGACGTTGCCTTGGAACGGAACGTCCGGCATCGCCGAAACCGTGTGGCATGCGACGCAGTTGCCCAAGCCACGGCTGGACATCACCTTCGCCCCTTCGGTCGGGTCGCCAGCAGCGCCGCTCAGCGACTGCGCGATGGCGCCTTCCTCGAATGCCACATCAACTGGCGCCGTCTCCGCCGCGGCTGCGGATGCAATCGCCGCGGACGAGATAAGGCCGATCATTATACGGCGCGTCATGGGTATCCTCCCTGTTCTCTCCCGACTCAGAAGGTAGCTGAGGCATACGGCCGCATGCAACTAAAAATTCAACAGCGTGAATATGAGAATATGATGCGGCCAAGAAAACCCGCTCCCGCGGTCAGTTAGACGTCCCGCCAGTCACGCGCTCAGCAAGATACTTTTGGAAATGTTCGCCTGATTCGTAGCCGTGATCCTTGACCCACGTCAGCAGTGCCGCGGTTGTCTGCTTGCCAAACGCACCGGGCATCGTCACGACGGCGGCCTTCGCCGCAGTCTGATCTTCGCCGACCTCCTCTGGCAGGAAAAGCATCGTCGGCGTAAAGACGACACCCCACTTCACGGCCATGTCCTTTTCGGACAACGTCTCACCATCGAAGTCGGTCACCTCCACGTCGCCGAAGAGGTTCATCTGCACAACGAAGTAGTTGTCGCGGATCAGCGCGTCGATCTCGGGCTCCGGGAAGATTTTCTCGTGCATTTCGGTGCAGTAGATACAGCCTCGTTGCTCAAAGATGACGAGAAGCCGCTTTCCTTCGGCATTCGCCTCGGCCAAATCCTCGGTCATGTCCTTGAACGTGTCGCGCAGCCAAGTGGGCTTGTGCAAGCCGTCGTCGCCGAGTTCGACAGCTGCGGCGGGCGTGGCGAGCGCCGCGATAATAGCCAGAGTTCGCAATATCTGATTCATGGGTTCCTCCCTTGACAGCTCAGACGAAATTCATGGTCCATGGCATGTGGTCGATCATGAACTGAGCGATAGCATTGACCGATCCCGTCGCGATCAGGACGGCGAAAAGGATAAGCATTCCGCCCATGACCTTCTCGACATGGCCGAGATACTTCCGATTGCGGTTCATCCAGGCCAGAAACGGCTTGGCGAAAACCGCCGCAATCACGAAGGGCGCCGTCATGCCTAGGCCGTAGACGAACAGAAGCACCGCGCCGCGCCAGATCGCGTCGAGGCTTGATGCCACCATCAGAATGGCCGCAAGTGCGGGGCCGACACAGGGTGTCCAGCCGAACCCGAACGCAAGCCCCATGATGTAGGCTCCGATCATCGTCGTCGGCTCCACCTTCGCTTCGATGCGCGCTTCCCGGTAAAGGAACGGGATACGCAAGATACCCAGAAAATGCAGTCCGAAGACAAACAGGATTGCGGCGGCGACCCACGAAAGCGGTTCAAGCCATTGTCGGAACACCTGGCCCAGCGCCGTGGCCCCCATGCCAAGAAGCATGAAGATCGAAGTCACGCCCAGCGCGAATGCAATCGCCGAAAGTACGAGGCGCCGCTGGGCGCCCGGAGCGATCGTCTGGTCCGAACGCAACTCGGCCATCGAGATGCCGGCCATGTAGCACAGGTAGAACGGCACCATCGGTAGAATACAGGGCGACAGGAACGACAGAAGCCCCGCGAATAGGGCGCCTCCCATGGTCGGGTCGAGCAGCATCCGGTCCCTCGCCTTGCCCAGTACGGAAAAACATATTACGATCTTTATATGTAATCAGCGGGCCGTCAACTATGCGCAATGCGCTTGCTTTCATCGCCCTCATTTCAGGCATGGGCGCGACTTCGGCGGCGGCAGAGTTGCGCTTGGTGATGCTCGAACAGGATGGTTGTGCCTATTGCGCGCGCTGGGATCGGGAAATCGCCCCGATCTATCCGAAAACGCCTGAAGGCCGGGCCGCACCGCTTGAACGCGCGCATGTCCGCGGACCGTATCCTGAAGGGCTGCGCTTCGATCCGCGGCCGGTTTTCACGCCGACCTTTGTCCTCCTCGCGGACGGACAGGAAACCGGCAGGATCGAAGGATATGCAGGCGAGGATTTCTTTTGGGGGCTGCTCGGGCAACTTCTTGAGCAGAGTGGACAATACGAGGAGGAGGAACGGGAATGAGAAAGTTGATACTCGCGATGGCGCTGGCATCCAGTCCGGCGGTTGCGCAGGATGACGAGGCTTTGGTGCAACTCGAGGTGATGAAGCCGGAAATCGCACTGAAACTCGCCCAGGCCGCATTGGAATCCTGCCGCGAGCAGGGTTACCAGGTCGGCGTCGCCGTCGTTGACCGGTTCGGCGTCACGCAGGTCTTCCTCCGCGACCGCTTTGCCGGACCGCATGTTGAGGAAACCGCACGTCGCAAGGCCTGGACCGCCGTGAGCTTCCGCACCGACACTCTGACGCTTGCCGAAGAAACCGCGCCCGACAAGATCTCGTCCGGCATCCGCCACCTCTCGATGGCGCTTCCTCTGGGCGGTGGCGTTCCGGTCGACGCCGGGGGTTCGCTTGTCGGCGGGGTCGGCGTTTCGGGTGCGCCGGGTCCGGACATCGACGATGCGTGCGCGCGCGATGGAATCACGGCAGTTGAGGAAGATATCGCGTTCTGATAGGGCGCTGCACCACATTGGCCACTTGATGGAAGGATGACGCCGTTGACTCTTTCGCCGCAGGAACATGCTGCGAAGGTCGAGGCCGCCGAAGAGATCGGCGGCCCGCTGTCGGGCATCGATCCGCAAAGCATGGCGGAAAAGGCCGAAGCGGCATCGAACATGCTCAAGGCGCTCGCGCATGACGGGCGCCTGATGATCCTGTGCCATCTTGCCGGCGGAGAGCGTTCCGTCACAGAGCTTGAAACGCTCCTGTTCTCAAGGCAGGCTGCAGTAAGCCAGCAACTTGCGCGTTTGCGTCTCGAAGGCCTCGTGAAGGCCAGACGCGAGGGCAAAGCGATCTACTACTCGCTGAACGACGATCGGGCCGCGACCATAGTGCGGCTGGTATATGATATCTTTTGCGCCGACGGCTGACGCCTGGCGACGAGGGGCCGGCTCTGCCGGCGGGGAGGAAAGCGTATGGAGACGGTGACGCCAGGCATTCTGGCAGCACTGGTCGGGCTTACCGGGGGTGTCGTTCTCGGCCTGTCGGCGCGCTTGGGCGAGTTCTGCACCCTGGGCGCGATCGAGGCGGCCTATTACGGCGACGACCAACGGCGCCTGCGTCTTTGGGGTGTCGTGCTGGGCACAGCGATCATCGTGACCTTCGCCGCAGAGGCGCTTGGCTGGGCCGCGCCCACCCAGACTTTCTACCACACCATCGCTTGGAACCCCATTGCATCGGTCGTGGGCGGGCTCATCTTCGGCTACGGCATGGCGATGGCTGGGAACTGCGGTTTCGGGGCGCTCGTCCGGTTCGGGGGCGGTGATCTGCGCTCTCTTGTCGTCGTCGTTGTGATCGGGATCTTTGCCTTCGCGACGCTCTCCGGGCCGCTAGCCGAACTTCGCGTCATGCTGTTCCCTCAGACCGAGGCGACCGGGCCTCAGGGCTTTGCGCATTGGCTGGCGGGCCTGACTGGCGTCCCGCCTCTCGTCTACGCGCTGGCGTTCGGCGTGGCGGCGCTCGGATGGGCCCTCTTGCATTCCCCCCTGCGCGAGTCGCCGCAAATGATGCTGTGGGGCGTGGCCGCGGGACTCGCCGTTGCTTGGTGCCTGATCGGCACGTCCTGGCTCGCCGAGGAAAGCCTCGGCGAGATCGGCGTCGAAGGCCCGTCCTTCACCGCGCCGCTCGGCCGTTCGATCATCTATTTCATGACGTCAAGCGCGGGCGGCCTCAGCCTGTCCGTCGGCATCGTCGCCGGTGTACTGGCCGGCGCCTTTCTCGGCTCGGCGATCCGCGGCCTCTTTCGCTGGGAAGCCTGCGAGGACCCGCGCGAACTTGGCCGCCAGGTATCCGGCGCGGCGCTGATGGGTATCGGCGGAACGATCGCACTTGGCTGTTCGATTGGACAGGGCGTGACAGCGATGTCGACCCTGGCCTTTTCGGCCCCGGTGACGCTGGCGTCGATCCTGATCGGCGCGCTTTTCGGCTTGCGGCGCCTTATTCAAGGCTTTCAGCCGGACTGAGGCGCCTTGGACTTTAGCTCAGGCATGTCGTCCATACGCGAGTTTTCCGTCAAGACTTCCGCGACCAGCCTTTCGACCAGCCGGTTGACCGCCGGCCGGGGTGAGCCCGGCGCAAACAGGAAGAAGTAGCTCAGCGGGCTCGCGGCTTCCGGAAACGGCAGACGGACGAGGTTCATGCCGCCAATCACTTCGTCGATCAGCGGACACTGCGCCAGCGCGACGCCAAGCCCCGCTTCGGCTGCGGCAAGGCACAGCGGATAATCCTCGAACCGGCGGTCCCGGGCGCGCGGGCTATAGGGCTTACCGACCACGGATGCACACCACGCCCGCCACTTTGTGGCATCGGTATCGTGCAAAAGAGGATGGGAGAGCAGGCTCTCGACATCTCCGTCGCGGATTTCATGCGCAAGTTCGGGCGCGGCGACCGGAAAGAGGCGTTCGGTCATGAAAACGCGCACCGCATCGGGAAGACGTTCGCGCCGCGAATACCTGATCGCGATATCGACTTCCCCCTTTTCGATATCGGCGAGTCCCTGTTGCGCCGCGAGGTCAATGTGAATCGGCGGCTCGATCGCCTCGATCCGCCTGAGTCGCGGCAGAAGCCAGAACTTCGCGAAAGTCGGCGTTGTGGCAAGGCGCACGACATCGCGTCCGCGTCGGCGTTGCCAGCGGTCGGCCGCCTGATCGATCAACGCGAAGCCACGCTCGACCTGGTTGAAGAAGACGTGGCCTTCCTGCGTGGGAGAAACCCCGCGCCCATGCCGCTCGAACAGCCGCAGATTGACCCATTCCTCGACCGTCCGCACATGCCGGCTGACAGCGCCATGCGTCATGCCAAGCGCCGCCGCGGCAGCTGTAAGAGAACCGCTCCGCGCAACCGCAACGGCCACTTCCAAGCTTCTCAGAGGTGGCCGAGGCGGCGGTTCGGTCGGATGCAGGCCATGAACCATCGTCGCAAGACTCCGGAAATCCCGGTATAGTTATAGCATGTCCTGCCAAAGGATGCGCAGCACCGGGCAGTCGGTCGCCAAATGGAACGTATGATGGATGAGTGGCGCACCCGGAGCGATTCGAACGCCCGACCCCCAGATTCGTAGTCTGGTGCTCTATCCAGCTGAGCTACGGGTGCGTGGAAGTGGCATTTAGCGACCCGCGTAGGGCATTGCAAGGGCAAAACCGAAACGGCGCGAACGACCACCGTCACCGCCCCCCTTTCGTCCGTCAATGCGCCTCGTTGCCAAGTTCGCGAGGGATATGGATAACGAACTCCGTTCCCTCTTCGTCGGACCTCAGCAGTTCCAACCGGCCGCCATGCCCGCGCACCAGTTCGGCAGCGATGGCAAGGCCAAGGCCAGTTCCGCCTTTCCTCGTGCCGCCCTGAAACGGTTGGAAGAGATGCTCCCGCGACCGCTTGGGCAGGCCGGGACCGGTGTCGCCCACCCTGATCCACCAACCTTCTTCCTCTTCGCCCGCACCGACTTCGATCGTGCCGGGCTTGCCCGTCGCTTCGATCGCCTGCCGCGCGTTGCGTACGAGGTTCGTCATCACGCGATGCAGCTGCTCGTGATCGGCGCGAATGACGAGCGAGCCGGGTACGTCCGTCACGAACTCCACGCCCTCCCCGCCTGCGGCCAGTTTCTCACTGTCGACGACATCGTTCACGAGGGATGAAACCATGAAGCGCGCAAGCGTCGGCGGCAGTTCTTCTGCCTTGCCGAACGCGAGCGTGGATTCACACAGCCCCACCGCGCGGCTGATGGACCCCACGAGCTTTGGCGCCGCGCGCTTGACCATCGGATCATCGCTGCCTTCCATCCGGTCGGCGAAAAGCTGCGCTGTCGTCAGGATGTTGCGCAGATCGTGGCTGATCTTCGCGACCGCGCTGCCCAACTGCGCCAGCCGGTCCTTCTGCCTGAGCGCGCCTGTAAGCTGGCGCTGCATCGACTGTAGCGCCTCTTCCGCCTCTCGCAATTCCGCGACGCTTGCGGTCGGCTCGATCACACGGCGCGCATCCTCGGGCGCCTCGGCATAGACGCTCATGTGGTTCACAACGCGCCGGATCGGGGTCACGAGAAGACGCTGGACCGCGAGGAATAGCAAAACGGCCGTCACAACCGAAATCAGCGCCGAAAGGCCAAGAATCCGCAGCCCGTAGTCGACCATGGCGCTTCGCAACGGCTTGGTGTTCATCGTGACTTCGATCAGAAGCCCGGCTTGGCGGACCGGCTCGCCCATCACGCGGATCACCCGGTCCTCAGGATCCAAGAGACAGGCCACGGCATCGCGGATGAGCTCCCAGGCCGGGGCATCGCGCAGATCGAAGCTTTGCTCGATCGGCGCAGGGATCGGAGAGGACAGGACGAGCTGGCGCACCTCGTCCCGGCGCAGAACGACGTTGTGCACTTCCGCATTGGCAAGAAGTTCGCGCTCGAGGTTCTCGTCGATCATCCCGTCGGTAGCGAGAAGCGCGAGCGACGCAATTTGCGCGCGCTCAAGACGCGAAAGGATGTAGTCCTCGCGGAAACGGGCGACGGAAGGGACAAAGATCAGGATCTCGGCCAACATGACGAAAAGCATCGTCAGCAGCAGGAATCGTCCCGAGAGCGTGTTGAAAAGTTTCAATGCCGTCCCTTCACCCTTGGCGACTGCAATTGCGCTCCGCAGGTCACCGCGCCTTCGCCCGAAGATAAGCCCTTGTCGCGGCGCTTTGAAGTTCGCGGGCGCGCTTTCGTCGATTTTGATTTACATACGCAGGTACGCACTGCGCCGGGTCACAAATCCGTCCAAAAAACCGCGGCGGCGAGTTGACTTGGGGCATCGGGGCGTCTATGAGCCGGGCTTCGAATGAAAGAGGCCTTCGAATCCTTGCGTGATTTGGGCCACCAGAACCCGGAGTTGCTGCGATGAAGCGCACGTTTCAACCATCGAACCTCGTCCGCGCCCGTCGGCACGGCTTTCGTGCGCGCATGGCGACCAAAGCCGGCCGCAAGATCCTGAACGCGCGCCGCGCCAAGGGCCGCAAGGTTCTTTCGGCCTAAGGGCCGTCCGAAAGGCGTAAGACATGACACCGCCGGAGGCGCTCGTGCATGGCCAGGATGGCCGGGGCACGGACACGCCGCCGGCGGTTTCCGTTTGTTCAGTCCTCCGCAAGCGCTCCGACTTCCTGCGCGCGGCGCAGGCCCGCCGGCAGGGTATGCCGGCATTTTTGCTGCAGGCGCGCGAGCGGCGTGAGGGCGAAGGCGACCCGGCCGAGATTCGCGTCGGCTTCACCTGTTCGAAGAAGCTCGGCAATGCCGTCGCGCGCAATCGCGCCAAGCGACGCCTGCGAGAGATCGCGCGGCAGGTTCTGCCTAGCCACGGGAAACCCGGTTGGGACTACGTGCTCGTCGGCAGGCCCGTCGCCACGGCAACGCGGGACTTCGCCGAGATGCGCGACGATCTGGTCCGCGCGCTCAAACGCGTCCACGGCGGCAAGGCATGAGCCCCCTTGCCCATATCTTTGCGCTCCCCGTCCGTGCCTATCGACTAGTGCTGAGCCCATGGGTCGGGCATGGCTGCCGATACCAGCCGACCTGCTCGGCCTATGCCCTAGAAGCGCTCGAAAAGCACGGAGGCATCAAGGGCACCTGGCTCGCCGCCCGCCGGATCGCCCGCTGCCACCCATGGGGCGGATCAGGCTATGACCCGGTTCCGAGTGACGAGAATCGCGACCGAAACTGACCCTGGCCTCAGGCCGGCTCACAACGCTCCAGCAACAATTGCGCAAGCTCTTCGCACTCCGCCTCGTGCCGCGAAGTCGGGGAATCTTGCCATAACCGCATCACGCGGTCCGCGATCGCAGCGGAAAACACTGCCTCAAGCCGAGTCGACGGCCCGGGCGGCGCGGGGGCGAGCATCGCTTCAGTCAGGCCGAAGCCATGCGCATCGTCGAGTTCCCGGGTCGACTTGCGGAACGTCTCTTGAAAGCGCGCACGCATGTCCGATGACAGCCGGGGCGGCGCCTTGAGAATTTGGGCTTCGATGCTTCTTAACCATTTCTTGGTTGGGACGCCCTCCCCCTGTCTGTTGATCACGAACCGCATCAGGTTCCGGTTCGCTTTCCTGGGGTTCGCCCGGGTTTCCGGAGACGACTGGACGGCCAGATCTGAAGCCCCGAGAACTTCTAGAATGTCCGACACCGTCGAACCACCCGACAACGCGTGATAGTCACGAAAGCGGATGTCCAACCCGGCGTCCCGAATGACATGCCACATCGCGGCATGGTCGAAGTGAAAGCTCCACGTGCCCCAAGTATAGTTCCCTTGCTTCAGAACAGCTTCGGCGAGTTCATCGGCGCAGAGCGGTTGCCCGTGCTTCAGCATCTCGAAGAAAAGCGATTCAAAGTAGTCGATGGGATTGCGAAGATAGACGAGCAGCAGCGGTTGTAACCCTGCCCGTTCGCAAAAGGCTTTCAACCGGCCAAGCGCTTCCGGATCGCCCAGCGCGCTTTCGAAGTCTTCGCTCGACACGAAAATCGTATGGCCGCGGAATGCTGTCGCATCCTCTGCCAACCGGTCAAACGCGGCCTTTTTGCGGACGAAGCGGTTCCCGTGAGCAATGGCGCTCGCGTGCTGATGATGTGCGATGCGCACCCCATCGGGACTATGCAAAAGCACGCCCCGGTCCCTGAACACCTCGCGGTATTTGCCGAGCGCGACCTGCACGGCTGTCGAGCCGGTCTTGTGCAAACCGGCATGTACGATGAGCGTCTTCTTCATCTCGCTCCGTTCTCTGCGGTTGCCAAGACGTCACGCTTCGTCGCCGCCGTCAACCGCAACGCGCGGCCCTTGCCGGGTTCCTGCATCTCTACTAAAGCCTCACCATGCTCGACGAGGCCGATGATATCCACCCGCTCTTTCACGGGGCGCCAGCGACGACGGAGTTCAAGAAACTCCGCAAAAGGCTTGTGCGCGAGGTGCGCGAGGCGATCGCGGCCTACGGGATGGTCGAACGCGGTGCCCGCTGGCTTGTCTGCCTGTCCGGCGGCAAGGACAGCTACACGCTTCTGGCGGTCCTGCACGAACTGAAGTGGCGCGGCCTCCTGCCCGTTGACCTCCTCGCCTGCAATCTCGATCAGGGCCAACCCGGTTTTCCTGCGACTGTCCTGCCAGAGTTCCTGACGAAGATGGGCGTGCCGCACCGGATCGAATATGCCGACACCTATTCCATCGTGACGGACAAGATCGCGCCCGGCGGCACGATGTGTTCGCTCTGCTCGCGGCTCCGGCGCGGCAATCTCTATCGGATCGCGCGCGAGGAAGGCTGCTCCGCCGTCGTCCTCGGCCATCACCGCGACGACATCCTGGAAACGTTCTTCATGAACCTCTTTCACGGCGGCAGGCTGGCGACAATGCCGCCGAAGCTTGTGAACGAAGACGGCGATCTGTTCGTCTACCGGCCGCTGGCATTCGTTGCCGAGGCCGATTGCGACAGGTTCGCGAAGGCGATGAACTACCCGATCATCCCATGCGATCTTTGCGGGTCGCAGGACGGGCTTCAGCGCCAGCAGGTCAAGCAGATCCTCGATGGATGGGAAACGCGCAGCCCCGGCCGCCGGCAGGTCATCTTCCGCGCGTTGATGAACGCCCGCCCGTCGCATCTTCTCGATCCCGCGCTCTTCGATTTCGCGGGGCTTTCGCTCAATGTCGACGGGAAAGATAAAATCCCAGACACATCTGGCGAAAGCGATTAACCTTCCGGTGACAGGCGGCACCTAGCTTCGCAACGAATTGGGTCCTCGCGCGGCCCGCTTGCGAAAGGGTTTGCAGCGATGCCAAAACACAGCACGTTTGGTCTGGGTAAGCGGCTCGGTGGCCTTGTCGCGCCTGAGTTCCTCGCCCTGCTCCCCGCTTTCGCGCTCGCGGGGGGCTGGTTTGGCCCGCGCGGGGCCGCGATCGTCGCGGCGGGAGGGCTGCCACTCGCTCTTCTCGCCCGTCGAAACGCGCGGATGCAACCGCAGACGGTTGCGTGCGACGCGACAACCGGCCTGCCGCAGCGGGATGCTGTCATCCGCGTGCTGGACCACGCCTACCTGCAGCAAGAGGCCACGGGCAAGACCTCGGCCTGTCTCGTGGTGGAACTCGACGACGGACAGGAGCATCTCGGAAATTTCGGACACGCCGCGCATGAGGCGATGCTGAGGAAGGTCGGAGAGCGCTTGAAAGGCGTGCTGCGGGATTCGGACGTCCTTTGCCGGCTCGAAGGCCCGCGCTTCGCGATTGCGCTGGCGCCATCGCGACGGCAAGACCTCGAGGCGCTGATCCAGATTTCGGGTCGCCTCACTGCCGCCGTCGCCGAACCGATGAGCGTCGATGCGATCACTATCTACGCGAGCGTCTCGATCGGTTTCTGTCTGTCCAGCCGCTCGCCCGAACGGACCGGTGAGCGGCTCCTGGCGGCGGCAGAACTCGCGCTGGAAGAGGCGCTTCGCAACAGCCCCGGCGCGATCCGCAGTTACGCCAGCGACATCGCAGATGCGGCCGAGAAGCGCGGTGCGCTCAGGGACAGGCTCGAAACGGCGCTCGAAAACGGTGAAATCATCGCCTACTTCCAGCCACAGCTCTCCACTGATACCGGCGGCGTCGTCGGCTTTGAGGCGCTGGCGCGCTGGCAGCACCCCGAACGTGGCGTGCTGCTCCCTGCGGAATTCCTGCCGTTGGCCCTGGCAGCGGGTCTGGGGGAACGGCTCGGCGAAGTCATGCTTGCGCACGCGCTCTCGGCTCTTCGCGGCTGGGACAGGGCCGGGCTTGGCATTCCGCGCGTGTCGGTCAACTTTTCGAAGGACGAACTGCGCAATCCGGATCTGGTCGCAAAGCTGCGATGGGAACTCGACAGGTTCGACCTCGCCCCCGAGCGGCTGACCGTCGAGATCCTCGAATCCGTGATCGCCGAGAGCGACCACGACGTCATCGTGCGCAACATCAACGCGCTGTCGGAACTCGGCTGCGGGATCGATCTTGACGATTTTGGCACTGGTCACGCCTCTCTCCTTGCCATCCGCCGCTTCGCGATCGACCGGATCAAGATCGACCGCTCCTACATCACTCGTATCGATTCGGACCAGTCGCAGCAGCGCATGGTCGCCGCTGTACTGTCGATGGCCGAGAACTTGGGCCTCAAGACACTCGCCGAAGGGATCGAGTCGCTTGGCGAACACGCCATTCTCGCGCAACTCGGCTGCACGCATGTGCAGGGGTTCGCGATTGCCCGCCCGATGCCGGTCGAAGCAACGGTCGATTGGCTGCGCGCCCATCG
>CBDUOT010000058.1:0-20931 GCA_965368915.1 uncultured Rhodobacterales bacterium | reverse complement strand
CGGAGCACTCTGTCGAGACGTCGACGACAACCTGCGCACATCTGAGCGTTCGGAACGCCCTAGGCAGACGGCGCACCAAGTTTCCGAGTCTTGCTAATCCAGAGCCAAGAAAAACACAGTAAGCGAGTATTATGATTTTCATTATTTCTCTCGCACAGTCGAATATGCACGAAACAGCTTTCTTAAGATTCCACCGGCCTCAAGTTTTTTATTTGCACCTATTAAAAGTCGCGATGCGTTCAAAGAAAATGCAGGGTTTGTAAAATATCGAAGGAAATCGCGGTCAAGGAATCCTCTAATTACACCGAACAATACGCTCGATGTGAGTCAGGGGTCAGCATAGCGAAACAAGGTGGGACTATTGTCGTGAATCTCGAACCATTCCCTCTGTTACTGATATGCTATTTTTCGGCAGAAAGCAAAGTAAAGCGAAGATGGCGACCTCAAGGTTTCCACCGTTAAACTCCACCACCTGCCAACGACCAAAAAAGCGCAGGCAATTGCCGAAGCCAAGCCGCAACACATACACCCACCCGCGTCACGCTTGCTCCTTTCCATCCCCTCACAACATGCTACTCTGCCATCACCCCTCCACGGCGCGAGGCGAGCAGATGTTGCAGAAAACCACCTTCCCGATTGACCGCGTACGCGTGCCCGTGAAGCGCATGAAGACGCTAGAAGAAGCGAAAGTGGTGGAACTCGCCGAAAGCATCCTTGCGGAAGGTCAGTTGACCCCCATCAGGGTCAGGGCAGACGGTGAAAACTTCATACTGATCGAAGGGCTGCACCGGCTTGAGGCACTCAAGGCGCTCGGAGAGGAGACGGTCGAGGGCTATCTCGTTCATGCCCGCTTGCACTGACGCCCCAGTCCGCATTCCCTTGCGCTGACGGACTGATTGAAGCCCCTTTGCCCCTGCCACTATCCGCATGGGCGCGGCTCATTCGTTCTTCAAGCTTCATGAAATTCCAGATTGGCAGCGCGCCCTCGCCCGGCGGTTTTGCGCGCTATCAGGATACTGGTTGAATCACACGCGGATACGTTTTGGCGCCGCATTCGGCGTCGGGTCCTATACGAAGGAATGGCCGCCTATACGTGCGTATCCATCTGATATACATGCGCTTTCTTCGTGATCCGGGATGCGGTCAGTACTCTTTAAGTCGTGAAAAGTAGCCGATGCGGCTACAGCGTAACGATTGAGAGGCAGCGCCATGGCAATAATTTCAAACGGGGATTTCTCGAACGGATTGACCGGTTGGACAACAGTTGGCGCCGGCGACACGGCACCCACTTACGATGCCGCCAATGGCTGGGTTGTATTTGGAAGCGGCAACAACGACGTCCAGGACGGCGACCGGCTTTCGCAGCAGGTCGCGCTGCAAGCGGGCCAGAGCTACACGCTGACATTCTCAATCCGAGAACTGGGCTCAGCTTCCGGAGGTTTCGGTATCACGGTCGATCTCGAGGATACGGGCGGTGGCTCCGGCTTCACCACCATTGGCTCCGCACAGGTATTCGACGAACAGACGAACTCCGTCACGATCACCTTCACCTCTCCGTATGATAATCCGATCCTGCGGTTCAGGGGGCAGTTCGGGTTCGGCGGAACCAGTTCTCTGCTCATTCTCGACGACATCGCAATTTCCTGCTTCGTGCGCGGCACGCTGATCAACACCCCGAGCGGTCTTGTGCCTGTCGAGGATCTGGTCGCCGGCGATGAGGTCATTACGCTTGATGACGGCCCCAAAATGGTTCGTTGGTCCGGCTCCCAGAAGGTCAATTCGCTGGAGCTGCGGCTGCGTCCCGATCTGCGGCCCATCCTGATCCCGCAAGGTGCCATGAAGTGCACGTCGACTGAAATTCTCCCCGCGCGCGACCTGCGCGTGTCGCCCGCGCACCGCATCTTGGTGTCGGGTCCGATGGTTGAACTGGTTTCCGGCAATTCAGAGTGTTTCGTCCCGGCGAGTCAGCTCGTCGGCGTGGTCGAAGGGGTAAGGCGGGATAATTCGGTGCCGGACGAGGGCGTGGAATATTTCCACATCCTGTTTGACACGCATCAAATCGTCTGGTCGGACGGTTTGCCAACCGAAAGCTTTCACCCCGCGCTACAGGCAGTTTCGGCCTACGAAGAAAATTCGCGCGACGAGATCCTTGATCTGTTTCCTGATCTCGCCTTGATCGGCGATGCACACATGCCGCTCGCCCGCCCAATCCTGAAAGGCTACGAGGCCCGCGCCGCGCTGTACAAATGAAAACGGGGCCCGATGGGCCCCGTTTTGTAGCATTCAGCTTTTATCGCTTATGCGAGCTGAAGGTTCGTCGCCGACTCACGGCCGTCACGGCCTGCTTCGATGTCGAAGGTCACTTTCTGACCATCGGCCAGTTCGCGAATGCCAGCGCGCTCGAGCGCCGAGATGTGCACGAACACGTCCTTCTTGCCGCCA
Organism: uncultured Rhodobacterales bacterium; assembly: GCA_965368915.1. Taxonomy (GTDB): domain Bacteria; phylum Pseudomonadota; class Alphaproteobacteria; order Rhodobacterales; family Rhodobacteraceae; genus Albidovulum. The sequence goes on along the minus strand of CBDUOT010000058.1, from coordinate 18,489 downwards.
TCAGGGGCGATGAAGCCAAAACCTTTGGTGTTGTTGAACCATTTCACGGAGCCAGTAGCCATCGTGATATCTCCTTTTAGTCTACCGCCCGCACTATGCAGCGGCCCGGCGCAGTCAGTCGCAATCGAAGAACTGAGGCCGGTTAGGGAGACAGTGGTCGAAAGAGGTAACGTCGCGACACCTCATATGCGCTATTTTCCCGGAAGTTTCAAGCTCAAAGCAGGTTTTGGGCGCAGGCAAGCCAATCCCCGCCTGCGCCCCATCGGCTCATTTCATTGTGATCCGCCCGTCGAGATACGGGGCGTAGGGTGCGTTCGCCGCCAGATACTCCGCCGTGACATCAGCGAGGTCGGGTCCGAAGTCGTAGGCATTCATGCCTTCCGACGCGAGAACGCCGTAGCCGTCGCCGCCGTTTCTGACGAAGTTGTTCGTGACAACGCCATAGACCTTATCGGCCTCGATAGGGACCCATGCGTCGTCCTCCGCGACCATCACGTCAGAGACACGCGCGCCCGGTTCGGCGGCGCTGTCGACCGCGAACTTCAGCCCGGCGACCTGCGGGAACCGGCCTGCGCCCTCCTCGATTTGGCTCACGCCGTTCTCGAGCGCGGCAAGGACCGTAGAGCCTTTGGCCTCGAAGGTGGAAAGCGTGTTTTGGAACGGCAGAACCGTCAGAACCTCTCCCATCGTCACCTCGCCTGCGTCGATTGAGGCGCGAAGACCCCCGCCATTCGCGATGGCGATCTGAACGCCCTGGTCCTTCACTCGCGCAAGCATCGCGTCGGCGACGAGGTTGCCCATCTGGCATTCCTGCGCGCGGCAGTTCGCACGGTCCCCGTCGATAGGCTCGGCGGTTTCGGCCACGACCTTGTTGCGGATCTCGTCGAGTGGCACCGCAAGTTCTGCGATACGCTCTTTGGTGGTGCTATCCTCCGTCACCGCCGCATCCATGATCAGCGGCTCGCCCTTCGCCTCCACAATCTCGCCAGCGTCGTCGAAGGTGACGTTCAGCTCGCCCAGGAACTTGCCATAGGCGTAGGCCGATACGATCGCCGTGTTGCCCACCATCGTCGGATAGGGGCCTTCCGCACGGTCGGAGGTATTGGAGAGAAGTGTATTTGTATGGCCGCCGACGATCACGTCGACACCCGTCGTTTCGGCTGCGATCTTCTGGTCGACCGCATAGCCGGAATGGCTGAGAACGATGATCTTGTTCACACCCTCGCCCATCAGCTTGTCCACTTCGGACTGCACCGCGCCGACAGGGTCAGTGAAAACGACGTTCTTACCCGGGCTTGCGAGTTCATCGGTATTCTGCGGCGTAAGCCCGATCAGGCCCAGCTTCTCGCCCCCCCGCTCGATCACGACCGACTTCTGGATCTGACCTTCCAGGATCGGCTCGCCAGAGATATCGGCATTCGACATCAGGACCGGGAATTCCACGGTATCGACGAATCCTCGCAGAACCTCGGGTCCGTCGTCGAATTCGTGGTTGCCGACGGTCATCGCATCGTAGCCGAGCTTGTTCATGAACTCCGCCGCGACCTTGCCCTTGTAGTAGGTGTAGAACAGCGTGCCCTGGAACTGGTCGCCGCCATCGACGAGGATCGCGTTGTTCGTTCGCGACCGCGCTTCGGCAATAGCGGTCACGAGGCGGGCAGTGCCACCGAAGCACTCACCCGCAGTGTTGTCCTCGGCCGAGCAGCCCGAATCGTATTTCGAGATCGGCTCGAACCGGGCATGGAAGTCGTTGGTGTGCAGGATTGTCAGCGAATAATCGGCAAGCGCCGCGCCTGAAGACAGCGCGAGCACGGCGGCCGAGACCAGTAAGCGGGTCATGTTCTTGTTCTCCCCATTGTCGAATATGCGCCTACATTGATGCGCGATCCTCACCGTGTCAAAGGTGATCGCGCGGAAGCTATCGGCGGCGTGAAACGCTGCGGTGACACAGCCGGGATTGACCGGCGCGCACCTAGGGGGCAAGAGAAACGGATGCTGGTCTTCAAGATATTCCGCCGACCCGAATGGGATCAATTCCGTGCCGCGGGCGAAACATTGGGCGCGCCGGTGGATCTGAACGATGGCTTCATCCATTTCTCGACGGCCCCCCAGCTTGCTGAAACTGCCGCCAAGCATTTCTCCGAGGAAAGCGATCTCGTGCTTGTCGCGGTCAAGGCTTCGACTCTCGGATCGGAATTGAAGTGGGAACCTTCGCGCGGCGGCGCGCTCTTTCCACATCTCTACCGCCCGCTCCGCCTCGGCGACGTGGTCTGGGACAAGTCGTTGCCCCTCGGCGCGACCGGACACATCTTTCCTGAGGGTGTATTGTGAGCCTTATCGAACGCGCGGGCCTTTGCGCTCTGCACCGGCTCGATCCCGAGACGGCGCATGGCCTTTCCATCAAGGCGCTCGCCTCCGGTCTCGTGCCACTGCCCGGTCCCTACACCTCACCCCTGCTTCGCACGAAGATCGCAGGTCTTAGCCTTCCGAACCCCGTTGGCCTTGCCGCCGGCTACGACAAGAACGCCGAGGCCGTCACGCCTCTGACCGGCGCAGGCTTCGGCTTCGTCGAAGTTGGCGCGGCAACGCCCCGCCCGCAGCCCGGCAATCCCCGGCCCCGGCTTTTCCGTCTGACCGAGGACCGCGCCGTCATCAACCGCTTCGGCTTCAACAATGAAGGCGCCGAAGCGATTGCGGCTCGGCTTGCTCGGGCAGATCGGCGCGTGCCGGTCGGCCTCAACCTCGGCGCCAACAAGGACAGCGCCGACCGCGCCGCTGATTTCGCGAAGGTGCTGGCGACCTGCGGGCCTCATGTAGATTTCGCGACCGTCAACGTCTCCTCTCCCAACACCGAACGCTTGAGAGAGCTTCAGGGCAAGGCCGCGCTATCCGCGCTTCTCGATGGCGTTCTGGAAACCCGCGCCGCGCTGGGACGGCCGATCCCCGTTTTCCTCAAGATCGCCCCCGACCTCGAAGAGGCCGAACTTGCTGATATCGCGGACGTGGCGCTGACTTCCGGAATCGATGCCGTGATCGCGACCAACACGACACTCTCCCGCGAAGGGCTTACAAGCCGCCACCGAACCGAAGCCGGTGGGCTTTCGGGGGCGCCTCTCTTCGAAAAATCGACGCGAGTTCTCGCCCGGCTCTCTGAACTCACCGAAGGCCGCCTGCCATTGATCGGCGTGGGCGGGATTGGCTCGGCTGAGGACGCCTGGCAGAAGATCCGCGCCGGGGCGTCGGCGGTCCAGCTCTATTCGGCGATGGTCTATCAGGGCCTCTCGCTCGTGACCGAAATCGCGAAGGGGCTCGATGCTCGTATCGCCGAAGCTGGCTTCGCATCGATCGCCGAAGCGGTAGGTAGCGGACGGGAGGACTGGCTTTGACGGAAATCTGGCATAATCCGCGATGCTCGAAGTCGCGTCAGACACTCGCCTTGCTGCAAGACCGGGGGATCGAAGCGACCGTCCGTCTCTACCAGCAGGATGCGCCGACCGAGGCCGAGATCCGCGCGGCTCTGAAGGCGCTCGGCCGCCCCGCGATCGATCTCGTGCGTACGGGCGACGCGCTTTTCAAGGACCTTGGACTGGCGAAGGACGCACCCGCCGATGCACTCATTGCCGCGATGGCCAACACCCCATCGCTCATCGAACGCCCCCTCGTCCTGCACGAAGGCCGCGCAGCGATTGGCCGCCCTCCCGAAGCGGTCCTCGCCCTTTTCTGATCTGTCGCCTGAATCCAAGCACCACCCCCGGGTATGCCGCGAAGGCGGCGTCGGGGACTGAGCGCCATACTTACGCCGCAGCCCGCTCAGCCCTCGAATAGAACGCGCCCATGGTGAAACCTCGCGCAAGATTCAGCACCATCAGAGCCGCCCAGAGCCCGTGATTTCCGAGCGCAGCGGTAAGCGCCAGCAGCGCTACGATATATATCCCGACCGAGACGAGCATGGCGTTGCGCATCTCTCGCGAGAGAGTCGCGCCGATGAAGATTCCGTCGAACATCCAGCTCGCGATCCCGATCACAGGCGCGATCGCCACCCACGGAAGATAGGCCCGCGCCGCCAGCCTTACGTTCGGCTCTGTTGTCATCAGGTCTATGATCCACGGACCGGCCAGCCAGAAGAAAAGCCCTAGCGCCAGCGATCCCCCTACACCCCATTGGCTGGTCACAATCGACGCGCGCCGAACCCGCAGCGCGGAGCGAGCGCCCACGGCCTGCCCGACAAGCGATTCCGCCGCGAAGGCGAAACCGTCGAGCGCGAAGGCCGTGATCTCGAGGAACTGGATCAGGACCTGGTTCGCGGCGAGCGTCACGTCCCCGAAACGCGCACCTAGAAAGATAAAGCTTGTGAACGCACCCTGAAGAAGGATGGAGCGCAGCATGATGTCGCCGTTCACGCGCATCATGCGGGTGACCCGCTCCTGATCGAATACGCGCGCCCAGTCGTGCCATTGCCCACCAGAGAAAGCGTCGCGGCAAAGCCAGAGGCCGAGCGCGAGACCCGTCCACTCGGCGATCAGCGTCGCAACCGCAACACCCTCGACGCCCCAGTCGAAACCCAGGACGAACAGGAAATCGAGCCCGATGTTCAGCCCGTTCATCCAGACCTGCAGGACTAGAACGCTCCGCGTGCGCTCTATGGCGATCAGCCAGCCCGTGACGGCGTATAGCGCGATCGTCGCGGGCGCGCCCCAGATCCGGATCGTAAGGTAGCCGCGAGTCAGCGCCTCCACCTCCTCCGAAGCCGGGGCAAGCGCGAAAGCAGCATGGAAGACGGGTTTTTGCAGCAGGATGAAGACAAGCCCGCCGCACAAGCCAATCATCAGCGCGCGCATCAGAATGGCCCCGGTCTCGGCGGGGTCCTTGCTTCCGTGTGCCTGGGCGACAAGGCCCGAGGTTCCCATCCTGAGGAACCCGAAGATCCAGTAGATCGAGGCAAGAACGACGGCGCCCACGCCGACAGCGCCGATTGGCGCGGCCTCACCCAACTGGCCAACGACGCCCGTATCAACCGCGCCCAGCAATGGCACGGTTGCGTTCGATAACACGATCGGAAGCGCGATTTTCAGAACGCGCGAATGGGTAATCTCATCCATTCTGCATGAGCCCGCCCGTAGGCATCAGGAAGTGCCCTGTGCCCTGAGCGAACAGACGCGCGCGGTTATCCTGCCACGCCTCAACGTGAACTGAGGCATAGCGCCGCCCCGACCGGTTCACCCGCGCCCGCGCATAGGCATCCCGGGGAAGACCGGTGCGCAGGTAGTCGACCGTGAAATCGATGGTCTTCGGCAGCCGCGGCAGATGTTCGGGATCGAGTTTGCGCGGATCGAGTCCCCCGCTCTCCATCTCTTCCCATACGAGCGACCAGCTGAGCCCGATGATGGCCGTTACTTCGAGAAACGCGGCCGTCACCCCACCATGAATTGCAGGAAGCATCGGATTCCCGATGAGTTTTTCGTCGAAGGTCAGTACAGCAGTCAGCTCGTCGCCCCTGCGATCAAATTCGATCCCGAGAAACTGGATGTAAGGTACGCCCATCACCAGCGCGTTTAGAGCGGCATCGCGGCGTTCCTTGACGACCTGGACGGGTTCTGGCCTTGCCCTCGGACTCATGACTTGTCTTCCTTCGGGCGCTCGACAGTAAAGGCGCCGGTCGCCGTCGCGACGGGGCGGTCGTCATCTTCATCATGGGCCGTGGCGCGGACGAAGGCGACAGAGCGGGTGATGTGGTAGCATTCGGCGCGCGCCGTAATCCGGTCGCCCGGTCGCGCGGGGCGCATGTAGTCGATCCTCAGATCGATCGTCGCGGTGCTTACCGGATTTGTCGGATGGCTCATTACCGCCGCACCGCCACAGGTATCCATGAGGGCCGAGACGGCACCGCCATGGATGACGCCGGTCTGCGGATCACCCACGAACCGCTCATCATAAGGCATCGAGATTACCGCCTGCCCTGCGCCGATCGTCTCGAGCTTCATGCCGAGCGCTCGGGAATGCGGGATCGCTTCTATGAACTGCCGCGCGGCGGCTCGCTTCCTGTCATCCATGTCACGGTTTCCGGAACAGTTTGCCGGTTGTTTATTGGCACTTGCCAAATCCGCTGCAAGCGCTATCTTTTGCAATTGATAATAATTCTCAATAGCAACTGGCCATGCACAACACAGAAATCAACGTGCTCTCTCTGCCCGCTGTCGCGCTCTCGCGGCTGGGCCGGTTCCGTCCGCGGCGCCTTTTTCTAGTGTCTGTGCTTGTCGGGCTGGCGCTGGCGCCCGGTGAACTCGGGGCGCTGACGCGCGGACTGATGCAGGATGCGTTCGTACAGGTCTCGGCCTTCGTGGCCGCGACGCTTCTATTGTTCTACGGCCTAGAAAAGCTTTTCCGTTTCGATCTCGGCATTGCGCTGGGGAATGCGCGCGGAATGCAGGTGCCATTCGCCGCGCTACTTGGAGCGACGCCGGGCTGTGGCGGAGCAGTCGTCGTGGTCGCAGCCTATGCGTCCGGCAAGGTCAGCTTCGGCGCTGTTGTGGCGACGCTTACGGCAACGATGGGCGACGCTGCTTTTCTTCTGCTTGCGACCCGACCCGATGCCGCCTTGGTCCTGCTTCCGATGCAGTTCGGCGCTGGCATTCTGACCGGCTGGCTGATCGACCGGTTCGTGGTCACTGACTACCGCCCCAAGGGCGGCGATTGCGAAATAGTGCCGCGGATCGGTGCGCCCCGAGTGCGTGACTGGGCCTTCCTGGCCGCCGTCATACCCGGTCTGATTGTCGGCGCCGCACAGATCGCCCAGGTCGAGGTGACGCAGGTACTGGGCGTCCCCGTCGCATGGTTTGCGCTGGCTGGCACGTTCATCGGCCTCGCGATCTGGACGATATCCCCGGTGACGGCGATGACGAACCCTGCCGACCGGCCCGTCACGCGAATGGCCGAGGAAACCGCCTTCATTTCGGTCTGGGTCATCATCGCCTATCTCGCCTATGACTACGCTGCCGCTTATGCGGGTCTCGATCTCAAGGCGTTCTTCTCATCCGTCGCGCCTGTGCTTCCTCTTATCGGCGCAGCGATCGGTTTCGTCCCCGGCTGCGGACCGCAGGTTCTGGTCGCCACCCTCTATGTCAACGGTGCCATCCCCTTCTCGGCGCTCGCAGCCAATGCGATCTCCAATGATGGCGACGCGCTCTTCCCCGCCATCGCTCTCGCGCCCCGCGCAGCGCTCATGGCAACGGTCTTTTCGGTGATTCCGGCGCTCGTCGTCGCTTACGGCCTCTACTTCTTCGCTCCCGGTTTTCTGAACTGAGCCTGCGCGAACTGAGTTGTGCGGCTTCGAAGCAGCCGCTAGGTTCCGCGCAGGAGGCCTGCCATGCCGAGTGATCTTCTCAGCTTCAAGGAGATGTGCGCCCGGTTCGACGTTACACCGCGGACGTTGCGCTACTACGAATACATCGAGCTTCTTGATCCGGTGAAGGAAGGTCGCGCGCGCTACTATGGCCCGCGCGAACTGGCGCGCATGACGCTCATCCTGCGCGGCCGCCGATTCGGCTTCAGCCTTGAGGAAATTCGCCAGTGGCTTTTGCTTTATGGCCAGAAGGGCACTCAGGAGCAGTACCAGGTCTTTATCGACCTCGCCAACCGGCAGCTCTCCGAGCTGGAACGCGAGCGCGCTGCGCTCGACGAAACGATCTCTGAACTCAAGAAGCTCCGGGACGATACGGCTGAGTCGCTCGGCGACTGACCCTTGAATGGACGGAACTCGAGCGCTTTTCTTGGGTTCGAATATTTCCCTGACGCTAGGTCACTTTTGTCGGACATTACGTCATAGCCCCTATGACGTGACGTCATAGTGACGCGCACGTCAACTTAGCTTGTATCACTTTCCCGAACCGCCAATTTGCCTTTCCATGACGTAGCGACAGTACCGGTAACGGAAAGGTATCATGAAGAGTAACGATGTTATGACCATCCGCGAAATGTGTGACGCTTTCGACGTGACGCCGCGGACCTTGCGTTTTTACGAGTCGAAGGAACTTCTGTCTCCGCTTCGCGAAGGCCAGAAGCGCCTGTTCACCCGCCGCGACCGCGGCCGTCTTAAGCTGATCCTGCGCGGCAAGCGCTTCGGATTCAGCCTCGAGGACATCCGCCAGCTTCTCGACCTCTATGACATGGGCGATCAGCAGCACACGCAGACCAGCAAATCCGTCGAACTCGCGCGCGCTCGGCTTGCCGAGATGAAACAGCAGCGTGCAGAACTCGACACGACGATCGCTGAACTGTCCGAGCAGATCGCACTGGGAGAGCAGCTTTTGGCGGGAAAGAAAGAAAGCGCCGCCTGACGGCGCATCCAAGGGAGAGAGACCATGCCGAGCTACGAAGCCCCCACCCGCGACCTGCAATTCGTTCTGAACGAAGTTCTGGACGTCCCCAATAGCGACGTGCCGGGCTACGGCGATCTCGAACCCGAGTTCACGTCAGCAGTGATGGAAGAAGCCGGCAAGATCGCCCGCGATGTGCTCGCTCCTCTGAACGCGACGGGTGACCAAGAGGGCTGCCGGTTCGAAAACGGCGTCGTCTACACACCCGCGGGTTTCAAGGACGCGTTTCAGGCGATGAAGGATGGCGGCTGGAACGGGCTGGACCTGCCCGAGCAATACGGCGGTCAGGGCCTGCCCTACATCATGGGAACCGCGGTGGGCGAGATCTTCGTCTCGGCCAACATGGCGTTCAACATGTACCAGGGCCTGACCCACGGAGCGATCAGCGCGATCCTCGCTCACGGTACAGAAGAACAGAAGGAAACGTGGCTGCCGAAGATGGTCAGCCTCGACTGGACCGGCACGATGAACTTGACCGAACCGCATTGCGGCACGGATCTCGGCCAGCTTCGGACCAAGGCCGAACCGCAGGCGGACGGGAGCTACAAGATCACCGGCCAGAAGATTTTCATCTCGGCCGGCGATCACGACATGTCCGAGAACGTCGTGCACCTCGTCCTCGCGAAGGCTCCGGGTGGCGGCGAAGGCACCAAGGGGATTTCGCTTTTCATCGTGCCGAAGCTTCTTCTGAAAGACGATGGCACACCCGGTCAGCGGAACGCGGTTTCGGTCGGCAAGATCGAAGAGAAGATGGGCATCCACGGCAACGCGACGTGCGTGATGAACTACGACGGCGCGACCGGCTATCTTCTGGGTGATCTCCACAAGGGCATGCGCGCCATGTTCACCATGATGAACGAAGCGCGGATCGGCGTCGGGCTTCAGGGCTATGCGGTGGCCGTGCCCGCCTATCAGAACGCACTCGCCTACGCGAAGGACAGGCTGCAGGGCCGCGCGGTGACGGGCGCCGAAAATCCGGACGGCCCAGCCGATCCGCTGATCGTGCATCCCGACATCCGCCGCAATCTGATGGACCAGAAGAGTTTTCTCGAAGGTGCCCGCGCCTTCACGCTTTGGGGTGCGACGCTGATCGACCGCGCGCACCTCGCCAAGGACGCGGAAGCAGAGGGCCTGATCTCGCTGATGACTCCGGTCATCAAGGGCTTCCTCACCGACAAAGGTTTCGAGACGACGGTTAACGCCCAGCAGGTACTCGGTGGCCACGGCTATATCGAGGAATGGGGCATGTCGCAGTTCGCCCGCGATGCCCGCATCACCATGATCTATGAGGGTGCTAACGGCGTTCAGGCGCTCGACCTCGTGGGCCGGAAACTCGCGGCCGATGGCGGCAAGCACGTGATGGCGTTCTTCGAGATGGTGAAGACGTTCATCAAGGAAAACGAGGGCGACGATGCCCTGAAGAAGGACTTCCTCGAACCGCTCAAGGCAGCGTCCAAGGACCTTCAGGCGGCAGGCATGTTCTTCATGCAGAACGGCATGAAGAACCCCAATGCGGCGCTTGCCGGGTCCTATGACTTCATGCACCTTTTCGGCCATGTCTGCCTTGGCCTGATGTGGGCACGCTCGGCCAAGGCCGCAAAGGCGGCACTTGCGAATGGCGCTGCCGACAAGGACTTCTACGAAACGAAGCTCGCGACCGGGCGCTACTACATGGCGCGGCAATTGCCGATGACCGCGACTCACCTCGCGCGCATTCAGTCCGGTGACGAACCTGTGATGGCGCTCGCGGCAGCGGCATTCTAAGCTTTCGGGAGGAGACGCTCACGGATGGCCGCCCGCGGGGATGCGGGCGGCCAGCCGCGCAACCGGAGGACCGATGCCGAAACGTCTACGACTGACCCGCCGCTTCCCCGTCGCAATGACGAACGACGCGTACCGCGCGCTCAACCGCTTTTCGGACGAGTCCGGGATCACGACCGACGAGGCGCTGACGTTCATCTTCGAGCATTTCGGAAGCGTCACAGACCAAGAAAATCTCGGGCACCGGCTGAGATTGTTCAAAGCCGAGTTGGAAGATCGGAAGGCTTAGTCATGACAGCAAAACTTCATTGCTTCGGAGAAAGCGGCAACGCCTACAAGGCGGCGCTGACTCTCACGCTGGCGGGATATGACTGGGAACCCGTCTTCGTCGACTTCTTCAACGGCGAGACGCGGGGCGAAGAGTTTCGAAAGCTCAATGTCATGGGCGAGGTCCCGGTTCTGGTGGACGGCGACCTCGTGCTCAGCCAGTCGGGCGCGATCATGTACCATGTCGTGGAACGGACCGGCAAACTTGGCGGCGCGCCGGGCGAAGAGAATGAGGTCTTGCGCTGGGTTCTGTGGGACAACCACAAGATGTCGAGCCAGGCGGGCATGACGCGTTTCCTGATGAACTTCCTGCCCGAAGAGAAACGGCCGAAAGACGTCATCGCGTTCACGCAGGCGCGCCTCAAGAACGCGTATGCAGCACTCGATGCCCATCTTGCAGACCGAGACTGGATCGTGGGCAAAGCACCGACGATCGCTGACCTTTCGTGCTGCGGCTACCTCTACTACCCCGAGCCCTTCGGTTTTGACCGAAAGGACTGGCCCAATATCAACCGGTGGCTTGACGGCATCGCCGCCCTGCCCGGCTGGAAACACCCCTATGACCTTATGCCCGGCAATCCCTCGGACCGGGCCTGAACGGAGGAGCTTTCGATGAAGTGGTTACTCGTCATCATTGCCTACACGGTCACTGCGGAAGACGTGCCTCATGAAATGCACGTGCACGAAATCCCCTTCGAAACGCAGGCGCTTTGCGAAATCGCGAACGGCAAGCTCGAAGAACAACTCAAGACACGCGCGATCACGGTCAAGGCCTCGTGCGTGCAGGTCAGCGATTAAAGGAACAAGAAAGCATGTCAGACGCCTATATCTATGACGCCGTCCGCTCCCCTCGCGGCAAGGGCCGCAAGGATGGAAGCCTGCACGAAGTCACCTCCGTCGCGCTTTCAGCGAAAGTCCTGAACGCGGTGAAAGAGCGCAACAACCTCGACGGCCACGCGGTCGAGGATGTGATCTGGGGCAACGTGACCCAGGTCGGCGAACAGGGCGGCTGTCTCGCGCGGTCGGCCGTTCTTCTGTCCGACCTCGACGAGTCGATCCCCGGCCTCTCCATCAACCGGTTCTGCGCGTCCGGCATGGAAGCGGTGAACCTTGCCGCGAACCAGGTGAAGGGTGGCGCAGGTCAGGCGTACATCGCTGGCGGGGTCGAGATGATGGGTCGCGTGGCGATGGGCTCGGACGGTGCCGCCATCGCGGTCGATCCGACGCTCGCCATGAAGACATACTTCGTGCCACAGGGCATCTCGGCCGACATCATCGCGACCGAGTACGGGTTTTCTCGCGACGACGCCGACGCGCTGGCTGTGGAGTCGCAAAACCGCGCTGCAAAGGCCTGGGAAGACAAGCGCTTCGCCAAGTCAATCGTCACCATCCGCGACCAGAATGGCCTGCCGATCCTCGACCATGACGAATACATGCGCCCCGGAACGGACATGCAGGCGCTGGGTTCGCTCAAGGCGAGCTTCAAGGATATGGGCGAGGTCATGCCCGGCTTCGACAAGGTCGCGCTGATGAAATACCCGCACCTTGAGAAGATCAATCACATCCACCACGCCGGGAACTCCTCGGGCATCGTGGACGGTTCAGCGGCGGTTCTGATCGGCAATAAGGAATTCGGCGAAAAGCATGGGCTCAAGCCGCGTGCCCGTATTCGCGCGACGGCAAAGATCGGCACCGATCCCACGATCATGCTGACCGGCCCGGTGCCCGTGACCGAAAAGATCCTGAAGGACTCGGGCATGTCGATCAGCGACATCGACCTGTTCGAGGTGAACGAAGCCTTCGCCGCGGTCGTCCTGCGCTTCATGCAGGCGTTCGACGTCGATGCCGACAAGGTCAACGTCAATGGCGGCTCTATCGCGATGGGTCACCCGCTTGGAGCCACTGGCGCAATCATCATCGGCACCCTGCTGGATGAGCTTGAGCGCACCGGCAAGGGCACCGGCCTCGCCACGCTCTGCATCGCGTCCGGCATGGGCGCGGCCACGATCATCGAGCGGGTGTGATGGGCGTCATCGACAAGGGCGAGGTGCCGGTCCGAACCGGCTCCATCTACCCCGAACCCTATGCGAGCCAGATGGCGGGGCGGTCCTCGCTCCGTCTGGGTGACGCGGGCGGGCTGACGCAGTTCGGCGCGAACGAGGTGATCCTCAAGCCCGGGGCGATGTCCTCGCTGCGCCACTGGCACCACCGCGAGGATGAATTCGTCATGATCACACAGGGCGAATGCAGCCTGATTCAGGACGAAGGTGAAACAGTGATGCGCGCGGGCGATTGCGCGGCCTTTCCGGCGGGCGATCCCAACGGGCATCACTTCATCAACAAATCAGGGGACGAGGCGCGGTTTCTGGTTATCGGCAGCCGCATGAACCCCGAGAAAGCAACCTATTCCGATGTCGATCTGGAAGTGGACTTGAGGGACGGCAAGGCGACCTTCACCCATAAGGACGGCACGCCCTATCAGGGAGAAAAAGAATGACCGATTTCACCTATTCCGTGGACGCCGACGGCGTCGCGACGATCACCTGGGATACCCAGGGCAAGTCGATGAACGTGATGAACCAGCAAGGTTTCCTCGACCTTGAGAAGCATATCGATGCCGCGCTGGCCGACGAGAAGGTCAAGGGCGTCATCATCACCTCGGGCAAAGAGGGCAGCTTCGCAGGTGGGATGGATTTGAACATCATCGCCAAGATGAAGGAAAGCGCGGGCGACGATCCTGCGCGGGGCCTGTTCGAAGGCGTGATGGGCATGCACGCGATCCTGCGCAAGATCGAACGCGCAGGCACGGACCCCAAGACGCTCAAGGGCGGCAAGCCCATCGTCGCGGCACTGCCGGGCACGGCGCTTGGTATCGGGTTCGAGATTCCGCTGTCCTGCCACCGGATCATCGCCGCCGACAACCCCAAGGCCAAGATCGGCTTACCGGAAATCATGGTCGGCATCTTTCCCGGCGCGGGCGGCACGACACGGCTGACGCGGAAGATGGGCGCGATGGCCGCCGCTCCGTTCCTGCTGGAAGGCAAGCTGTCCGATCCGAAGAAAGCCAAGGCTGCTGGACTCATCGACGAGGTCGTCGCGCCTGAGGAACTGCTTTCGCGCGCCAAGGAGTGGATTCTGTCTGCCAAGGACGCGGACATCGTCAAGCCGTGGGATCAGAAGGGCTACAAGATGCCGGGCGGCGCGCCCTACCATCCGGCGGGGTTCATGACCTTCGTCGGCGCCTCAGCGATGGTGCATGGCAAGACGCAAGGCGTCTACCCGGCGGCCAAGGCGCTTCTTGCCGCCGTCTATGAGGGCGCACTCGTCCCCTTCGACACAGCGATCAAGATCGAGGCCCGGTGGTTCACGAACGTGCTTATGAACCCCTCGTCCAGCGCAATGATCCGGTCGCTCTTCATCAACAAGGAAGCGCTTGAGAAGGGTGCGAACCGTCCTGCCGTGCCGGACCAGAAGGTCACCAAGGTCGGCGTCCTGGGCGCCGGCATGATGGGCGCGGGGATCGCCTATGTCTCGGCCAATGCCGGGATCGAGGTTGTTCTGATCGACGCCAAGCAGGAGTCTGCGGACAAGGGCAAGAGCTATTCCGAAGGCATACTCGACAAGGGCATGAAGCGGGGCAAGGTCACGCCAGAGAAGAAGGCCGAAGTGCTCGGCCGCATCAACGCCACGACCGACTACGCAGCGCTTGAAGGCTGCGACCTGATCGTCGAGGCGGTGTTCGAGGATATGGGCGTGAAGGCTGACGTCACCGCGAAGGCCGAGGCGGTGATTCCGGAAACGGCGATCTTCGCAACGAACACTTCCACCCTGCCGATCAGCGATCTGGCGAAGGCCTCGAAGCGGCCCGAGCAGTTCATCGGAATCCACTTCTTCTCGCCTGTCGACAAGATGATGCTGGTCGAGATCATCAAGGGCAAGGAAACCGGCGACGTGGCCGTGGCCAAGGCGCTCGACTTCGTGCGGCAGATCAGGAAGACCCCGATCGTGGTCAACGACGCGCGCTTCTTCTACGCCAACCGTTGCATCATTCCCTACATCAACGAGGGCATCCGCATGGTGGCTGAGGGGGTTGAACCGGCGTTGGTCGAGAACGCGGCGAAACTTCTGGGCTTCCCTCTCGGCCCGCTGCAGCTGGTGGATGAGACCTCGATCGACCTCGGCGTGAAGATCGCCAAGGCCACCAAGGCCGCAATGGGGGATGCCTATCCCGACAGCGCGGTGGACGAGGTTCTGTTCGCCATGGCCGACAAGGGCCGGCTGGGCCGCAAGTCCGGTGCTGGCTTCTACGTCTATGACGAAAAGGGCGGTCGAACCGGGCTTTGGGAAGACCTTGGCGCGATCTGGCCGGTCGCCGACGCGCAGCCCGACCTTTCCGACGTACAGCATCGCCTCATGATGGCGCAGGTGCTTGAAGCCGTTCGTGCGCTGGAGGAAGGCGTACTGGAAGACATCCGCGAAGGTGATGTCGGCGCGATCCTCGGCTGGGGCTTCGCACCGTGGTCGGGCGGGCCGTTCTCGTGGCTCGACATTCTCGGGGCAGAAAAGGCCGTGGCCATCTGCGACAAGCTGGAAAAAGCGCACGGGGCCCGGTTCGCGGCGCCGAAGCTTCTGAAGGACGTCGCCGCGAAGGGTCAGACCTTTTATGGGCGCTTCGGGACTTCCGCCAAGGCGGCCTAATCCGCAAGGCCGGGGGTTATGCCCCCGGCCAACGGGGCATTTCGGTAGCAACGAAGCTCAATCCGGATCGAAGTGGTACCCAAACCGGTTAATGTCTTCTGCGCATATTTCGCCGACGGTCTCCCGGTCGCGGTCTGAATAGTAGCCGCGCCAGTCGCGATGCCTGTCCGAGCGGTTCGCAATTGCCAGAGGCGCGAGGCGGAAGCCTAGATGGGCTTCGAGCGGACGCACATCCGCATCGAAATGTTCAAGTCTTATGAAAAGGTCGCAAAGTTCTGCGCCATCAGCAGTTCTCAGATAGCTGGCGTAGGACTGTGCAGCGACGCTTGCTCTAGTTTCGGCGGCGTGCAGGAACGCGCTGAAATCGAGCCGCTTCGCCATCGCAACCGCCGGATGGTCGAAATTCTGCGTCTTCAGCCAGTGGTAATAGCTCACCAACCTGTCCCAAGGATTGCGAACCAGAGTGAAGGTGAAGAAATCCCGGATCTCTTCGTCGGTGGCGAGCCCCCGGATGTCGGCAAGGGTGGAATGCTTCCACAGCCTTCCCGCCGATTCCAACTCCTTCAGCCGGCCTTTGCGGCGACGGGCCTTCGGGGTGTCTCCGATCAGGATGTCATCCTTCATCGCGCGGTCTTCAAGCGCCAGCGCCAGTGCCGTGCCGCCGGTCTTGGGAATATGGACGAAGATGTAGCGGCGGCCGCGCGAAAGTATCATCGCCGAGAGGCTAGCGCCCCCGGAGCGCGATGATAAGCCCCGCTGCAAATATCAGCCCGATGCCGGACGCCGCCTGTGCGCTCAGCAGGTCGCCCCAAAGGACGAAAGCCCAGAGGGCAGAGGCTGGTAGAATGACATACTCGAAGATCGCAACCCGGCTCGCCTCCGCGACCTGATAAGCCTTGATCATCATTCCGACGCCGATAAGTGACCCGGCCGCTTGCACGAAGGTCCAGAACCAGAACCCAGCGGAGGGCCAGACGAACCCGCGCAGGATGAACCCGTCGGCCCCAGCAGGAACCTCGGGCCGCACGGCCGCCAGCACCGCCATCCCCAGAAGGCCGAACAGGCCGAGAGCAGCGAAAAAACCCGCAAGCAACGTCTCGGCGCTTTCTTCTGCACACCACTCTCGCGTGGCGATATTGCCCAGCGCATAAAGCGCGCCAGCCGCGACCGGCAGGACTGTGGCGGAACCTATCTCCGTCCCCTGCCCCGGGCCGAGAACCAGCACCACGCCGATAAAGCCTAGAATCACTGCGCCGACCCTATAGGGGCCGATAGGGATGCCTAAGGCGAAACGCGAGATGAGAAGCGTGAAGATCGGGGCGGTAAAAAGTCCAGCGGCAACGACAGCAACGGGCAAGAAGCCGAGACAGCCGAAATAGATCACCATGGCGGTCCCGTGAAGAAGGCTTCGCCCGGCGACCGCCGACCACCGCACGGGCCTCAGCCGAAGCCTCAGGGGCGCCGCGGCCAGCCCGAGCAACGCAAAGCCCATCACGGTGCGGGTTGCATGGAACTGCCACAGCCCGGCCTCTTTCGCGATGACCTGCACGAAGTTGTCGGTGAAGCCGATCGCCAATGCGTAGCCGAGGATCAGAAGACCGGCCAAAACCGTGCGGCTATTCGTGTTTGACTGATCCGCTGTCGTCATTTCGTCACCGAATGTCGAATCCCGGTTTCCTTGAAGCGACTGACGCGGCAATAATCGCGCTCGTTAGCGACATAGCAGGTCGGGGAGGACTGCAATGGGCTGGATGGCGGATGAAACGGGACTAGAGAAGAACGCAGCCAATTTCGTGCCGCTCACTCCGCTTTCGTTCCTCTCGCGCGCGGGCGACGTCTTTGCTGGCGAGACAGCGGTCGTCTACCGGGGCACGCGCCGGACCTATGCCGAATATCGCGACAGGGTTAGCCGCCTTGCCTCCGCGCTTGAGCGGCGCGGCGTGAAGCCGGGTGATGTGGTGGCCACACTGCTTCCCAACGTGCCCGCGCAGGCAGAGGCGCATTTCGGCATTCCAGCCTCCGGCGCGGTGCTGAACACCATCAACACGCGCCTCGACACCGACACTGTCTCTTACATATTCGGCCATGGAGAGGCGAAATTCGCGCTGGTCGACACCGCACTGCTGCCACTGGCTGAGGCGGCCATCGCCGCAATGGAAGGGCCCGGCCCCGAGATCATCGAAGTCGCCGATCCCGCGGCGGGCTTTCCTGCTACGGGGCGCCATACCGAGTACGAGTCATTCTTGGCCGAAGGTGACCCGTCCGCCCCCTGGATCATGCCAAAGGACGAATGGGAAAGCCTTGCGCTCAATTACACGTCCGGCACGACAGGCCGGCCGAAGGGCGTCGTCTATCACCACCGCGGCGCGTACCTGCTGGCGATGGGCACGGCCGTGACATGGGCGGTCGGAATCCGTCCCGTCTACCTGACGATTGTACCGCTCTTTCATTGCAACGGCTGGTGTCACACGTGGATGATGCCTGCAGTGGGCGGCACGCTTGTTTGCTGCCGAGATGTGACCGCAAAGAACATCTACGACGCCATCGCCGACGAAGGCGTTACGCATCTTGGCGGCGCGCCGATCGTCCTGAACTCCATCGTTAATGCGAAGTCAGAGGACAGGCGGAAGTTCGATCATATCGTTCAGGTCTTCACCGCCGGCGCGCCGCCAGCCGCAGCGACGCTTGCAGCCGTCGAACCGCTTGGATTCAACGTTACGCAGGTTTACGGCCTGACCGAGACCTACGGCCATGTCACAGAATGTATCTGGCGTGCCGAATGGGATGACCAGCCACAGGCGGAGCGAGCCAAGATCAAAGCCCGCACGGGCGTGCTGATGCCCTTCATGGAGGATATCAGCGTGCATGACGAAAAGGACGCACCCGTGCCGCGTGACGGCCAGACGCCGGGCGAAATCGCGATCCGCGGCAATGCGGTCATGAAGGGTTACTACAAAAACCCCGAAGCGACCGCCGAGGCCTTCCGGGGTGGCTTCTTCCGCTCGGGCGACATCGCGTTTCAACACGAGGACGGCTACATCAAGATTACCGATCGGGCGAAGGACATCATCATCTCGGGCGGAGAGAACGTGTCTTCTGTCGAAGTCGAGGGCGCGATCATGCACCACCCGGCAGTGTCGCTTTGCGCGGTGGTCGCCAAGCCCGACGACAAATGGGGCGAAGTCCCCTGCGCCTTCGTCGAGTTGAAGGACGGCGGCTCGGTGACTGAGGCCGAACTGATCGCTTTTGTCCGCGAGCACCTGGCAGGGTTCAAGACCCCGAAGCGGGTCGTCTTTCAGGAACTGCCAAAGACCTCAACCGGCAAGGTGCA
>CBDUOT010000057.1:0-21011 GCA_965368915.1 uncultured Rhodobacterales bacterium | reverse complement strand
CTTGCTGCGCAAAGGTTGGCGATGACGCTTGAGGGTCGCGGGCGCCTCGCCCAGTTCCACCCCCGCAGCCCCACCCAGCGCACGAAAGAGCACCGAAAGGCTGGGCCGGACCGAGGCAAGCAGTGTGCCTGCCTCGGGATAGATGACATCCTTCCCGATCCCGCTGGCCATGTCGTGCCAGAGATTTCCTACGGTCTCTTCTGGTTCCATGAGATCGAGAAGGCGCATCGTTTTTACCCGTAGATTGTCGAGATCAGGTCGCGCAGCGCGACGCCCACTTCGGGTTCGTCACTGAGGGGTTGGACAATGGCGGCTTCAAGCGCCTGATCGACGCCCATGCCACCAGCCATCAGTGTCGCGGCGTAGATCAGAAGCCGGGTCGAGACTCCTTCCTCCAGATCCATGCCCGACAGCGTCCGGATCCGGCCCGCCAAACGCACCAAAGGGGCCACGCGCCCCGGCTCCAGCCCGCTTTCGCGTGCCACGATCTCGATCTCTGCCTCTTCCTCCGGGAAGTCGAACACGATCGACAGAAAGCGCTGGCGGGTGGACGGCTTCAGCCTTTTCAGCACGTTCTGGTAGCCGGGATTGTACGACGCCACGAGCATGAAGCCCTCGGGTGCCACCAGTTCCTCACCGGTGCGGTCAATCATCAGCGTACGCCGCGTGTCGGTAAGCGGGTGAAGCACCACCGTGACGTCCTTGCGGGCCTCCACCACCTCGTCGAGATAGCAGATCCCGCCCTCGCGCACCGCACGGGTCAACGGGCCGTCCACCCAGACGGTCTCTCCACCTTTCAACAGGTAACGCCCGATCAGGTCGGCCGCCGACAGATCGTCATGGCAGGCCACGGTGTAGAGCGGTTTGCCGAGCCGCGCTGCCATGTGTTCGACAAAGCGCGTCTTGCCGCAGCCGGTCGGCCCCTTCAGAAGAAGGGGCAAACCGTTTTCATGGGCCGTTTCGAACAGCGCGCATTCCTTGGCGGCGGGCTGATAGAACGGCAGGGTCGGAGCGTTTTGCATATTCATTGCTCAGCCTCCAACAGCAGGGTTGGCCGCGCCGGGGGCGATGATTTCGCGTTTGCGGACCACGAGGATCGAGTAGATGAAGAGCAGCGCACCGATGACCACCGCAAGCCCCGCGCCAAAGCGCATCATGTAGAACAGCGCCAGACCTTCCTGCACATCCATGTAGTAGTCGCCTATGACGCGTTGCATGTGCGTCTGGATGGTGCCGGCGAAGGTCAACACGAAGGTCATGAAGGCCATGCCGCCGGTCATCAGCCAGAAGCTGGCCATGTTGAGCACTTGATTGTACGGCGCCCGGCCGAGCAGCATCGGCATGGCGTAGGTGAAGACCGCGAGGTTCAGCGCCACATAGGCCCCGTAAAAGGACAGGTGCCCGTGTGCAGCGGTGATCTGCGTGCCGTGGCTATAGAAGTTCACCCCGTGCAGCGTGTGCAGGAAGCCCCAGACCCCGGCGCCGAAGAACGCCACGGTCGAAGCGCCGAGCGACCACAGCAGAGCGGCCTTGTTGGGGTGGTTCTTGCGGCCCTTCCAGACCATGACGAAGGCAAAGCTCATCATCAGGAAGAAGGGGATCACCTCGAAGGTCGAGAAGATGGAACCGACCCACTGCCAGTAGCCCGGCAGACCGATCCAGTAGAAGTGGTGCCCGGTGCCAAGGATGCCTGAGAAGAGCGCCGTTGCGACGATGACATAGAGCCATTTCTCGACCACCTCGCGATCCACGCCGGTCAACTTCAGCAGCAGAAAGGCAAGGATAGCGGCCATGACCAGTTCCCAGGTCGCCTCGACCCAGAGGTGCACGACGAACCACCAGTACATCTTGTCCAGGGACAGGTTTTCCGGGTTGATGAAGGCAAAGACCCAGAGCAGCGACAACAGCCACAGGCCCATGAGCAGCACGTTGGTGATCGCCGTCTTCTTGCCCGCCAGCACCGTCATCGAGACGTTGAACAGGAAGATCAGCGCGGCGACGAGAATGCCGAACTTGACCCAGAGCGGCTGTTCAAGGAACTCCCGCCCGCCATGTATGCCCACGAGGTACGAACCAACCGCCCCGAGCGTGCCGACGACGAGGATGATCAGCTGCAGATAGGCCAGCTTGACCGAGTAGATCTCGCGCTCGGACTCCTCGGGGATCAGGAAGTAGGCCGCCCCGAAGAAACCAAGCAACAGCCAGACGATAAGCGCGTTGGTGTGGATCATGCGGATGATGTTGAACGGCAGTATCTCTGCCAGGAAGT
Source organism: uncultured Rhodobacterales bacterium (assembly GCA_965368915.1). Taxonomy (GTDB): domain Bacteria; phylum Pseudomonadota; class Alphaproteobacteria; order Rhodobacterales; family Rhodobacteraceae; genus Albidovulum. The sequence continues at coordinate 18,742 of CBDUOT010000057.1, read as the reverse complement.
TGGGCGAGACATATACCCAGCCCGCGAGCAGCCCGCCCAGCACCTGAATGCCGAACAGGGCCATCGCGCAGACGAAATAGGCCAGCGCCACCTTTTGTGATTGGTATTTCATGGTCAGGTTCTCCTTATCCGGCATCGTTGGGCGGCCAGCCCTGCGTGTCGGTCTGATCAGCCCAGCGCAGGAATTCGGCCAGTCCGCGCATTTCTTCCTCGGTGATCTCGAAATGTGGCATCTGGCGGCGGCCCTCGATGCCCGAAGGCTGTGCGTTCATCCAGCCGTCGAGGATTTCATAGGCCCCCTCGGGGTCATCGGCGACGCCCCAGCGGGTCATGACATTGCCGACCTCGGGCGCGAAGTACGCGCCTTCGCCGTGCAGCGTATGGCAGTTGATGCAGGAATGTCGTTCCCACACGCGTTTGCCGAGAGCCACGTCTTCGCTCAGCTCCATACCGGCCGTCGATGTCGTCACCACGTAGCGGTGGCTTTGCACGGTCAACGCGATGAAGACGACCACGAAGAAAATCGACCCTCCGTAGAATACGTTGCGCGCCCGTGACTTGGTCAGGAATTCAGCCATGTCCGGCCTCCTTGTCATTCAGGTCGCCCACGCATAGCGCGGCCACAAAGGTCGAAATTTGCGCCAGAACAACGTTTGAGGTGGAAACGTGTGGATCATATCCGTGAAAGGATATGCCATGCGCGGCCCGAGCTTTGACGACCCCGACCTGCCCCTTTCAGAGTTGATGACCCGCTGGCCGCAGACGGTTACCGTGTTCATGCGTCACGGGATGATCTGCGTGGGGTGCCTGATCTCGCCGTTCCATACGGTCACGGATGCGTGCGCCGAGTATCGCCTCGATCCGGAGGCTTTCGTCGCCGAGCTGCGCAGAGCCATCGACGATGACTGACAATCGCATTTGCAGGCTAAGGATCGCGGTGATTTCTCGCGTTAGGGCTGGCTCAGCAAGACCAATGCGTGCGGATCGCAGACCTTGATGCGCTTGCGTTTGCTTTGCACCAGCCCCTGCTTTTCCCATCCGCTCAGCAGGCGGCTCACGGTGTGCAGCGTCGTCGCCGTCAACTCCGACAGGTCTTGACGCGTGATCGGGAAATCGATTTCGATCCCGCCATCGACCTTGCGGCCGGTCTGGTTGACCAGCCGCAACACCGCATTTGCCACCCGTTGTTCGACCTGTTGAGTTGCCAGTTCCACGATCCGGGTATTCATCTCGCCGACGCGATGGCCCACTGTCTTGTAGGTTTCCGTGGCAAAGCCGTCATATTCGGCCACGAAGGTGTCCCACAAGCGCATGGGCCAACTCAGTGCAATAGACTCGGCCGCGGTCACCGCCGTCGCGGGATAGGTTTCGCGTCCGATCGCCTTGGCGATGCCCAGAAGTTGGCCCGCCGGAATATGCAGTGCGGTAACCTGTTCGCCAGTGGCCGTGATGCGCACCACGCGCACGTAGCCGTCGAGCAGCATGAAAAAGCGGTCTGCCGGGTCGCCCTCGTTGAAGATGCGTATGCCGGGTTCATAGCGGCGCGAACTGGCCTGATCCAGAATCGTGCGAATTTGTCCGCGCTCCAGCCGTGAGAACGGCGGCAGATGCGTCAGAAGACTTTCGTCCAGCCGCGGCAGCGTCTTGCGAGGGGCATCCGGTTCCATCGGCTTCCTGTGCCACATCCGACGCTCCCGCGCCAGATCCGCAATCCAGGCGCGGTCCTCCCGACAAAGCTTTCAAATGTTGTGCCAGCGCAAAAAGCGATTCTCGGGAAGGGCTAGAGTCTGGATCAAGCGAATACATTGAAAAGGACGATCCGATGATCCGCACTGTCACAACCGCACTTGCCTTCGCAACGTTGATGGGGGCCGCGGCTTTCGCCGAAACGCACGAAGTTCAGATGCTGAACAAGGGTGCAGATGGCGCCCGCATGGTGTTCGAACCTGCCTTCGTTCAGGCAGCCCCCGGCGACACGATCCGCTTCGTTGCCACGGATAAAGGCCACAACGCCGAGTCCGTGAAGGGGATGGTCCCTGAAGGTGCCGAAATGTTCGCAGGCAAGATCAACGAAGAGATCGAGGTCACGCTGGATGCCGAAGGCGTCTACGCCGTGATGTGCAAGCCGCACTACGCCATGGGCATGGTGATGACCATCGCCGTGGGTGACGTCGACGCTCCCGAAGGTTTCCTTGAAGGCCGCGTGCCGAAGAAGGCCAAGGAGCGCTTTGAAGAACAGCTGAACAATCTCTGATCCCGTTTTCCGACGCGCGGGCAAAACGCCCACCACCATTTTCCCGAAGGAGGGACCAATGACCAAATTCATCAACCCTGGCCTCATGAAAACCAGCCGCCGAAACGTACTGCGCGGCTCCGTGCTTGCAGGTGCTGCCGCGATGACTGGCGCGACCGCAATGGCGGCGCAGCGCGCGCCCATGCCCCACAAGGCAAATGCGGCCTCCGCGCGCCTCTACAAGGCCGCGGGCGAGGTGAAAGCCGAGAGCACCGCGAAACCTGCGGACCTGACCGGCTATACCCGCGTGCGTCAGGAACTCGTGGCTCCGCCCTTTGCGCCTGTGCATGAACAGGTCGCAACCGGCGGTCCGAAGATCATCGAGATCATGATGGAAACCACCGAACGCCTGATGGTGGTCGACGAGGACACCGGCGCCTCGGTCTGGGCACTGACCTACAACGGTTCGGTCCCCGGTCCGCTGATCATCTGCCACGAAGGCGACATGATCGAACTGACGCTCCGCAATCCTGTGGACAGCATGATGGAGCACAACATCGACTTCCACGCCTCGACCGGGGCGCTTGGCGGCGGCGGTCTGACCCACGTCTACCCCGGCGAGGAAGCGGTGCTGCGCTGGAAGGCGACCAAACCGGGCTGCTTCACCTATCACTGCGCACCGGGCGGGGCGATGATCCCCTATCACGTAACTCACGGGATGAACGGTGCCGTGATGGTGCTGCCACGCGATGGTCTGAAGGACAAGGACGGCAACCCGCTGCCCTATGACAAGATCGCCTATATCGGCGAGCAGGACTACTACCTGCCCAAGGACGAAAACGGCGAATACAAGACCTACGAGGCCGCGGGCGACGACTATGCCGACAGCCTGGACGTGATGCGCACCCTGACCCCGACCCACTCGGTCTTCAACGGCGCGGTCGGTGCCCTGACCGGCGAAGGTGCGCTCAAGTTCAACGTGGGCGAGACCGTGCTGATGATCCACAACCAGGCCAACCGGGACAGCCGCCCGCACCTGATCGGCGGGCACGGCAACTTCGTCTGGGAAACCTCGTTCAGTGATGCGCCACTGACCGGTCTTGAGACCTGGTTTGTGCGTGGCGGCACCGCCATGGCGGCGATGTACACCTTCGAACAGCCGGGAGTTTACGCCTACGTGAACCACAACCTGATCGAAGCGGCGCTTCTGGGCGCCACGGCGCACTTCGTCGTCGAAGGCGAGTGGAACAACGACCTGATGGAACAGGTGGTTGCGCCCCGACCCTTCGCAAGCTGACACCGACAGGAGCAACGACCATGACCGCCGTCACAAAGTTTGCACCAAAACTGACGTCCATTCGTCTGGTAGGTGTGATCGTGGCGGCGGTCTTTCTCGGGGCCGCGCTGCTTCTGCGCGGCCCCGGGCCCGCGGTGCGTCCGCTGCCCGAAATGGCGCAACGACCGGTGGTCCTTCCGGAAGGGCGCGCGCTGCATGTGCAACGCAACGAGGTCACCGTCGCTGAATGGAACGCCTGCCATTCTGATGGCGGCTGTACGATGGAACTGCGGGTGCGCGCCGGGTTTGACCCCGCTGTGACGCCTGCCACCGGGCTCAGCTACCTCGACGTAACCGAGTACCTGAACTGGATCAACGCGGCCACCGACCATGAATTCCGCCTGCCGACAGCGTCGGAATGGAAGTTCATGGCACAATCGGTATTGCCCGAAGAGCCCGCCCCGATCTTCACCGATCCATCGCTGACCTGGGCCTCTGCCTACCTCACCGAAGGTCTCGCGCCGCGCGCACTCAAACCGCAAGGCAGCTTTTCGACTTCGCCCGAAGGGATCTCGGATCTGGACGGAAGCGTCTGGGAGTGGACGCAAGAATGCTATGCTGGTGCTGAGGACGGCGTCGACCCTGCGCGCTGCCCGGCATTTTTCGTTGGTGGAGAGCATGTTGCCGCGATGTCCTACCTCGTCCGCGATCCGGCGCGCGGCGGTTGCGCCGTTGGCGCACCACCTGCCCATCTTGGTATGCGCCTTGTGTCGGACGAACCGATTTAAGCATCCTCAGGAGATTTCTTCGGTGCTGATCGATTGAATTCCAATGTTCGTGCCTTTCTGTGATGACACGTAAACCTTCGATTCCGCTCACGTTGCCTTTGGTGCCGCGTTTGGTCGAGGTTTGGCGAAGATCATCACAGGCCCAGCTGGTTATCTGTCCCAACCCGACGAAATTGCCGTCTGCGCTGCAGACGTGAACTCGCAGGTCATCGACATAGTGCGACTATCCGCGACTCACCTTGATCGGTCTCTGTCTGAGGAGATTTTTGGCTGGGGCGGTAGGATTCGAACCTACGGTACACGGTACCAAAAACCGACGCCTTACCACTTGGCCACGCCCCAACTGCGCGGGTTCATAGCGAAGGCTCGGTCGCGCTGCAAGGCTAAATCACCGCGTTTCGGCGTTGTATGCGGGGTGAAACCGGTCTAGGTCGCGGCCGCATGGAAACCACGGATGTTCTGATCCTCGGTGCCGGCGCGGCTGGCATGATGTGCGCGATAGAAGCTGGCCGGCGCGGTCGGCGAGTGACGGTCATCGATCACGCTGCCAAGCCCGGAGAAAAGATTCGGATATCGGGCGGGGGAAGGTGCAACTTCACCAATCTTGAGGCCCCGCCGGAACGGTTTCTGTCACACAATCCGCGCTTCGCGATCTCGGCGCTCAAGCGCTTCACACCGTCCGACTTCATTGCCCGCGTGGATGCGGCGGGGATTGCCTGGCATGAAAAGACACTTGGCCAGCTTTTCTGCGATGGAAGCGCCAAGCAGATCGTCGGGATGCTCACGCGGCAGATGGCGGAGTCGGGCGTGGACCTGCGGCTGGGCTGCGAGATCGGCGAGGTCACGCGGGACGGGCGATTTGTGGTGAAGACGGATGCCGGGTCCATCGCAGCCGAAAGCCTCGTGCTGGCAACCGGTGGGAAGTCGATCCCCAAGATGGGCGCGACCGGGCTTGCCTACCGGCTTGCCGACAGCTTTGGACTCGCCATCACCGAAACGCGGCCCGCATTGGTTCCGTTGACCTTCGCCGAGCAAGAGCTTGTCGATCTGCGCGAGCTTGCGGGCGTCTCGGTCGATGCACGCGTGACGCTTGGCAAGGTCAGCTTCGAAGAGGGGCTGCTGTTCACGCATCGTGGTTTGTCCGGCCCATCCATCCTTCAGATCAGCTCCTATTGGCGGGAGGGCGATACGTTGACGGTCGACCTCGCGCGGGGCGCCGGGGTCGGGGCCGCGCTGAAGGCGGCGCGAGGCGAGGCGGGGAAGGTCGATCTCGCGACCGCCTTGAGCAGGCACCTGCCTGCAAAGGTGGCGCGAATGGTGCTGGGGCGGATCGGACAATCTGGGCGGTTGGCAGATCAATCCAACAGCGTGCTCGATCAGGTCGATGCGGCGGTCCACCGCTGGCAGGTCAAGCCCGTCGGGTCAGAGGGCTATCGGACAGCGGAAGTGACGCTCGGCGGGATCGACACAGCGGGGCTAGACGCGCGCACGATGGAGGCAAAGGAGGTGCCAGGTCTCTTTGTTGTGGGCGAGGCAGTAGACGTCACCGGCTGGCTGGGCGGCTATAACTTCCAGTGGGCCTGGTCGTCGGGATGGGCGGCAGGGCAGGTGGTGTGAAAGTCTCTCCCCGCTTCATGCGCGAAATGGCTAAAACAATAGTCTTTTCTGCAACAAGCCAATTGAAAGCGTTTCCGCGGTGATAACCCTGCTCTTGATATCCAAGTCGACACGGATACCCAGAATGTCCGCTATGCGGGCGAAGCGGACATAGATCGCTCGCCTATGCTACAGCAGGCACTGTCAGGATTGGCGAAGGAAGACATGATGACACCTGCGCTCGGGCGGATTGTGATCTACACGAAGAAGATCGACCAGATGGCAGAGTTTTACTCGCGTCACTTCGGCTTTTCGGTGGAGCGCTCGGAGAGGGATCGCCTTGTGGAGTTGAAGCAGCAGGAATCCGGTCTGACTATTCTTTTGCACCCCGCTGCTTCCGCGCAAAAAGAAGGCCAAGTCTTGGTGAAACTGGTTTTCGACGTTGAGGATGTCGAGGCGTTCTGCGCTACCGCAAGAGCAAACGGGCTGGAATTCGGGAAGGTTCATAAGGCCGACGGATACGTTTTCGCCAACGCCAAAGACCCCTCCCAAAACCCCATTCAGGTATCCAGCCGAGCCTTTGTTACGTCGTAAGAGGGCTCGAACCGGTCGTCCAGTCGCCTCGCTTACACCCTGAGCGGATCCGCCTTGGCGATCTTGTCGAGCGCCATCAGCGTCTCAAGCAGTTTCGGCATCTGGTCGAGCGGGACCATGTTCGGGCCATCCGAGGGCGCGTTGTCCGGGTCTTCGTGCGTTTCGATGAAGACCCCGGCGATGCCGAGGCTGACGGCGGCGCGGGCCATGGCGGGGGCGAACTCGCGCTGGCCGCCCGATGAGCCGCCCTGACCGCCGGGCTGTTGAACCGAATGGGTGGCGTCCATGATGACCGGATAGCCGGTCTTGGCCATCGTCGGCAGCGACCGCATGTCGGCGACAAGGGCGTTGTAGCCGAAGGACACCCCACGCTCGGTCAGCAGGATATTTTCGTTCCCGGTGCTGGCGACCTTGGCGGCGACGTTGGCCATGTCCCACGGTGCGAGGAATTGCCCCTTCTTGATGTTGACGACGCAGCCGGTTTCGCCCGCGGCGATCAGGAGGTCCGTCTGACGGCAGAGGAAGGCCGGGATCTGGATCACGTCGACGACCTTGGCCGCCACGCGCGCCTGTTCGGCGTCGTGGATGTCGGTCAGGACCGGCATTCCAAGCGCCTTGCGAACGCCTTCGAGGATCTTCAGGCCGGTATCCATGCCAAGGCCGCGCTTGCCCGACAGCGAGGTGCGGTTGGCCTTGTCGTAGCTTGCCTTGAACACATACTGCGCGCCCACTGCGGCACAGGCTTCGGCCATCTTGCCCGCAATCATCTGCGCGTGGTCGGCGCTTTCAAGCTGGCACGGGCCGGCGATAATGGTCAAAGGCCGGTCGTTGCTGGTGGTCAGCCCGCCGATCGCCACATCCTTCATTTCGGTCATCCGCTTGTCCTCAAGACGTCGCCTGTTCCCGCAGGATCGATGCGGTCAGCGACAGCATGAGGTAAATGCCACCGAAGATCAGAAAGGCCAAGAGAGTGTTTTCGAACGCGCGTGGATAAGTCGGTTCGTCCGGCGCGATCGGGTTGACGCTGGTTTCAAGGAAACGAACCTGCCGGTTCGCCTCGATCCGCGCGGTTTCAAGCTGCTGGAGCGCCTGGCTGAGCATCAACTGCCGGGTTTCAAGATCGGCCTCGGCGATCCTCAGCCGGCCAGATATCTGCGCCAGTGACGCCTGACCATTCGCGCTGGTGGTGAGTTGCGACCTCAATTCGGCGATCAGGGCCTCGAGCCGCCTGATATCGCCCTCCGTTGCGTCCACGCGCGCCTGGTTCGGCCGGGCATTGTCGAGAAGCTGGCGCAGTTCGAGGCGCTTCTTCTGCAGCTCCACCTCGAATGTGTTGACTTGCCCCATGACACTGCTCTGTTCGGTCAGCGGGTCGAGGATGCCCAGTTCCTCCTGCAGCGCAAGGACGTTTGCCTGGGCTTCCAGAACCTTCAGCTCGGCGTCTTCGTAGCTTTGGCGGGCGCCCTGCATCTGGTCTTCGCGCAGCCGCTGGGACAACTGGTCGACCTGCTGTTCGGCGTAACCGAGCAGCGCTTCGGAGAATTTCTGGCTAAGCGCGGGATCGGCGGCGATGACCTCCATCTTGATCAGGCCTTCGGTCGGGTCGTAGCCGATCTTCACGTTGCGCTTGTAAAGCTTGTAGGCTGCTTCGTTCGTCGCGCCGGGCTCCAGCCGCTGCAGCGGGTCGATGAAGTCCTGAGAGAAATGATCCTTGAAGCCCATGTCCCGGTCGAGCCGGAGCATCGCGTCGCGCGAATGGAGGTAGCCTTGGACCGCGATCGAATCCTGCGACGTGGCGAACTGAGTGCCGGCGAACATGGACCCGATGCCGCCGGTCGCACTTTCGGCCTGCTGGATCACGAACTCGGACGTCGTGGCGTAAAGCGGCGTGGCCATCTTGAAGAAGTAGTACGCGGCAAAGGCCGTGGGCAGCATTACGAAGACCGCGAGCCTTGTGAGCAACAGCAGGAACGCGCGACGCCGGCGTCGCGTGATGTCGCGCTGGATGTGAATGATCTCTTGCGCGCGCTCGCCTTCGGTCAGTGGCGCGGCGGGTAGCGTCGGCCGGTTCGGCACCGTTTGCGGAAGCTGGACCTGCGAACGGCCGTCCGCCCCACGCTTGTTCTCGATCAGCTTCAAGGCAGCCGATGGCAGGAACGGGTCGATGCCCTTCCGCCTGAGAAGCACGACCGCCTCGTAATCGGACGAGGCGTCGATCCCGTTCTTCTGCGCGACGCGGCGTGCGGTGCGCAGCTGACGACCGCTCAAGCCTTCGGTCTTGACGGCGGCAACCTCGGATTCGATGGCCTTCTCTGCCTGACCGCTCGACTTGGCCGCGGTCGGATAGGGGGCGTCACCGAAACCGTCTTCGGTCCCGTCGGGCGTCAGAAGATCCTCGGCATCCGCCTTGATCGGCTTCGGGGCGCCGGGCGCCTTGCGAATGCGGAACTTGCTCGCTTTAGGTGGCGTACTCATACATCCGTTTCGCTTCTTCGAGGGTATTGAACATGTGCAGGTTGCCATTGCGCAGTACTGCGGCCGAGCGGCAGAGCTTTTCCAGCGTCGATGCCTGATGGGACACGACCACCACGGTCGATGTCTTCAGCCGGTCGCGAAGGACGGACCCGGCCTTGCGATTGAACTCCACGTCCGTCGTCGAGGGCATGCCTTCGTCGATAAGATAGATGTCGAACTCCATCGCGAGCAGGAGTGAGAAGGTGAAGCGCGACTTCATCCCGGCGCTGAAAGTGCCGACCGGCATGTCGAAATATTCCTCGATCCCGCAAAGCCAGCGACTGAACGCTTCAACATAATCGGGGTCGAGCCCGTAAAGCCGGGCGATGAAGCGCGCGTTTTCGCGGGCAGTGTGCCTTTGGACGACGCCGCCCATGAATCCAAGCGGGAACGAGACGCGGCAGGTCTTTCGGATCTCACCTTCGTCGGGCTTTTCGAGTCCGGCCATCATGTTGATGATCGTGGTCTTGCCCGTGCCGTTCGGCGCCAGAATGCCCAGAGAGTTGCCGAGTTCAACGCGGAAAGACGCGCGGTCAAGGATCACCTTGCGCTGCTTGCCCGTCCAGAAGGACTTGCTCACGTTGTTGAATTCGAGCATTCGGTCGCCCCGGTGCCGCTCTTGCTGCCTGTCATGCCTTAGCCGGCTATCGTTAACATAGCTGTTACGACGACATAATGCCCGTATTATGGCGGAACGGGGCCAGACTTCACAACCTCGAGAGCGCGCGGGGCGTCTGCGGGGGCTTCAGCCCCCGACAGGTCAGCCTGGCACCTTCTCGACGCGGCAGAGTTTGCCGACGACGATCGAGATGATCGCGGCCCCGAAGGAGAACAGCGCCCCCATCTTAGCCGCATCCTGCACCGGGCCGGCCGGGAAGGCGACCGACGCCACGAAAAGCGCGACGGTGAAGCCGATAGCCGCGACGCAGCCGATCACCACGAGGTCGATGGACCGCATACCCTGCGGCAGTCCAAGCCGCATGGGATAGGCCGCGAACCAGCCAAAGAGGAAGATGCCAACCGGTTTGCCGACAATCAGCCCCAGCAGCACGAGCCACGTCGGAGACCCGATCGCGCTGAACTCGACACCCGCGTTCAGAAGGCCGAAGAAGAACAGGATGATCTCGACCGGGTGCTTGAGGTGGTGCTCGATCCAGTTGAGAAGGTCGGTCAGGTACTGCTCGGCCTCGGCGAAGATGCCGAATGCGCGGTCGGCATGCGGAAGCGTTGGAACGATCGGCAGAAGCCCCAGAGCGGGGTGGATGCCCGATTCCTGAAAGCCGAACCAGCTGATGCAGGCGGCAACCAGATAGGGCCAGAACGTAAGTTTCTGGCGGACCCAGGTCGAATTCGGGCGAAGTTGGTTGCCGCGGTCAAGGCGGCGCGGCAGCCAGTTGAACAACACGAACACGGCAACGGCTGCGCCAAGCGACAGCAAGAGCCATTCCGGCGCGAGTTCGCTGGACGGATAGAAGATCGCCAGGATGATAAGCCCCGCGGCATCGTCAGCGATTGCCAGAAGCAGAAGGAACCGGATCGCCGGGTGACCGGCGCCAAAGACCATGCGGCCGACAAGGTAGGAAAACGCGATATCGGTCGCTGTCGGGATGGCCCAGCCACGGCTCACGGTCTCATACACGCCGAGAACGGCGGCGAGACCGAGATAAACCGCGATTGGCCCGAACATGCCGCCAGCAGTTGCAATGAGCGGCGTCATTGCCTTGCGCCCGCGCAGGCTGCCGTTTTCCAGGATGATCGCTTCCCACACCTCTTTCGCGGCAATGGCGAAGAAGAACGCCATGAGCACGTCGTTCACGAGGTAATGAAGCGTCAGCGTGCGGACCGCGTGACCGCCTTCTTCATGCAGATGGCCGATGAAAAAGTTATCGACGATCACGAAGTCGACGAAGTGGTGGTAACTGTCCGCGTCGATATTCGCCCAGACCAGCGCGATCAGTGCGCCAGCGATCAAGAGGAGCGAATAGTTCGTGACGTAGTTCCAGACGCGATACATTCTGCCCCCCCGGTTCTTCGTTATTCGTTGGATAGTTGAAAGGAAATGTTGGGGCAAGCTGGACCTACCCTCCGGGTCGATTGATGCAAACCGGATGGTACCTTAATTATGCCTCATGCAGTCACGAAATGAAGAACTCGGCGAGGAAATCGAAAGCTGCCGGCTTTGCGCATCCGACTTTGCCGCGACTGCCACCGCGCATGAGCCGCGCCCGGTCGTTTGGTTTCGGCCCTCGGCGCAGGTTCTGATCGCTGGTCAGGCGCCCGGCGCGCGCGTCCACCAATCCGGACGGCCTTTCACGGACCCGTCCGGCGACCGGTTGCGCGATTGGCTCGGCCTCGACGAGGAAACGTTCTACGACCGGGATCGCGTGGCGATCGTGCCGATGGCCTTCTGCTTTCCCGGCTATGACGAAAGGGGATCCGATCTGCCGCCGCCCAGACGGTGCGCAGAGCACTGGCACGCCCGCGTCATGGAGAGCCTGGGCGATCTCAGGATCACCTTCCTTGTAGGTGCGCATGCGCATCGGTGGCATTTGGGATCGCAGGCGACGAAGGGCGGCGTCACGGCGACCGTGACGCGCTGGCGCGACCATGCGCCCGCGATTTTTCCCTTGCCGCACCCGTCGTGGCGCAATACCGGCTGGTTGAAACGCAACCCGTGGTTCGAGGCCGAGCTTCTTCCGGTTGCACGCGCGCGGCTGGCGGAGGTGTTGGAAGGTGACGGAAACCGAACTTGACGCGGCCCATGCGGCAATGAGTGCCGCACCCGAGGACGATGCGGCGCGGCTGCGCTTTTACGAGCGGCTCGCTGACACGGAGCTATTTCTTCTGCTCGAGACAGACCCGGTGGACGAAACGGTCTCGCCGCGCATTTTCGGGCTGGAGGACGGCGATTTCGCCCTTGCCTTCGACACGGAGGAAAGGCTCGCGGAGTTCGCCATCGCGCCCGTCCCGAACGTGGCTTTGCCCGGTCGCGTGGTGGCGCGCGCGCTTGCGGGGCAGGGTGTCGGGCTCGCGCTCAATCCCGGAGTGGCGCCCTCGGCCCATCTGTTGCCCGCCGCGGCGCTGGAATGGCTCGCCGAGGCGCTCGATCATGGGCCGCAAGCCGCCGAGGGTCGACCGGCGGAGTTCGTCGCGCCCGGGGAACTGCCGCCCGAGCTGCTGTCGGCGCTCGACCGTCGGCTTTCCCGGCTTGGCGGGTTCGCGTCGCGAGCATATCTCGTCGGCACCGTGGGGGCAAACGGCGTACGCGGGCACCTTCTAGTGCTGGAGGGCGCGCGCGCCGAAGACGAACCGGCATTGGCCAAGGCCATCGCCGAGGCTGTGACGTTTTCGGGACTTGAAGCGGGCATTCTGGATGTGACGTTCCTGCCGGAAGGCGATGCCGCGATTGCCAGGATCGCGCCCGTCGCGCTTCGCTTCGATATCCCCGAGCCTCCGGCCCAGCCGGTGCGCGAGGTCGCGGCGACCGCGCCCGGCATGGACCCCACGCGTCCGCCGAAGCTGCGCTAGGCTTCAGTAGCCCTGCTTGCGATCGACGACGTGAAGGAACGGCTCTCCAGCTTCACCGCGACGGATGTTTTCGGCGATCATGCACGACGCGCTGTTCCCCCGCGTTTCCGAGGCGATGTGCGGCGTGACGGTGACCTTTGGATGCGCCCAGAACGCGTGGGACGGCGGCAGCGGTTCTTCGCGGAACACGTCGAGAGTCGCGTGCCCGATCCGACCTGACTCCAGCGCTGCAATCAGCGCTTCGTCGTCGATCAGCGCCCCGCGGCCGGGATTGATGACCACAGCGCCCTCGGGCAACCATGCCATCCGCTCGGCGTTCAGGATGTTCTCCGTCCCTGCGGTCAACGGCAACAGCAGGATCAGGATCTCGGACCCCGACAGGACATGACGTAGCCCGTCCTCCCCTGCATGGCAGTCGATCCCCGGCACGGATTTCGGTGTTCGGCTCCAGCCCATGACGGGAAATCCCAAACCGGCGAGCGCCTGACCGCAGGCCCTGCCGAGTTCGCCGAGGCCGAGGATCGCGACGGGGCGTTCGCTGGCGAGCGGAGGGGCGATGCCGCCGCGCCAGACCCCGTCCTGACCGAGAATATGGGTGTCCATACCGAGGTGATGGCGCAATGCGTGACCTGTGACCCACTCGACCATGCCCGAGGTCAGGGCAGGGTCGACCATGCGGCAAAGCGGCTGGGTCAGCGTGGGGTTTCCCACGATGTTTTCGACCCCGGCCCAGAGGTTCAGGACCGCTTTCGCATTCGTGTAGGGCCTGAAATCCTCGATCGTTCCGCCCGGAGCGAAGACGATGTAGTCGACCTCATCCGGTTTCGCCTCGAGGACCACCTGCGCATCCACTCCGGCCTCGGCAATCGCCTTGGGAAGGTGGTCGCGATAGGGCGGCCAGCGGTCTTCGCGCGCAGCGAAGAGAACGGTCAGGGGCATTGTCTACCTCGGCCTGTGGATGTGGGCGCTTTGCACGAGGCCGAAGGCGCCGAGCAGGATGATCATCGCCGTCCCGCCGTAGGACACAAGAGGCAATGGTACGCCGACAACCGGGATAAGACCCGTCACCATCGACATGTTGATGATGAAGAACAGGAAGAACGTGCCCGCGACCCCGAAGGTCAGAAGCGACGAGAAGCGGTCGCGGTTCGACAGGGCGGACGTGATACAGAAGAAGAGGATGAGCACGTAGAGCGAGAGAAGGGAAAACGCACCGATGAACCCGAACTCCTCTGCCAGCGTCGTGAAGATAAAGTCCGTGTGCTTTTCGGGCAGGAAGTTCAGCCGCGACTGCGTGCCTTGCATGAACCCCTTGCCAGCCCATCCGCCCGAGCCGAGCGCGATCTGCGCCTGTGTGATGTTGTAACCTGCGCCGAGCGGATCGGAGCTGGGATCGAGGAACGTGTCGATGCGGCGGAACTGGTAGTCCTCGATCAGTTGCCATGACGTGCCGCGGCTTTCGAAAACCCCGTAGACGAGCGCCACGAACAGCGCGATGACCGTTCCGAAATACCAAAGGCTGACCCCGGCGAGGAACATCACGAGCCCGCCGCCCGCGAGCAGCAGCAGGGCCGTCCCGAGATCAGGCTGCTTGAGCACGAGGAAAGTCGGCAGAAGGATCAGGGCAACCGGGATCAGCACCCATAGCGGATGCGAGACCTTCTTGATGTCCAGCCAATCGTAATAGGCCGCGAGCATCATCACGAGCGCCACCTTCATCAGTTCGGAAGGTTGCAGGCGCAGCGGCCCAAGCTCGATCCAGCGCTGCGCGCCCATGCCGATCGAACCGAAGAATTCGACCGCGACCAGAAGCAGTAGCGCGCCGAGATATGCGACCGCCGATATGTTCCGCCAGAACCAGATCGGGACGAAGCCGATCAGAAGCATGACGACGATGCCCACGGCGAACCGCTTCATCTGCGGTTCCGCCCAAACTTCCGGCCGGCCGCCGGCGACGGAATAGAGCATGAGAAATCCGACCGCGGCGACGGTAGCCAGCAACAGGACCAGCGGCCAATTGACGTAGAAGATCTTCTTCAGCCCTGTCGGGACCGTCTTGACGTGATACTCAAGATAACTCATGCGCGCGACTTGCCCCCCTGCGGCGCATCCGGCTCGATCAGATTGAGCCGCTCACGCTCTGCTTCGATGCGCGAGCGCTGGCTTTCGGGATAGGCGGTGAGTGGCGGGAGGCCGCCGTGCAACGCCTGGAGCATGATGTCGCGCGCGATGGGCGCAGCGGCTGTCGATCCGCCTCCGCCGTGTTCCACGACGACCGAAACCGCGACTTGGGGTGCGTCGGACGGGGCGTAGCAAACGAAGAGCGCGTGGTCCCGACGTTCCCACGGCAGATCCTCGTTGCTGGTGACGCCGCGCGCCCGTTCGGCGGCGGTGATGTTGCGGACTTGGCTGGTGCCGGTCTTGCCCGACATGCGCAGCGCCTCGTCCGCGATCCGCGAGCGGTAGGCCGTGCCCCGGCGAGAGTTCGACACGTCGAACATGCCGCGCCGCACAGCCGCGAGGTGCGCCGGGTTCACGTCGAGTGGGGGTACTTCGGGCAGTGGCACGTCCTGTCCGTCGATGGCGCGCAGGAGGCGCGGCGTCACGGCGAGGCCGGACGCGATCCGGGCGGTCATCACCGCGAGCTGGAGCGGGGAGGCGAGTACGAACCCCTGGCCGATCCCGGAGTTCAGCGTGTCGCCGATCAGCCATTCCTTGCCGTACTTGCTTCTCTTCCACTCCTTGTCGGGCGCGAGTCCTTCGGAAATGGCCGACATCGGCAGATCGAAGCGTGCGCCGATACCCAGCCGACGCGCCATCTGCGCGAGCTTGTCGATGCCCACGCGTTGCGCGACTTCGTAGTAATAGACGTCGCAGGACTGCTGCAGGCTTTCGTTCAGGGCGACATGCCCGTGACCCCCGCGTTTCCAGCAGTGGAAGCGTCGATTGCCGAGTTCGGTGAAGCCGCGGCAGTAGACGGTTTCGTTGACGCCGACCACGCCCGCCTCAAGTGCCGCAAGTGCGGTGACCATCTTGAAGGTCGAGCCGGGCGGATAGGCGCCCTGCACCGATTTGTCCGCCAGAGGCCGGCGGTTGTTTTCCGTCAGCGCACGGTAGTCGGCCGAAGAGATGCCACGCACGAAGAGGTTCGGATCGAAGCTTGGCGCCGAGTTGATCCCGAGGATGTCACCGTTGCGAACATCCATCACGACAGCCGCCGCGCTTTCTTCGCCAAGCCGGGCCTGAATGTAATTTTGCAGGTGCCGGTCTACGGTCAGCTGCACATTCGCGCCCGGGTCACCTTCCTTGCGGCCAAGTTCGCGCATGACTCTGCCGGTCGAGCTGACCTCGATCCTTCTGGTGCCGGCGGTTCCGCGCAGCTCCGATTCCATTTTCGCCTCTACCCCGAGTTTGCCGATCTGGAACCGGGGGATCTGCAGCAGCGGGTCTGGATTTTCCAGCTTCGAGAGGTCGTAATCGCTGACGGGTCCGACATATCCGAGCACATGCGCGAAGTCCCCGCCAAGCGGGTAGAAACGCGATAGACCGACCTCGGTCGTGACGCCCGGCAGGGCGGGGGCGTTGACCGCCACGCGGCTGAACTCTTCCCAGCTCAGCCGATCGGCGACGGTGATCGGCAATGTCGGGCTGCGTCGCGCAATTTCCTTCTTCGTGCGGTCCAGATCCTCATCCGACAGCGGCACGAGCTGCGCGAGCCGCGCAAGCACATCGTCGGTGTCGCCGGCATCCTCGCGCGTGATCGTGATCCGGTAGTTCTGCTCGTTCCCGGCGATCACCCCGCCCTTGCGGTCATGTATCAGACCACGCGCGGGCGGCAGAAGCCGGATCTTGATGCTGTTCTCCTCGGCCAGAAGCCGAAACTCATCCGCTTGGTCCAACTGCAGATGACGCATGCGCAAGACCAGCGTGCCGACGAAAACGCCTTGGACCGAGGCCAGAAGCAGCCCCCGCCGGCTGATACGGCGATAGCTCTCTTGAGTGTCGCGAGGGGAACGCTTCATACCCGGTGTCCCAATGCATCGACTTCACCCTTCGCCGCGCGGCGCAGCCCGATAACGAACAGGGTGAACAGAACGACAGCAGGATAGGCGGCGATGGTTGCGAGGGCACGCAGAATTGTCGGCCCGATGCCCGGCTGCGGCACGATGAAGAGGGCGAGCCACGCCCAATGGATCAGCGTCATCGCCATGATCACCGCACTCGACATGGCCCAGTCGAACAAAAACGACAAATCGCGCAGGGTCACTTCGCGCGACCGCAGAAATTCTGTCCCAAGAAGCACGATCAGCGGCCAAAGACCTGGCGGCCGCATCGTCAGGAAGTCCTCCAGAAGGAAGACGCACACGATGAGAAAGGCGGGCACGTAGTCCGGCCGCCTGCGGATCCAGACGAACGTGAGGCACAAAAGAAGGTCTGGCCCCGGAAAGCGCGCCGGGATCATGTCGAGCGGCAGGAGTTGCACGAAAAGAACCGCGACCGCGAGCGCCACGAAAAGGGCACGGTGCGCAAAGCGCGAGGCGACGATCGGATCAACCATCGCCGCCCTCGCGCAATGGCGGAAACTCGGGTTCAACGCGTGGCGGTTCGAGTGGCGCGATAAGGGTTCCGGCTTCCTTGAGTTGCTCGGCTGGATGGCTGCGCAGGACCCGCAGGAAGCTAAGGCGCTCGTAGTCGGCAGAGAGCCTTACCCTAAGACGTTGATCGGTCCCAAGCTCGACCTGCCCGACCAGCAGACCCGCAGGAAACACGCCACCGTCGCCGGATGAGATCACGCGATCGCCCGGACGCACAAGTTCCGGCGACTCAACGAATTCGACCGGAGGCGCAGCACTGTTGTCGCCCACCAGCATCGCTTTCTGGCCCGAGGGCTGGATGGTCACGGGGATGCGGCTGGAACTGTCGGTCAGCAGGATCACGCGCGCAGTCGTCTGGCCGACGCCCGAAATCCGCCCGACGAGGCCGAGCCCGTCCATCGTTGCCCAGCCATCGACGATGCCGTCGCGCGCGCCGACGTTGAGAAGTACCGACTGCCGGAACGGCGAGCCGGAATCGGCCATCACCACACCCGAGACCGAAGTCAGCTTCGGATCGAGACGCACCTGATTCTGCGCCAGAAGCTTTGCGTTCTGCTGTTCGAGTTGAACCGCGGCTTCCTTCCATGACTTCATCTGCTGCAACTCGCGGCGCAGTTCCTGGTTCTGATCGTAAAGGCTCGCATAGGACTGGAAGCCTTTGACCATGTCCACGAGCTTGGTCACGGGCACCATCGCCCAATCCATGTTGGGCACGACGCGGTCGATGAAGGCGGCGCGGAAACGTTCCACACGAGGGCTGTCGATGCGCCAGACAAGAAAGATCGCCGTCAGGAAGACGATGAGCACCGCAATCAGGATGCGGCGTACCGGACTCTTGTAGTCGACGTCAGCTTTGCGGTCTCGTGCCACGACGGCCTCGTGTTCGGGGCGCTGGGCTTAGGGCTCAGCTGTCGTAATCTATCACATGACGGAGCTGTTTTTCGTATTCCAGCGCCTTGCCCGTGCCAAGAGCCACGCAGCTCATCGACTGGTCGGCGATCGAAATCGATAGACCCGTCTGCTCGCGCAGCGCCAGATCCAGCTCGCCCAGAAGCGCGCCGCCGCCGGTGAGCATGACGCCCCGGTCGACGATATCCGCGGCAAGATCGGGCGGGGTCGCTTCAAGCGCGATCATCACCGCCTCGCAGATTTGCTGGACGGGCTCGGCCAGCGCCTCGGCGACCTGGGCCTGGTTGATCTCGGTTTCTTTCGGCACGCCGTTCAGCAGGTCGCGGCCGCGGATCTGCATTGACGCGCCACGCCCGTCATCCGGCATGCGGGCGGTTCCGATGGAGGTCTTGATGCGCTCGGCGGTGCTTTCCCCGATCAGCAGGTTCTGCTGGCGGCGAAGGTGCGAGATGATCGCTTCGTCCATCCGGTCGCCACCGACGCGCACCGAACGCGCATAGACGATGTCGCCAAGCGACAGCACGGCAACCTCGGTCGTGCCGCCGCCGATATCGACGACCATGGAACCGGTCGGATCGGTGATCGGCATGCCGGCCCCGATCGCCGCGGCAATGGGTTCGGCGATCAGCCCGGCGCGCCGGGCGCCGGCGGACAGGACCGACTGACGGATCGCGCGCTTTTCGACCGGCGTTGCGCCGTGCGGAACGCA